>CAYYNB010000111.1:0-19894 GCA_964472565.1 uncultured Anaerolineaceae bacterium
TTTAATGCAGCCCGTCATTGTTATAGATAACGAATACATCACACTCCGCTATCTCCCCGACAAGAAAATTATCCATCACACCGTCCATAAACCCTTTGACAGCGAAGTCGGCAACGAAGCAATGGCTGCTGGAGTAGCCGTACTCAAAGAGCATGGAGCCTGTAAGTGGCTATCAGATGATCGCCAAAATGGGCCGCTTTCGCTAGATATGATGAACAGCTCCGTAGTATGGGGGCCGGCAATGGTGGCGGCTGGCTGGAGATATTGGGCCAATGTTGTGCCACAAGAGATAGCTGCTGCTGCCACGCTGGCTCCAGTCATAGAAACTCTCCACGAGTTTGGCTTGCGGATGATGGTTTTCACCAATGTCGAAGAAGCCTTCCAATGGCTTGACAAAATGGAAGGCTAGACATGTTACCTTTAAGAGACCATATGGAAAGTGGATAAAGAGTGGCTAGACTGGGGGCATGAACGGACAACCATACCCCAACGATTTGACAGACGAGGAGTGGGCGATTTTAGAATCACGCATTCCACCCGCGAAACGAGGCGGCAGACCGCGCGCCGTGGAGATGCGCGAAGTGCTGAATGCCATAATCTACGTGTTGCCAGTGGGATCATCTGCCGCACGATTTTCCGCCGAAAGGCACGGTCTACGAGTATTTCAACCAGCGGGCAGGGGCCGGGGGTAGGGTTCGTTTTTCCGCTCCTCGCAGATTCAGCCGAATCCCACCCCATTTAACCTGAATCCGCGCCCCATTTAGCCTACTTTATCCCGCAAATTATCCCAAAGTAGCCTACTTTTATCCCAAAGTAGGTTAAAAAAGTAACCTACTTTAACCGCATTCCTACCTGCGCCCGGTTTGAAAAGCGCTTGGATAAAAAAAGGCGGGGATCATCTTCCCGCCTTACTGAATTCTATCTTAGCGCTGTCGTTACGATGGATCGACTAGCGGCACGTGTTTGTGCGCGTTCACCACTTCCCGGATCACATAGGGGCCTTTGTCCTGCGATTCGTAGTACGTCCGCATCAGCACTTCCATGATCAGCCCCATCAGCATCGACTGCACGCCTAGCACGATGAACAGCGCCGCCAGCACGGGCCAGGGCGAATTCCACAGCAGACCGCCCCCGAAGATGCCGCTGATCAGCATCACAAAAATGCACAGCATGCTCAGCGCGCTCAGAATAAAGCCCACCCCGCCGAAGATGTACATCGGGCGCTTGTTGTACTTGGTCAAAAAGGTCACGGTCATCAGGTCGAGCAGCACTTTGATCGTGCGCCACAGCCCGTACTTCGACTTCCCGTGGATGCGCGCCCGGTGGTTGACCACCCGTTCCACGATCCGCGCCCCGGCGGCGTTCGCCAGCACGGGAATAAAGCGGTGCATTTCCCCGTACAGCCGCACATGATCGAGCACTTCGCGGCGGTATGTCTTCAGCGTGCAGCCATAGTCGTGCAGATGCACGCCTGTCACCCGTGAGATCATCCCGTTGGCGATCTTCGAGGGCAGCTTACGCGTCACCGCTTTGTCTTTGCGATTCTTGCGCCACCCGCTGACCAGATCGTACCCCTCCGTCTCCATCTGCTGGAGCATCAGCGGGATGTCATGCGGATCATTTTGCAGATCGGCGTCCATCAGGGCGATGATCGCGCCGTTCGCGTGGTCGATCCCCGCCTGGATCGCTGCGGTCTGCCCAAAATTCCGCCGGAAGATGACCGCCCGCACGGTATCCGGTTCCGCTTCAGCCAGCGCTGCGATCCGCTGTGTGGTTCCGTCGCGGCTGCCATCGTCCACATAGATCACTTCATAGCGCAGGTTGAGTCCTTTCAGGACACTGCTCAATTCTTCATGTACCGGGGTGATGTTGTCCACTTCATTATAGACGGGCAGCACCACAGACAGATCATAGGGATAGACCATCGAGAAAGCTCCTCTGTAGGCGCAACAAAACGACGCACGAATCCGCGTCGCGCCGCCGATTCTACCACAGGACGGCGCGGCTTCAACCCTTCGGATTGACTTGGTTGACCCCCACCCGCGCCAATCATACACTGAGAATAGAGCTTACATAGGGAGACAGGGATCATGTATTTCCGATGGGGCGAAACTGTGCTTGTGGGTGTGCTCGCCAGCGTGTTATGGCTGCCGGGCGTTTCTGTCGCGACGTTGGAACCCGTGCAGGGTTTGATCCAACTGAGCACCCCCGGTCATGCTGATGAATGGCAGACTTTAGTTGATCCGTCCTTTGTCGAGGTTGGCTCCCGCATCCGCACCGGCCCAACCGGGTTAGCCTATCTCACGTTCTTTGAAGGCTACGAAGTGGATATATTGCCCGATAGTTTGCTTGAAGTCCGCGAGCTGGATGTAGACTCTTCAACTGGAATCATCGCGGTCTCATTCGATCTCTTCGCCGGGAGCGTGTTCAACAATATCGAAAATGTTCTCGATCCCGCTTCGCGCTACGAAATTCAGACGCCGAGCGCTTCAATTGCTGTGCGTGGAACGCATTTTTTTGTGACCGTCACGCCCGGCGGTGACACGACGATTATTGTCCGCTCTGGTGCGGTGACAGTCACCGGAATCACGCCGGATAATCAGCTTGGTGATACGCTTCAGGTCGAGGAGGGGCAGTCGCTGCATGTGCCTGCGGATGGCAGTTTAGACCCGGTGGGGGAGGTGGGTGTTTTGCCGGAATATCCGCCGGAGTCGCCGCTGGCCCCCGAAACCTGCGGCAACCTGATCTGTGAGCCGGACGAAGCGAACACCTGCGCGTTAGACTGCCAGGAATTTCCGCAGTGTGGCAACGGCCAATGCAATCCCGGCGAAGGGGTGGTGAGCTGTCCCACTGACTGCGTATGGATGCAGGAACTGCCCGATCTCAATGCGGTGGCCCCGTCTGAAAATCCGAGCGACGGGACCTACTTCCACTTTTTGTGGGCAACGATGCAGTGCGTGGTGGATCCCCCCAACGAAGAACTGCACAATCCCCTCGTCATGTATTGGGGGATCGGCTGTTTTGATACCGAAGGCCAGACTGCCGCCCACCCGCATCCCGCCGACTACCAGCTTTTTGTCGATGGTCAGGCCTGGGATATGGGTGGGTTACACCAGAGCGGCCCTCACCGCCATCCGCCGTACTGCCCCTGGGGCTGGAATTTCGTCATGGATCCGGTAGAGCTGCCACCCGGTGAACATGTGTTGAAGCTGGTCGAAACCGCCGCCGATACCTGGGAGAGCACGCGCGGCGGGCATACAGTGGGCCAGACGAATACGCTGGAATGTACGGTGATCATTCAGGCCGATCCAAGAAAATAGTGGCGCAGCCTAAGTAGTTTCGTCTGCCGTGTGCGCCGCCAGCTTTTTGATCTGTTTGACGTAATCCGGCGGCGGATCGGCTTCGCGCAGCCAGTGAATCGCCAGGAGACGCGCGGCACCCACCAGCGCCTCCCAGCGTTTGCGGTGCTGGACGGGAGCGCCTTCTTTCGTGATCCAGCCGCGTCTTTGCCAGCCATGCACCCATTGGCTCATGCCGTTGCAGGTGTAGTCGCTGGGGCAGTAGATATTCAGCGCGGTGTCCGGCGTGGCGCGCTGCAAAATGTCCAACAGCGCGATCAGTTCGAGTTCGTTGTGCGTCAGATTTTCGCCCGCGATCCGGTTAGTGATGATCTCCGGCGCGGCATCCTGCGCCGCCACCCGGATCGCCCACCCGCCGCCCGTTTTCGACGCTTTGACCTGGAACGCGATCTCGACCTGCGCGGTGGGGATCGGTTTCACGGGGAGGCCGAGCATCTGCTGGCGGGCTGCCGTTGCCATCTGATCCACGCGCTCGTTATTCGGGTTCCCCGCGTGGCCTTTCACCCACTGCCAGTTGATCTCGTGCCGCTGCGTTTCGGCCTGGAGTGCCTGCCATAAGTCCTGATTTTTGACTTCGCCACCCCGCCGCTGCCAGCCCTGCCGGACCCACTTCGCGATCCAATCCGTGATTCCCTGCCGGACATATTCCGAATCTGTGAAAAACTGGACCTGGCTGGGCTGTTTCAAAGCGCGCAGCGCTTCAACGGCGGCGGTGAGTTCCATCCGGTTATTGGTGGTGTCCATTTCCGCGCCGCTGAGTTCCTTCGTATAGCCATTGCTGGCGATCAGCAGCGCCGCCCAACCGCCCGGTCCCGGATTAGGGGAAGCGCCGCCGTCGCTGTAGATCGTCACTTGAGGTTTTTCGGTCATGCATACCTTCAGTTGAACAGAACCATCATAAAAAGACCGGCCATTATAGCATGGATCACTCTGCGGTCTGCCACACAGCCATATAGTCAATATCAAAACTGGTAGGAAAAACCGTGTTTTCGTCCGGCCAACCGGGCCAGTTGCCGCCTATCGCCAGGTTTGCCAGCAGATACATCGGCACCTGGGGTACATTTTCCTCCACGCGGAAGCGCTCCACGCCGTCCACATACCACGCCAGATAATCCGGTGTCCACCACAGACCATACAGATGAAAGCCCTCAGCCAGATTCGGCCCCGTATAATTATCGCTCGCGCTCACCAGGGTCTCGCCGATCATCGTGTGATTCGACATATAGACAATATTCGGCTCGTGGCCCAGCACTTCCAGAATATCGATTTCCGGCGGCCACGATCCATCACCGGGCATCATCCACACGGCAGGCCACAACCCCTGTCCGGCGGGCATGCGGGCGCTGACTTCCACATAGCCATACTGAAAATCGAATTTCTCGAAGGATGTCACCATGCCCGATGTATACGGGAATCCGTTCATGCTGCGATCTTCGCCCACCAGATGCAGCATGCCATCATAAACGCGCACATCGTCGGCCTGATACCATTCCAGTTCGTTGTTGCCCTCGTTGGTACAGCCGTCCTCTTCCCAGGGATAACACGTATTCCAGCGGGCAGTATCCAGGCTGTCGCCCTCAAAATCATCGCGGAACACGGGTTCCCATGTATACCCGGCGGGCAGCACACCGCTTACTGCTTCCGTTGTGAGGCCGAGCGCATCCGCAGTGAGCGGATCAACTATCGGGTGTCCATTTTCGCGCCAGACAATACCAAAACTGTTGGCATCATCATAATCCCACATCGCCCACGAAATGCCATACTTTTCGAGCGCGGTCCGCATATCCCGCAAAAACGCAGCGCGATCTTCCGGCGCGGCATAGCGGGCATATGCGCCGAATTCGTTGCACATCACCGGCACGCCGTATTGTTCACCCCACGCCGCCGCCCGCTGGATTTGCTCATCGATCTTTGCACCGTCCCAGCGTGCCGCGCCATACTCGCGCACCCACGATCCCATCCAATCCAGATCACTCCCGGCGGGAAACTGTGCGTCGAGCATTTGCGCAGCGGGTTCCACGTTTTCGGGCGTCATGGGGTAGGGGATGTCGCGCAGATACATCACGTCTTCGACCCAGTCTGCGTCCGGGTCGGTGGATGCGGACGGCTCATACAATTGGTGGGTGAACACGAACGGCTCATAAAAGTGGAAGTTGTAGATCAGGTTGGGATCATCCAGCGGCTGGAGTTCCACAAAGGTATTCAGATTCGACCACCACGCGCTGGTGACGATGATCGTATGGTCCGGCGCGTTCTCGCGGATCGCCTTCACTAGCCGATCCTGGACCGGCAGCCACAGCGCCGGATCATCCTGGTACACGGGTTCGTTCAGCACTTCGAGAAACACCATTTCCGGATCGGTGGTGCTGAGGTGTGCGGCAAACGCCCGCCAGAACGCCTCAAAGGTGGCGATAAACGCCGGATCGTCTTCCAGCCGCCCCGAAAAAATATTGTCATAGTAGGTCTGATCCACACTGTGCAGGTCCACGACCACCGCCAGATCATACGCCAGTAGTCCTTCCAGCCCGCGATCAAACACTGCCAGCGCGTCTTCCTTGAACTGGTTATTGGCGCTGTCCCATACAAAACCCAGGTCAACCGGCAGCCGTACATAGGTGAATCCCAGGTCGTGAATCACGGCAAAATCCGCTGCCGTGAAATGATTTTCGACTTCGCTCAGGTTCTCCGGCCCATACCAGAACCAGCCCGACAGGTTGATCCCCCGCGCCAGATGATCAATGCGTGAATCTGGCGCTTCCTGGGCCTGGACCGGGATGAGTAGCAGCAGACTGCACAGCAGCGTGCCAGCCAGAACAAAACATTTACGGTTCATAAGTTTCCCTTCGATTTGTCATGTCGTGCTATGGTATAATAACACGGCGATTTGGGCCTTCATACCCCGCGCGGAGAGACATGAAGTTTAAATTTCATCTTTACGTTCAAAAGCACCAGAACCAGACGAATACCGTCTCGGTGGTTCCCTATTACGATCTGACGGCCTATGGCCCCAATCTCGACGAGTTAAAAGAGGAACTGGCTGAGGCGATCCAGGAACGGCTCGAAGACACGCCGCCCAGTATGCTCCAGCATGTGGAATTTGATTCAGGGCTGGCGATGCGTAAAGTCCAGCTTGAGATTCGCCCGCTGGATCGTAAAAAGCGCAGCAAACGCCGCGAACTGGTCCCGCTGACCTTCAGCCTGCTGGTGAAGCCGGACGAGGAAAACAGTCAGCTTCTGGTCACGGTTCCCCGCCTGGGCAGCCCGCCGCTGACCTTTTACGCCTACAATTGGGACGAACTGCTCGAAACGTCCAAGCAGGAAATTCTCGCGTGGCTGGATGATGTGACGCTCGATGATTTGCAGCAGTATCGCCATGCCCGTAGCGAGTATCTGGATACGGTTGAGGTCGAAGTTGAACTCAAAAAAGCCAGTGAGCGCGAAGAGGATGGTACCTTTTCATCCTTGTTTGACCGCCTGCCGGACGGTGATAATTACTGGGCGCTCAAAGAAATCGGCGTCGATCTGACAGCCCAGGCCGCTGAGGGACGTTTCCGGCGGGCCTATCACCGTGAAGATGAGGTCGCCGCCATTCTGCAAATTCTGGTCAGTTCGCGCCATAACAGCGTGCTTGTGACCGGCCCTTCCGAGTCGGGCAAAACCGCAGTCGTGCAGGAAGTGATCCGCCGCATCCAGCAGGGCGACTGCGACGAGATGTTAAATGGGCGGCGCATCTGGCTGATCACGCCGGATCGGATCATCGCGGGCGCGCAGTATATCGGCACGTGGGAAGAGCGTATCAATAACATTGTGGACGAATGCCGCCATGAACGGCACATTCTCTATGTGCCCGATCTGCCCGGCCTGCTCGAAATCGGACGCTGGGCAAAGGGTGATAACAACGTTGCGATGGCGCTCAAGCCCCACATCGCCAATGGAGACGTGATCGTGATCGGTGAGGCGTCCGGCGAACGGCTGGCGATGGGCGAGAATCTTGGCCCCACCTTTTTGAATCTCTTTCGCCGCGTCGAAGTTGCCGGGCTGAGCGAAGATGAGACGCTTTCGCTGATGGGCAGCGTTGCCCGCGATCTGGAACGTGATCTGAACGTACGCATTCTGCCCGATGCGATCCAGGCCAGCGTCGGACTCAGCCGCCGGTTCTGGCCCTACCGTGCTTTTCCGGGCAAGGCGGTTCGTCTGCTGGAAGAAACCGCTGCCGACATCACCCGTAAGCAGGTGCAGCCCACCAATACGGCTGGGGGCAGCCTCTTCCGCCGGATTCGCAGCCAGGTTCGAGTGGGCAAGCCCGATGTGATCGAAACGTTTTCGCGCTTCAGCGGTATGCCCGAATTTATTGTCAACGACGAGGCACGCCTCTCGCTTCAGGAAGTCGAAAACTATTTCCATGAGCGCATTTTAGGCCAGGACGAGGCCGTTGATTCGATGGCCGATCTCGTGGCGACGGTCAAAGCGGGCATGAACGATCCCTACAAGCCGCTCGGCACCTTCCTGTTTATCGGCCCCACCGGAGTCGGCAAGACGCAGATGGCGAAAACCCTCGCCGCCTATCTCTTTGGCGACGAATCGCGCCTGATCCGCTTCGACATGAGCGAATACAGCGACCTTGACGGGGTAGTCCGTCTGAGCGGCGCGCTGGGGCATGAAGGCGAATTAACGCGCCGTGTGCGCGAGCAGCCCTTTAGCGTCGTGCTGCTGGACGAATTTGAGAAAGCCTCACCTCGCATTTATGATATTTTCCTGCAAGTGTTGGGCGAAGGCCGTCTGACCGACTCGGCTGGCAAAACGACCTTTTTCCACAACACCATTCTGATCCTGACCAGCAATCTCGGCGGCAGCAATAAAGCCTTCCGCCCGCATGGTTTCGCGGTGGGTGAATCGGCTGATCCCAGCGTGGTGAACGCCGCGCTGAAAGAACATTATATGGCCGAAATCGAAGCCTATTTCCGCCCCGAATTTATCAACCGCCTGGATAAGATCGTGGTCTTCAGCCAGTTGACTCCGCTGGCGATCCGCGACATTGCCAAGCGCGAACTGAACGAGATTCTGCTGCGCGATGGCATCACCCGCCGTAATATTCTGGTCGAAATTGACGAGGCTGTGATCGATCTCGTGCTGGAGCACGGCTACAGCCCGGAATATGGCGCGCGTCCGCTCAAACGTGAAATCGAGCGGCAGGTAGTCGCGCCGATGGCCCGCACGCTGGCCCAGCGTTCCACCCAGGAACAGGCCCTGCTGCGTGTTGTGGTCGAAGATGGCAAACTTGCCCTGAAGAATGTGCCAATTGATGACGCAGGCCAAAAGCTCACCGTTACCCTCGTCGGCGGCGCAGACAGCGGACGCCGCGAACGCCTTGATCTGCCCCAGTTGGTCGAAGCCTTCGCCATGTTGCGCCGTAAACTAAGCGACTGGGCCGAGTCCGATACCATCAAAGAGATGAAGCGCGAAAAGGAAGCCCTCAGCAGCGCCGCGCATTCGTCCCAGTTTTGGGATGATCGCGATGCCGGGGACCGCATGCGCCGCTACTATTTTCTGGATCGTATCACCCGCCGTGTGCGCCAACTGTTGGACCGCGCCGAATATCTGGAAGATCTCGCGGTGTTGGTCAACCGTGAGCGCGATCTGCGCTACCATTCCGAACTCGCCCGCGATTACGAGGAACTGCACACCAATACCAGTTATCTCGAAATCGAGCTGCTGACCGCGCATCTGCCGCATCGCAACCAGGCCATGATGCTGATCCGCGCGATGGGTACGCCCGCCGCTCTGCCCGCTAAACCTTCCGAAGAATGGCCGCGCCGTTTGTCGGAAATGTATTTGTGGTGGGCCGAGCGAAAAGGTTATGATCGAGAAATCTATCTGCTCACGCCCGATGCTGCTGCGCCGGGGGGCAAAGCCTTTACGCATCTGACAGCGGGCAGTTTTCAGGATGTGATGAAACGTTATGCCCGGTACGAACACACCGACGAAATCGCGCTGTGGCTCGATGGCAGTAATGTGTTCGGCTTCCTGAAAGGCGAGCGCGGTCTGCACCGCCTGTTAGCGCAGGATGTCACCGGGGCAGGGGAAGAGATCGCGCGGGCGCAGGTGTTCGCCATGCCCGAAGGCACCGATGTCAAAGGCTGGCTGGAATCGTATCAGCGCATCAAAACCGATATTGCGGAAGGCCACCATCCCGCGCCCCCGCAGGAAAAACACTCCGTTATCCGGCTGTACAGCCTGGGCAAGGGGGATCGGTTTGTGCGCGACCAGCGTACCGGGGTGCGCCTGACCAATATCAAAGACGTGATGAGCCGGGGCCTGATCGATGAATTTATCCTGGCTTACCTGAAAACCGAAGAGTTGAATAATTGGGAGGATCGCTACCCGCCGACCTTCCCATTTGATTCGTAGCAGCCTAATCACACTTGGGGGTATTTCTCTATGTTCAAACGTTTGTCCTGGTTCGTACTGGTTGTCTTGGTCCTCTCGCTTTTGGCCGCTTGCGGTGACGATGAGGAAAAAGAAGAGAAGTCGTCTTCCAGCAAACTACCCAAAGATGTCCAATCGGTGCTCGACTCCTATCTCAAGGAAGTTGAAGATGCCTCATCCTTGCAGCCCATTAATCACAAAGTAGACACGGCGGAAAAAGCCAAACACGTCGATGCCCTCTCTCTGACCTGGGGCGAGCCGGTATCCGAAGCGTGGTGTGTGACCGTCACTCCGCCGGTGGTCCAGAATATCCATGATGCGGGCAGCTATGACCGTAATCTCGTGAACTTTATCGTCGTGCGGACTGCCGACACCTGGTTGGCCGACTTCGAGGACACGCCGGATGAATTTCAGGCTGTGTTTGAAGCCGCCGGCTGCACGAATTATATGCGTATTCGCTAGGGAAGTTGGATGTCACCCACCATCTACGAACAGATCGGCCCCGCAGGGTTTGAGCGACTGGTACATGCTTTTTACCAGCGCGTCGCCGTCGATCCGGTGCTGCGTCCGATGTATCCTGAGCATGATCTGGAAGGCGCGGAGCTTCGTCTGCGCCTTTTTTTGATCCAGTTTTTCGGCGGGCCAACCACCTACAGCGACCAGCGCGGACATCCTCGCTTGCGTATGCGCCATTCTCCGTTTAGGATTGATGAAAACGCGCGCAACGTCTGGATGCGCCATATGGTGGCCGCGCTGGACGAAGCGCAGATTCCCGAACCGGCACGCAGCGAAATGCAGACCTATTTCGAGCGCACCGCGACGGGCTTGATCAATACTTTTTTCCCAACCTGACGGGGGCCATTATGTCTCGATCCAAATCGGGTCACTCTAACTTAACACGCTCGCAGCTCTGGGCCGCGCGCCTGGATCGCTTGCCTCGGCTGGAACGAATTATCCTCAGCCTTTTGATCACACTCTTGCTTGTGATTCTGGTTTCCTTCATTATTGATCGTGTCCTGATCGATAATGTGGTAGAAGGCGATATGGACCCGATGCTTCCGGCCCTGATTGCCGTCGTCCTGGGACTTCTGTTCTATGGTATCGGCTGGTGGGCGATGGTAGGCTTTGATATGAACGGCCCCTGGCACGCTGGAAAACCTGCCGTAATTTATGCGGCGCTGGGTGCGCTGGCGTTGGTTATGCTGGCCGTCCTGGCGATCTTCGGGCTGCTGTTTGGTTATGTGTTGTAAAAACGCGGGAAGGACTGTTCCATGCGCAAAGTCTGGTTAATGCTCTTCATCCTCATGGTGCTGCTGTTGGCTGCCTGCGGTGACAAGGACAAGGAAGATAAATCCTCGAATCAGCCGCCCACGAATACGGGCGGGACGAATAATAGTGATGGGGGAGAGCAATCTTCCAGCGATGGGACGCTTGAGCCAACCGCCACACGCGGCATGCCGCCGACGTGGACCGCCAGCCCGGCTGGATTCCGCGCCTCGCTGACTCCCACCCCGACCACCGCTGCGGATTCTGCCCAGTCTTCTTCCGATGCGACATCGGTTTTTCCGCCCACCTGGACGGCTAGCCCGTCCGGTTTCCGCGCCTCACTGACTCCAACCGGACAAGCGGCCCCGGATTCAAATGGCGGAGCCTCTGGTGCGGCTGGTGATGCGGGCAGTTCGGAGTCTTCCGGCGGTGCATCGGGTGCCGCGACATCCATTTTCCCGCCCACCTGGACACCCGTTCCGTCGCGCACTCCCGGTCAGCGGCCTACCTCGTCCGGCATCGATCCGCTTATGCCGACTCCGCTGCCTGCTGGTCCCACCTGGACTCCCCAGCCTGCTTTTTGTAAAGAACTGGCCGAGGGCAGCAACAATCCTGGCACCTACGTGGGCCAGCCCTTTGTGGTGAACTGGATTCCGGTATCATGGGCGGCGGCTTATCTGGTCGAAGTCCGGCATCCTGGCGGCGGGGTCGTGGTGAGCGAAACCGTGCTGACGGGTTCCTTTACCGTCCCTGGCGAAATATTTACGCAGGCCAACGTTTATTCGTGGCAGGTCACCCCGCTCGATGAAACGGGCAACCCCCTCTGTTACCCGATCAGCAATGAAATCGTGGTGACATTCGATACAGGATCGTAGCTGTACTGTGGGGGTAGGTTCGCCAACCTACCCCTGCTCATTTTTGATCGGCCCCAATTCTGGCAGCACAAACTTTTCAAATGCTTCCGCTGTCCAGGGCAGGGCGGGTTTGAACAGGTGCTCGTAGATCGCCCATGCATACTGCCGGATTTCATACTGGGCATCAGCCGCCATCCGCAGCCGCAAAAAGTGCATCAGGTTGTGCGCGTCGATTTTGGCGATAAATTCCGTATACAGGTTGTGCGGCAAAAACAGCCGCGCCATTTCGCGCGCCACGCCCGCCTCAAGCGCCTGCTGGTAGAGCGCCAGTGCCTGTTCGCAGTGGGCTTCCAGTGCGGCGGTAAACTGCGCCGCTGGTTCAGACTCAAGGTCGCTCCCGCTGGCCTGCTTGTTATCGGTGGATTGCGTGCGCCAGACGGATGGAATATAGAATTCGATGGCTTCCGATGTATAACGCCGGCTTACTTCGTTAAACGAAAACACGCGATGCCGCATCCACTGCCGCGCCACGATGATCGGGCACTTGACCCGAAATTTGAATTCCACCATCTCAAAGGGCGTGGTGTGGCGGTGCTGCATCAGATAGAACAATAGCTTTTTATCGCGTTCGGCCCCCTTGCTTTCGCCCAAAAACGATACCCGCGCCGCGTTCACAATCGCCAGATCGTCACCCATCTGATCCTGTAACTCGACCCAGCCCTTATCCAGCACATTGATGCGTGTGCCTATCACTTCATGGTCTGCCATCTGCTCGTCTGTCCTATGCGAAATAATTGAGTGCCAGCCGGACCCGTTCCTCGACATCCGGCGGCGCGTCGCGTGGGATGGATTGCAGCGCGGCCTGTGCCTCGACCACACTGTAACCCAGCGCGGTCAGGGTTGCCAGCACGTCCGTGTCAATATCGCTGATCGCCGCCAGCCCGGTGATGGTATCCAGCGCCAGTTTGTCCTTTAACTCAAACACGACTTTTTGCGCCAGTTTTTTGCCCACGCCCGGTACCCGCGTCAGGATTTCCGGTTCTTCGCGGGCCACCGCATTTTTTAGATGTTCGATTGTTAGCGTGCTGAGCACGGCCAGCGCGATCCGCGGCCCGACGCCGCTCACCGTCAGCAGCAGTTCAAACATCGTCCGTTCTTCTGCCTCCGGGAACCCGTACAGGGTGAGCGCGTCCTCACGCACCACCAGGTGTGTATACAGCGTGAGCGTGTGCCCGTCCAGGTGATCAAAGACCGACTTGGGGACCGACACCCGCAGCCCCACACCGCCCACCATCACCACCACATAATCCTTGCCGCTGGCGGCAACGGGGCCGCTCACGATGTCGATCATGGTTTATCCTTCTGCTGGTAATCCGCTCGGAGTAGCGAAAAGAAGCGCGTATCATGATAGGTGTTGCCAAAATAGACCCGCTGCCGCAGAAGCCCTTCTTCTTGAAATCCGAGCTTCTGAAGCACTCGCGCTGATGCATCATTTCCAACGGTTACATCCGCTTCGATCCGGTTGAGCTGCATTGTCTCAAATCCGAATTGGATGATCGCGCTTACCGCCTCCGTCATGATTCCCTGTCCCCAATATGCCGGGCGCAGGTCATAGCCAATTTCACCATAGTTCTGATCCTGCCGCCAGAAATTATAGCCGCCGGTTCCGATCAGTGTGTCCGGCGCGGTGTGAAGCGTAATGCCCCAGCGCAGCCCGGTATGCTGATCAAATATGGCTTGAATGAACGAAAAAAACAAACTTTCCGCGTCGTGTATATCGTTCAGATTATCCGCACTGTAACGGTTCACATCCGGGTCTGCGAACAGCGTATAGAGGGCCGGAATATCCGCCTCCGTGATTTCCCTCAGCCGTAATCGCTCGGTCTGAAGGCAGGGAAAATAAGAAAAGTCAAACGGAATCGACGGCATTTAGCTCCCTGCCATTCGTTCAAAGCGGCTGCTGCTCAAATCGGTGATCGCTACGCCGAGTCCGTCGGCGGCATCATCCGGGCGTGGAATCTGGTCCAGGTTTAAAAGCTGCCGGATCATCTCCTGCACCTGTGTTTTATCGGCATTGCCATAGCCTGCAATCGCCTGCTTGATTTCGGCGGGTTTATATTCGCGGATCGTCAGTCCTGCCTGTGCCAGCGCCAGCAGCACGACCCCGCGCCCCTGCGCCACCGTGATCGCGGTGGTGACGTTTTTCCCGAAAAATAGATTTTCAATCGCGGCAGAATCCGGCTTATAGTCTTCGATCAGCTTGCGCACCCCGTCGTACAGAATCATCAGCCGGTTGGGCATCGGCATTTTTGCCTGCGTCGTAATGACACCATAATGCACGGCCTGCAAATCGCCGTTCGCCAGCTCGCGCACCAGCCCAAAACCGGTGGTCGCGGTGCCAGGATCAATTCCGAGTACGAGCATATGTTCTAATCCTTGTCAAAAAATATGGCCGCGCGCCGTTCTGCGGTTTGCGGCCAGCATACACAAAATCGTAGATCAACGGGGGTCCGTCTTCCCCGCCATGCCCTTTGATTTTGGCTTCCCCCTCAACCGTTACCTGTAAATTACGCCGTTTCGAGCGCTGCGGCGACCTCATCGCTGATGCCCAGGTTCGACGCCACCGTCTGCACGTCGTCCAGTTCTTCCAGCTTTTCGATCATCCCCATCACCTGAATCGAATCCTGGGTGCTCAGTTCGACTTCATTCTTCGGCACCCAGATCAATTCACGCTCTTCAATTTTATATTTGGCCTCGCTCAACGCTTTGGCGACGGCTCCCAATTCTTCGCGGGGAGTATAAATCGAGTAATTCTCGTCTTCTTCCTGCACATCATCCGCGCCCGCGTCGGCGGCGATCATAAACAGATCGTCGTAGTTGACGCCCGCGCCGTTAACCGAAATATACCCTTTTTGGTCAAACTGCCATGTGACCGATCCGGCGCTGGCGAACTGTCCGCCGTTCCGGTTAAAGACGTATTTAATGTCTGCCAGGGTGCGGTTTTTGTTGTCGGTAAGAACGGTGATCACGAGCGCGATTCCATGCGGGGCAAACCCTTCATAGATGATCTCTTCCATCGTAACGGCATCTTCGCCAATGCCCGCCCCGCGATGAATGGCCCGTTCGATGTTATCTTTGGGCATATTGTTCGCGCGGGCTTTGTCTACGGCAATACGCAGCGACGAATTCGAGTCAGGATCAGCTCCGCCTTCGCGCGCCGCCATCATGATTTCCCGCGTGATCCGCGTGAAGATCTTGCCGCGCTTGGCGTCTTCTGCGCCTTTTTTACGTTTAATGGTTGACCACTTATTATGTCCAGACATGGTTATATCTCCTCAATCGGTGATGAATTGTTAACAGAGTGAAAGGACGAAATCTACTCGTTTTGGAAAATTATTTTTGTACCACCGATTATACCTGACACGTTAGAGGGCAAGCAAGAGTGTGGAATAGCATATCGTTCGATGCTGAAAATAAGTAGGTTTGGGGATGAGATTCCTGGGGGCGTATGGCGATACAGGCGATACGCCCCTGCCTGCTTTATTGTGGCTGCTGTGCTTCTGCGGCGTCGATTTGCAGTTGCACCTCTAACTGTGACTGTGTCCCGGCCAGCCCACTGGCGATCTCGTTGTTGAGCGCGTTGTTGGCCGCTTCAACAATCGGACGCATCTCATCCTGCGTGATCTCCTGGTTTACATACTGCTGGTAGGTCGCCAGAATCGTGCTGATCGGACTCATAATCTGCCCCCGCAGCGCCAGCGCGCAGTCTTCCGGTACCGGCGTCCGTGCAATCCAATCGCCCAGTTCTACCAGGCGGCTCAGTTTGATCATCCCGTCGGCGGCGGGAAGGGTCAGCGCTTCCGCGCTAACCATGCTGAATTCTGTCAGATTCGTGCTGACAATTTCATACCAGTTTTCCAAATCGGTGGTGGTACATCCGGGCAGCCGCGTGGCGTCGGGCTGCGGTTGCAAAGTCACCGGGCGGCTGGCGGGCAGCTTTTTATCACTGTCGTCATCACTCCCGCACGCGGCCAGAAGTAGCACTAACACAAGCAACAGACGGCGCATGCCTGCCTCCTTCAAAATGCTCGATACTAGGTGTAGCTTAGGTCGGAACGGGATGGAATGCAAGGGCAGGGACGTAAGAGTTTTGTCGGGGAATTGTGGGGAGCCGTCTATGCCCTTAAGCGGTTCGCCAGTTCCAGTTGATCCGTCGAAAATTGATCAATCCCCGCCGCGATCCCTTTCCGCATATCGTCTGCCGTGTTGAGATTGGACCCGTGAACCCCAAAGCCGCCGCCGTGCAGCCGGGCCACAAATTCAGGCTCAATCAGCGAAGTGTGCAGATGGGCTACCTTCGCGTTCGCCAGGATCATCCAATCGGTGATGTGCTGCTGTCCAAGTGCCGGTTTCATCCAGTCGGGCAGGGGATAGAAGAACATGCCGGTACACCACGCTGGGTTCATATGTGCAAACAGCGGCGTATGGGACGTGGTTAACTCGACCTGTTCCCACAAATCAAAACGTGTCACTTCATCATTGACGCGGTTGAGAAACCGCAGACTCGATCCTTTCATGTCGATCTCAAATCGGACTCGGTTTTTTCCCAGGTCGAAGACTTCTTGCAGCGTAGGAATTTTCTCACCGCGAAACCGTGCATCGAACCAACCGCCCGCATCCAGTTTCCGCAGGTCGGCCAAAGTCTGATCGCCAATGTACCCGGAGCCATTGTCAGTGCGTCCGAGATAATAATCATGGTGGATGACCAACTGATCATCCTGAGTCAGATGCACATCCAATTCGATGGTGTCTGCGCCCTTGAGAATAGCTTGCTCAAAGGCGGGAAGTGTACTTTCGGGATTGTGCTGTATATCTCCACACCGCGCCACAATCAACATACAACCTCCTTAAGAAGGCGGGTCAACACCGATCGATGCTGACCCGTACAATTTGGCCCTTAACCTTACTGTGCCGTCGTTTCTTCTCCCGGAATAGGTTCTGGCGCGACCCACTGCCGCCCCACGCACGAATTGTAATTCGACCCCAGGATGATCTTAAAATCCGAGGTGCGGTTCGGGTTCGGGTCGGGGATGATATTCTCCGGCTTGATATTCAGCAGTTCAACCAGATCGTTCAGGCTGCTGCCTTTGGTGCTGCCCGTATAGTCATAGATGATCGTATCGGTGTAATCAGCTCGGTCTGCCGCGCCCATCGCCAGCGGCGCGAACCCTTCCCACACCAGCCGGTCCGCCGCCACCAGGTCCCAACCCTCGTTTGGCGTGCCGTTATAAATCTCGATGATCGCATTTTCCAGCACCAATCGGTTTTGGGTCGGCGGCTGTAGAAACTCCTGGATCAGCCGCAGCATGCCGCCCGTCGGCTCTGGAATCTGCACATTCGTCACCCCGTCCGGCGACCAGGCGATTGTTTCAATATTTTTGCGGAAAAAGTGGTTTTCGATGTTGTTCGGTTCCATACTCAGTGCCAGCGGGATCAGCGGGATCACCTGATCCAGCGGCAGATTCGTCTTCACCACCGAGGTCATTTCGCTCCACAGGCTGGGGACTTCAGTGATCAGATTCTGCTGCTTGGCGGTGGCCCACATCGCGCGCAGAATCTGCTGTTGGCGGCGGCCCCGGTCAAAGTCAATCGTATTTTTGCGGCTGCGTGCGTACCACAGCGCATCTGTACCGTTCATATGATACACGCCGACATCCAGCGTTTTCAGCACAAATTGATCGTCCGTCTCATTTCCGACGATCCCATCCGAACATTCCGGCCCGACACACGTGGTATCCTGGATCGGGCAGTCCACCGCAATATCCACCCCGCCCAGCCGGTCAATGATCGTCTCGAATCCGGTGAAATCGACCATCGCGTAATAGTGCGTTTCGATCCCGAAGTTATACAGAATCGTCTGGCGCAGCATCCCCCAGCCGCCATCCGTCCACTCAATCGCCTCGCCGTACCAGTATGCCTGGTTGAGCCGCTGCATGCCCCAGTTCGGGATATACACAAACAGGTCGCGCGGCAGCGACAGCATACTGACCGTATTGGTGTCCCGGTTGATCGACACGATGATCATGGTATCCGTGTGAAAATTCGGATCATCCGGCACGACTTCGCCATCATGCCCGATCAGCAGAATATTGAGCAGGTTGTACGGATTCCCGTTGTCGTCTGTCGAGCGCAGGCGCGGCATTTCCGTCGGAATCGCCGTCGGCTGTTCGCCCTGCGTCACCACGTCGGGATAATACAGCGTCGGCGTCGGGAACAGGGTAGGGGGCGTGGTCGGCGTTTGGGTGGGCGTCGGCGTGTTGGTTGCTGCCGTTGTCGCCGTTGCCGTCGGGAGTTCCGGTGTGGCTGTGAAGCGCGGCGTGTTGGTTGGCGGCACCGTTGCCGTGAAGCGCGGCGTATTGGTCGGCGGGACCGTCGGCTGCTGCTGTGCGGACGTGTGTCCCCCCGACAGGGTGGGCAGCGCAGCGGCTCCCAGCAGCATAATCACAAACAGAATGGGCAGACATAAGCGTAAACGGGCAGTCATAATCTTCTCCGCAAAAATTAGGCTTGACGCAGCCTTAAGCCGGGGCTAGTGTATCGCGCCGCGCGGAGATGACAAGTGTCCGGCAGGTGAGCGGTGGGTTTTAATAGGGCAGTTTTTGCCGCCGCCGAATCTGAAAATGTGAACGGTACAGCCCCATGATTTGCAGCGCATCGCGGATCGTTTCGCTGGTCCGCAGTTTGTCCGCGATCAGACTCCGCTGGAAGACGCTCACCGCATCAAAGAACCAGTACAGGCTCATCAGCGGCGATACCAGCGCCGCCACATTCGCCATATCCTCTTCCAGCCGGTGATCCCCAAAATTACCTTGCACCGCCGCGATCACCCGCGTACTGATATGGCTTTGGATGTGTCCCGGCTGTTTCCACACATACTGGCACGCGGCCTCATACAGTTGGAACACGGGCATCGTTTGGATCAGCGCGCAGCTTCCCCGGAATGCGCCTTGTTTGACCAGTTCGGCCATATTATGCAGCGCGTGGTAATGGGCAACTTCGGTTTCTGCGCCAAACCCCAGGCACGCCAGCAGCTTGACCGGAACCTTCAACCCCTCCACCGCCGCCAGCGAGATCGTATCTTCCAGCAGCGTGCCGGGCTGATCTTCGTCTCCTCGCATAAGCGAATCCACGCCGCCATCCACCAGGATAATCGCATCGATGTTCAGCCGTTCGATCAGCAGTTGGTAGGCCGCCATCAGCGGCGCGACCCCCAGCTTGGCGAACATCCAGATCGTGATCTCCTCATCCCGTTCGGTGCAGAACCACTCCGCCAGGAAGCCTTCGGGATAGTAGGGCGTTTTATGTTTGACCAGCCCGTGCGCGCCGATCAACTGCTGCGGGATCAGCGTTTCCACGTCCTCAAACAGGCATACCATCTGGATTTCGGAGAAGCTGAAGTTTGCCAGATGCACCCGCTTGCCCATCTCGCGCAGCGTAAAATACAGCGGCAGCCCGGCAAAAATGTCGAAGCCGCCGCCCGCGCCTGCAATCAGAATGTTCTGGCTGTTATGATCCGCCAGCGTGTCCAGAATCGGCAGATTGAGTCGCATATCGAATTGATTACGGCGCAAATCGCACCCGGATCGTACACTGCGGCGGGTAATTCCCGGTGACATCAACCACCGTCAGCCGCAGCCAGTAATCGCCCGGTGCAAACGCTGCTGTATTGACGATGCCAAGCTGTCCGCCCTCCACCGGAGTCGTGTAAATGTCGTTCAGCGTTACAAATTCGCTGCTCGGTGTTTCTCCGCCCGAAATTTGCAGCCGGTAAAATTGGAAGTTTGGCCCGGTGGCGCTGCCATAAATCGCAATCGTACCCTGCAAGATCGTGCCTGCTGACGGCTGTGTGATCATCGCCGCCGGATCGCCACAGTCATAGGCAATCGGTTGGGGTGGCGCGGTGCCGCCATCCGGCATGCGGGTCGATGG
>CAYYNB010000112.1:0-2521 GCA_964472565.1 uncultured Anaerolineaceae bacterium
TTTTCTTTACCCCATCCCCCCTTGCCCCTTCCCTCAGGGAAGGGGAGTCAAACCTACAGGCTGTGGGGAATTGTTTTCTTGGATCGGCCTTAAACCTCATCCCTCACAGGATACAGGGTCTGCCTGTATCCTGTTTCGTTTTTTGGGCCCTGCTGCTATCCTAATTCTGGACCTGTTAAGCGAAGGAGAACGTGATGCAGCATAAGCGGTTTGTTTTACTGTTGATCCTCTGTTTCCTGCTCACCGCCCCACAGCCACTGGCCGCCCAGGATGACACGCCGGTGCGGGTGATTCCGTTGGATGGTGCGTATCTTTGCGGCGATCTCTCCGCCGATGGGCAGTACATGGTATTATACGAGAACGGGATTCTTCAGGCCAATATCGTTGATCCCGACCTGCTGCCGCTGCAACTGGTGGATATAACCAGCGGCAGCGTAACACAGTTGCCAGGGTTGACGGATTACGCCGTCGAAGTAGCCTTCAGCCCGGATGGCAACACCGTCGCCGCCTATCAGGGAAACGGTTATATCAATTTATGGGATGTGGAATCGGGTACGGGCCAGCCCATCCAACAAATTCCGGCCCTGCCCTACGGCGGGCAACTGCTTTTTATGCCGGATAACCATACGCTGCTGGTTCAGGCGGCTGGCGATAGGCCGCAACTGCTGGTGTGGGATACCGAAACGGGCGCGATTACTTCGATTCTGACCCGACGTGCAGCCTCCCTGGATGAATACCTGCGCACATATGTGGGGAACGGCGTAACTGATAATGTGAGCATCTTCGCCCTGTCACCAGACGGACAATCGATTGCCATTGCCAGCAGTCTAAATCAGGTGTGGCTGTGGAGCACCACCAGCGAGGATAAGCGCGTGGTGGTCGAGGCGGGTGACGATAAGCACGGCTACGGCATTCGCGGGCTGTATTTTACGCCTGATGGCAAACGACTGGTCTATGCGCAGAGTTGGGAAGATGCAATTTATGTGGTGGACCTGGCAACGGGTGAAAGAACAGTCACCATGCCCAGCACAACCACAGGAGTATTTGCCCTCTCACACGATGGCACACAGGTCGCCTGGGTGGATCGTGAACAGCAAGCCCTGTACGTGGTTCCGCTTGATCAACCCGACGAACGCCAGGGAATCGCGCTGCCCGGCGATTACCGCATTCGAGACGAGCCGATGTGCGCTGTCATCGGCTTCTCCGCCGATGATTCGCAGGTGATCTACAGCGGATTTAGTGCGCCCGACAGCAGACAAACCGGAATCTATGTAATTGATATTGAGGAGTAAAAAATGCGACGACGTATCATTTTTTTGACTGCGCTGGTTTCCGCCTTTATCACGGTGCCATTCAGCGCAATGGCCCAGAGATCATCGGTGCGGGTGATTCCGCTGAACGGTCATTTTCTCTGCGGCGGCATCTCGCCGGATGGTCAAAGCGTGGTGCTGTATGAAAATGGTATTGTGCAGAACGATGAAGTCATCCCCGACCTGCTGCCGCTGCAACTGGTCGATGTCGAAAGCGGCAATGTGACGCTGCTGCAAGGGCCGACTGATTATGTGTCCAGCTCGGCCTTTAACCCCGATGGAAACAGGCTGGCGACCTATCACAGCAACGGCTATATCTACCTGTGGGATGTGGGAAAAAGCACGATCTTTGATACAGGTGCCAATACACAGCCCGTTAAACAGATTCCCGCGCTGCCCGGCAGTAGTTATATCCAGTTTATGCCCGATGGCCGGACCCTGATTAACCGGGCCGCTGGCACGCTGCCGCAATTTTTGCTGTGGGATACTGAAACGGGCGTAATCACCTCGCTTCTGGCCCAGCGCGAAGCCTCATTTGGGGAATACAAACAGAAATATCTGGCGGAAGGCATGCCCGATAGTGCCGCCAGCTTCGCGGTGTCGCCGGATGGAAAATCGATTGTCATCGGCAGTTTTTACGACGATGTGTGGCTGTGGAGCACCACCAACGAGGATAAGCGCGCGGTGTGGGATGCGGATGTCGATAAGCCGAAACTCTCGATCCGGGGAATCTATTTTATGCCCGACGGCAAACATGTGGTTTATGCCCAGCGTGAGGAAGAAGCGATTTACGTGCTGGACCTGGAGACGGGCACACAAACGGCCACCATACCGAGCACCACAACGGGCGTGTTTGCCCTGTCACACGATGGGCAGCAGGTCGCCTGGGTCGATCGTGGGCAGCAAGCGCTGTACGTGGCCCGGATTGACCAACCCAACGAACCGCGTGTGATCCCCCTGCCCGCTGATTACAGCATCCGCGAACTGCCGACATGTTCAGTCATCGGCTTCACGGCAGATGATACGCAGGTGGTATTCAGTGGCTTCGATGCCATCGACAGCGGGCAATCGGCGCTGTATGTGATCGACGTGCCCTAAAAAGGGAAATTTGTAGGGGCGATTCATGAATCACCCCTACAAACCTGTTTATTACAGCGGCTCGACCCAGTAAGCGCTGCCCTGCGCTTCCGCCGTCCAGCCGATCATACCGC
>CAYYNB010000112.1:2621-19868 GCA_964472565.1 uncultured Anaerolineaceae bacterium
CCTTCCGCCGTCCAGCCGACCATGCCGTTATAGTTCACGCGCCAATACGTCCAGCCTTCAACGCCGCACTGTGGACCACTGAGCACCGCAAAGACGCCGCCGCCGGGAATCTGGCCGACGGCTGCCGCGCTCGAACTGGGCGAGACGCGCAGCGTATTGGGTGAGCCGGGCGTCACCTGCCCCTGAATGCCGGGATACAGGCGCGGCGTCGGGCTGTTGGGGCAGCCAAACGGCGACACCCAATATTCCGATCCCTGCCCTTCGGCGGTCCAGCCAACCAGCCCGCCGTAGCTCACCTGCCACCAGTAACGGCCATCGCCGCCACACTGCGGACCGCTGAGCACATTGAAAAATCCGCCGCCGGGGATGCGCCCAAGCACCAGACTACCGCTGCCGGTTCCCGGTGCAGAGCGGATCACATTCGGCAGACCGTAGAGCACAAACGCTGTCGTGCCGGGAGTCAGGCGCGGAGTCGGGCTGCATACGGATGGCGGAGTCCCGGTATAGGGCTGCAACCAGTACACACCGGCCTGACCTTCGGGCGTCCAGCCGACCACACCGTTATAATTCACCTGCCACCAGTAGCGGCCTTCGTAGTCACAGGCCGGGCCTTGAATGACCGTAAAGACGCCGCCCGCCGGGACCTGCCCCAAAATCAGGCTGTCCGCGCCGCGCCGGGGTAAGGATCGCAGCAGATTCGGCAGACCGGGCGTCACCTGGCCCTGCGCGCCCGCCACCAAACGCGGCGTCATGGTGCAGTAGGCCGGATAACTACCGCCCCCGCCACCCATCCCGGTTGCACTGGGAGCCGCATCCGGCGCAGCCAGCGCGACTTCCGCCGCCGCAATATCTGCCGAGACTTCTTCCACCGAGGGCAAGCGCCACGCCGCCGGACCCCAGACCACCGCGACTTTTTCGCCCGTACCGATCCCTTCGGTGCCGGGAACCGCCATGTTCTGACCGGCGGACCAGATATACACCGCATCCGTGCCGACATACGCCACGATCTGACCGTCCGGCGAGAAGGTGAGAGTCGCCTCACCGCCGCTCACGGGGATTTCTGCCGAAGTTGCGTTATCCGGCGTGACCACCGTCCAGGTGGTGATCAGGTTGCCGTCGGGATCGGTGGCTGCGGTGGGGATCACTGTGGCGGTAGCGCTGGCCGAACCACCCTGGAACTCCACCGCGCCGGGCAGGTCTTCGAGGTCGGTGCCGTTGAAGATGCGGCCCTTGCCCGACGGATAAAGCAGCACAACGACACTCTGCCCGCCGAAATCGCCCCAGTTGAAGTCAGAGACAAATTCGGTGGTGGTGCTGCCCGCGACGATCTGGGCCGTGAGCGTCCCATCGGGCGCGTAGAGGTAGAGCGTCTCCTCAAAATCGCCGGAGGTTTCATTGTGGGATGCATTGGTGAGCGCGATGCCGCCCGGTCCCCATTTCACCTCGTGGACCGGAATCCACCCCGCGTCCGCGTAGGGGCTGGGCAGGTTGGGCACGATCACCGTGCTGGTGTTGGTTGTCAGATCGTAGACCACCAGCCGGTAGGCCCAATCGGGCAAACCGACTTCGCTCCAGACGAGTTTGGTGCCGTCCGGCGACCAGCTCGGATTGCCGCGCATGATGGCGGTATCGTCCACGCCATCGATCATAAAACTCGCCCCGGCGGGCTGGTCCGCGACCAGACTCACTGCGCCACTGGCGATGTCGAGCAGTTCAATGTTGCTGGGTGTGAGGCCTATCACGGGCTTACCGGCGGTCACGGCATCCACCGTGATCTGCGCCCACGAGTTATAGGCGATACGCAGTCCGTCCGGTGACAGCACAGGCCAGTCGTTGTAGCCCCAATGAGTGATTTGCTGCAACACGCCTTCCGGCGTCCAGGCCCAAAAATCGCCGCTGCGCAGGATGATCAGCGGTGCATTGGCGGGCTGCTGCGCGCCGGCTGCCGGAAGATGCACAATACCGGTGAGAATAACGAGAATGACCAATCCAAGGGTCATCCATTGGCTGCGGTTCATACAGGAATCCCTCCCCGTTGCTCATGCCCCCATGAAAACGCGGCTCCCTTTTCCGTATAATAGGACAGCGTTCAACCCTAAAAAGTTTCGTTTTTTACAACTATTTACTATTTGGGCATTATGCTAGATCAGCCTCACCTCTTATCCCCTGCCCCACATGGGTAAACAAACGGTAGTTACAACATTTTTGTTCGGCGACCACATCAAGCATTTACGTCCGGGTTTCAGATGATATGAATTGACAAAAAAACAAAATCCATCGTATATTTTCAAACATAGGCAATTCCACATATTTAAGGGGAAGACAAAATGTCCTACACTTTAAACTACTCACGTGGTGAACCCTATTTCATCGTCACAGTCAACTCCGACTATTCGGTGGATGATCTTGATTCACTTATTTCGGATGTGAGAAATCTACTCGATAAATCGCCTATACCATTGTTTTATATCAGCGATATAAGTAAGCACACCCCAAGCTTTGATGATATCGTACAAACGGTTAACATGTTGGCTCGCGGCGAAGACGCGATCCTTATGCATCCCAACATAAAAGAGCACCTTCTTGTGCCCGGCCCAAACTATATAGGGGCTTCAAGCACTCTAGGACTAGATAGCCCAACATTTGGCAATATTAAGAGCATCATATTTACGGGCCTTGACGAGGCCATCAAATACGCCAAACAGTCGTAACAACCAGATACCCCCCAATATAAATGACTGACGTTACACACAACCATCATTTTCAGTCCTTACCCCTCCAACCTACGGTCGGCATCCCCTCTCCAACCGGTTGGAGAGGGGCCAGGGGGTGAGGCCAGTCGAACAAGATCAACTAGCATAAGGGTCTATTAGCTTGTGTGATGCTCATCGTAACTGACTCCCTGATAGTGATAATCCCCACTTTTGCCGCCCTTCTTCGACAGCAGGCGCACATGCAAAATTTCCAGCGCGTGGGTGTGCGGCTTGAGCATATCATACAGCGTGAGTGCGGTCAGGCTGGCGGCGGTCAGCGCTTCCATTTCGACGCCCGTCACCGCGACAGTTTTTACCAGCGATTGGATGCGCACGCCCGTTTCTTCAAAGGTATAGGTGATCTCGACATTGGTCAGCGGCAGCGGGTGGCACAGCGGGATCACGTCCGGGGTATGTTTCGCGCCCATGATGCCCGCCACACGCCCGATCTCCAGCGCGTCGCCTTTTTCCAGGCGGCGTTCGCGCAGCAGCACTTGTACTTCGGGCGGCATGCTGATAAACGCCTCCGCGACGGCTTCGCGCAGCGTGGCGGTTTTCGCCGTAACATCTTTCATCCTGAATTTCCTCCCGACTGAAGCGGCGTGCCATCCAGATAACGGCTTGCGCCATCGGTGTAATGTTCCTCTTTCCAGATCGGCGCGCGGCGTTTGAGTTCGTCTATTGCATAGCGTGACGCCTCATACGCGGCGGCCCGATGCCCGCCCCGCACCACGATCTGCACGCTCGGTTCGCCCAATTCCAGCCTGCCGATCCGGTGCTGGATACGACAGCGGCGGACCTCAAAACGGGCCAGCACTTCCTGCTCGATCTCGCGCAGCACTTTTTCGGCCAGGCTGACATGCGCTTCATACGTCATGCCGCCCACCGGACGATTATCGTTTTCGTCGCGCACTGTGCCCACAAAAATCACCAGTGCGCCGCTGCTCACATCTTCGGTTTCGCGCAGCAGCGGATCAAGCGCTAACGGGGATTCCGTCACCCACACCGGCCTACCCTCCACTCACCGGCGGCAGCACCGCCGCCTCGTCGCCATCGTGCAGCACATAATCCGGCGAAACAATTTCATCGTTGACCACATAGGCGACAGTGGACAGGCGCGGCTGCAACACGGGATACCGTTCGCGCAGCACCTCGGCCAGTTCGCCCACCGTTAACCCCTCCTGCGGGATGTCGAGCGTCTGGAATTTTGCCCCGACATCCTGTTTCAGCCCGCCATAAAAAACAACCTGGATACGCACCATTACCCCCCGATATGATACATCTCAACCTTTTTTTCGACGGATTCCGTTAACGATGTGCGCATCTCGGAATAGCGATCAGTCCGTTTCGACCAGATGCCGCGTACAATGGCTTCCAACTCATCATCCGTCGCCCCAGCACGCAGCGGCCCGCGCAGATCGGTTCCCGTCACGGCGAACAGGCAGGTGTACAGGCTCCCCGCCGCCGAAAGCCGAAGCCGTGTACAGTCGCCGCAAAATGGCCGCGTGACCGATGCGATCACGCCGATCTCGCCGCCGCCGTCCTGGTAACGGTAGCGCCGCGCGACCTCGCCAGGATAATTCGGGGCAATGGGTTCCAGCGGCAGCACAGCGTGAATCCGTTCCATAATTTCCTGCGCCGGGACCACCTGTTCCATCCGCCAGCCGTTTTTCGTGCCAACATCCATATATTCGATGAAGCGCACAATAAACCCGCGATCCTTCGCCCAGCGCGCCAGATCAACCACCGTCTGATCATTCACCCCACGCTGCACCACCGTATTGATTTTCAGCGGGCCGAACCCGGCGCGTTCTGCCGCATCGATCCCCTTCAGCACGTCCCGCACATCGGCTTTGCCGCCGTTCATACGCCGGAACACGTCCTGATCCAGGCTGTCGAGGCTGACCGTCAGGCGGTTGAGTCCCGCATCCCGCAGGCGTTGGGCTTTCTGCGGCAGCAGATAACCGTTAGTGGTCATCGCCCTATCCTGCACGCCATCCACCCCCGCCAACATGGACACCAAAACCTCAATCTGCTGGCGAACCAATGGCTCACCCCCGGTCAGACGGATTTTTTGCGCGCCCAGGCGCACCATCACCGCCGCGATCCGCGTGAGTTCCTCAAACGTGAGCAGATCGCTTTTGGGCAAAAACTGGTAGCGTTCTCCGAAAATCTCAGCAGGCATGCAGTACGTACAGCGGAAATTGCAGCGATCAGTGACCGAAATACGGAGGTCACGAAACGGGCGGTGCAGCGCATCAGCTAGCATAGCGGTCCATTATTTTATTCATCATCATAAATATTATACTGAAACCGCCGCCAAATTCGTATAATTCAGATCGCTTGCAGAATCCAGAGCAGGACCATGCCCACCCCAATCGCCAGCAGCGCGCTTTTAGTACGCCACGCGACCAGCGCCGCCGCGACTCCGGCCAGCATGCGCACGTTGCCGAGCGTGAAATCAAGGTGATCGGCGGGCATAAACAGCGAGGGAAAAACAATCGCGGCGAGGGCGGCAGGCGGCACATACCGCAGCGCCCGGTTGAGGCTCTCCGGCAGACGGGTCTCCCCCAGCAGCGCGATCACCGACAGGCGCACGCTGTACGTCACCGCCACCATGCCGCAGATAATCAGCCAATCGCTCATGAGGCGCATTCCTCCTGCACCGCTGGATCGGGCACAGATGGGCGGCTGGTCCAGCGTTCGGCCAGCACCCCGACGCCGATGCCCGCCAGCACTGCGGCGATCAATCCGAGGTTATACGGCAGGCCGTGCGCCACCAGCGCCACAATGCCCGCCGACAGCGCCGCCAGAATCCCCGGACGATCCTTGAGCACCGGGATCAGCAGCGCGATAAAGGTCAGTGCCAGCGTAAAATCGAGGCCCCAGCTTGCGGGCACCTGCGCGCCGAGCAGCACCCCGACAGCCGTGCTGATCTGCCAGACAGTCCACAGCGTCAGCCCGGACCCCAGAAAATACCAATGATGATTCGTTTCGCGCACGGGGGGTGACGGATTTTTTTCGTAATGGGTGATCGTGACGGCATAGGCTTCGTCGGTGAGCAAAAACGCCAGCGCAAATTTCCAGGGACGCGACAGATGCTTAACATACGGCGCGACGGACGCGCTGTAGAGCATATGGCGCAGATTCACCACAAACGTGGTCAGCACGATGATGATCCCCGGCGTGGTGCTGGCGAACAATTCCGCCGCGATAAACTGCGACGACCCCGCGAAGACGATCAGCGACATGGCAAGCGCCACCGGAACCGACAGCCCTGCTTTGATCGCAATAATGCCGTAGATCATGCCAAAGGGCGACACGCCCAACAGAATCGGCAGTTGGGCGCGCACCCCGCCCCAGAATTCAGCGCGTTTGGATCGCATGAAAAATCCCTCTATCGGGCTTCTGCCCGCTCAAACCGCACCCAATCATACCCAATCGTGAGCGGGCGCGTATCGGCGGAAATGCCCAAATCGGCGGCGGCGATCATCCCGTCGGCGGACAGCGAAAACACCAGATCGCCGTTGAATTTGGCGATCACAGCGGCAGGAATTGTCAGTGTTGGCTCGCTCCATGTGTTGGGCTGCACAGTAAACACACCCAGCAGTGCGCCGTTCGCCACCACCGTGATCGCGCGCGGATGGCCTTCAAACGGAGCCATCACCCGCAGTGTGATCGTATAATCCGATCCGGTGGGCAGGCTGGCGTAGAGCAGACTTTCCGTTTGACCGCCCGCCCAGCGGCCTGCACTGCCGCCAAACGACTCCTTGCGATACCAGCCCGCGCCCATATACCCCTCGTCGCCGGATTCGCCAAACGGAATCGTGTACACCCCCGGCGCGCTTTCCGGTGGAATCAGCGGCGGGCAGCCCTTCGGGTGGCTGGTCGTGCGGTATAACACGGCATCGCGTTCGGTAGTGATGTAACATAACTTGGGGAAATATGGCAGATCAGGGTGGCCGTTGAACGCGGCGAACACTTCCTGCGCCTGTTCGGGCGTCATCCAATCCTGATGCACCACGATATACCCCACCGGCCACTGGTCCACGATCTGGTTGAGTTCGGACAGCGCCGCCTGCATATCCAGCACCCGGTAGCCCGTCAGCCAGCCGAACAAGGGCGATTTCTGGTAATAAAGCCGCTGTTCCTGCTCCGTGCGCGACAAGAGTCCGCTCACCATGCGCTTCTCGTGCGTGATGCCGTAGAACATCGCTTCGGGATACGTGCCCAGCGCATCCCACCCGGTATACGGTCCCGACGGCACCTCGATCACCACATAATCGTAACTGTCGTACTGTTCGCCGCGCAGCATGGCATAAAACTCGTAATCCGGCAGTTTGGGCAGCGTCGTGAACGGTTGGAACGCGCCGTAATCGACCAGAAAGGCCAGCGCCGCCGCTGCCGTGACCAGTTGGCGCGCGGCGGGCCGCTTGATCCGCCGCACCCGCGCATCAAAAGAACGCGCGGCGAAAACGATCAGCGCGAACAAGGCGGGCGGCAGAAAGCGAATCGGCGTGCGCATCTGCCCGTTGAACACGTCATGGATGAGGCGAAACGGCATCGGAATCCGCACCCCCGCGATCTGAACATCCGGCCCCAGCGTCAGCAGCAGCGCGGGCAGCGCCGCCACCAGCCAGAACCAGCGCTGGCGGTCCTTGTTCGGCAGGACAACCGCCAGCCAGACCAGGACCACGAGCAAAATCCCCAAACTGCGATCATCCCCGCCCGGCTGGAAAAACAGCGCCTTGAGCGGCAGCGCATAACTGCGCAGTGTCAGCAGGCGGGCGGGTGCGAGTTGGCTGGTGTCAAAATCGAGCGTCGGTTGCAGCGGGCCGAGCAGCCACGCCAGCGCCAATGTCACGCCCAGACTCAGCAGGCCGAGCAGCACGAGCAGCACCCGGCGGCGCGCCTGGATCAGCGCCCAGATCGCATAGGGGCCGAGCAGCAGCCCGCCCCAGAACACGATCAGCGTATCGGTGAACCACATCCCCCACAGCACGATCCCGGTCAGAATTGCCCACAGGGCGCTGTACGTGCGAAGCAGTTTTTCCCATGCCAGCAGCAGGATCGGCAGCCAGAACACGGTGATCAGGTTCAGATGGCCGCTGCGGGCGTGATCCAGCATATACGGCGAAAAGGCCAGCGCGATCCCGCCGATCAAGGCCAGCGGGCGGCTGATCGACTGGCGGCGCAGATAGGCATACATCAGCGATCCGGTCAGCGCCAAACTGATCCATACGATCCCGTTGGCGGTGCGCATATGCCCGATCAGCGGCTCGAAAATGAGATAGACCGGGAGCAGTGCCGCCGTCAGCGAGTGGTAGCTCAGGTTATGATGGAACGGGGCCAGCACATAGTCGGTATACCAGATATTTTCACCGTTCTGAACGGCATGCTGCATCCACCACAGATTCCAGTGGAAATGATAATAATCCCAGTTCGCTTCCCCATGCGTCAAACCCGGCACCCGTGTCTGCATGTGAAAAATCAGCGGCGAGAGTGTGATCGCGCTGAGCAGCAGGAAGCACAGAAAAATGAGAACTGATCGCCGCATGGGAACTCCTCATAGATGGCACCCAACCAACCCGGCCTATTCTACCGCAGAGGCGGCGCTTGTCCCGACCCAACTTCCTCATTAAAATCTTAACGGGGGGTATGATGGGGTATGCACAAGAAAGATAAAATCTGATGGCGAATTCTCGACTCTTCTGGCACAACTACCGGAATATGCGGCGCGCAGGGCGGACCAGCGCCATGTCGTGGTGGGTGTTTAAGATTATGCAGGGGGCAGTGTTTGGCGGCGCGCTGGTCGTCTTGGCCATCAGCCTGATCCTGGTGAATGCGCTGGCCGATGGCGGCCTGTTTTTCGCGCGGCTGGGCATGGGCATCGCCATCCTGGGTTTGCTCGTTTTTCTGCGTTATCTCGCCGCGCCCTTTGCCGCGAAGTGGATCGTGCGGGTGCCCGAAAACTGGTATTACGTGGTGGAAGACGCCGACGGGTACACCATCGAATACCTCAGCCCCGGACGGATGATCGTGCCCTGGCGCTGGGGATCGCGCATCGTGGAGTATGTGAACTTCAGCGGCATCAGCGCCACCGAGGTGATCCAGGACGCGCTCGGATCGGATTCGCTGCCCGTCGATGTCGAAGTGATGGTCAACCTGCGCTTTGATCCGGTCAAGGCCGATCCCGATCTGTACCCCACCCTGCGTAAGATGAATACGAAAGAAATATTCCAGGACGTGATCGCCCGCGATCTGCGCGATATTGTCTACCGCTACCTGAGCGGGATCGCCACCATCGAAGGCCAGCGCGACCTGCTGCACAACGTCGAGTCATTAGAGCAGGTGATCGCGGAGCAGCTCAGTTCGGCGCAGCCGCTGGGCCTGTCACTTGCCGCCAACCACCCCGTGCTGGTGCGGGTACGGGTGCCGCCCAAAGTGCGCGACGCCTACCAGTCGCTGTGGGAACGTGGGCAGCGCGTGCGCGAAGGTTCCAAAACACTGTTGGAGATCAAAAATCTGGCGAGTGAACTGGGCATCTCCTATGAGGATGCGTTCCAGTTGTTTTATCTGATGCAAAACGGCCCCGAAATGACCACGACGACTCCAGCGGGCAAACGCCGCACGGCCAGCCAGCCGGTGGTCGTCTTCCAAACCAGTCCCATTCCTGAAGTGCCGCCCGTCCCGTCCCAAAAAGCCACCGCCGAGCATCCGGTTGTGACAGAACCCGTTCCCACTGCGCCCGAACCTGCCGCCCCGCCGAGCATCGCCCGCCTGATCGAAGACGCGGATCGCGCGCCTGATCCGATGGATCTGCGCCGCCAGCGCCGCGATCAGCGCCGCAGCCGGAGAGCCTAACTTCGGTGCAGTTGTAGGGGCAGGTCTGCAAACCTGCCCTGCCTCTATTCTGCGGTCCGCTCCACCAGCAGCGCCTGCATTGCCGCGCCGTTAATCAACGCGAGAATCGCCCGTTTTTCGTCGGCGGAACACCCCAGCAGAATTTTGATCTCCGAATCGCGCTTCATCAAATCGATGGTACACAAAATCGCGTCCGGCGGTTGGATGCCCCCCGCGCCCACAAACACATCAATCCCACCGCCATCCGCCGCCGTCGTGCCCTCCAGATACCCGTAATCCACCGGGTAAATCATGTCAGGATAACGCGGGTGGCGCGACTGCTTCGGGCGATCAATCACCACGCGGCTTTCAGCCACCAGCCGGTCCAGATAACCCCAAAAAGTCGGCGTAATCATCGAAAACACACTCCTAAAAAATCTTTAACGGATTATACCCGCCAAGTGTGCTATTATTAAGCACAAAAAATTTTTCCCTTCTTCTCGCAGAGGTGGTATGATACGACAACTCCTCCAACGACCCTGGTTCCGCTTTTTGCTGGTCGTGCTGCTGATCGTCATCGGCCTGATCGCCATCGTGATCATCAGCTCCGGCGGCGACGACGATCAGGAAGTACAGACTTCGCTTCTTTCCGACGAACACCGGGCGGAACAGCTCGCCCGCCTACCCCACCAGGAACGGCTGCGCCTGCATCTGCCGTTCGCGCGCGATGTCGCCTACAGCCCCGATGGCACCCAGATCGCCTTTGCCAACGGTGACGGCATCTGGATTTATGGCAGCGAACTCACATCGCCCCGCCGTCTGGCCGGTCACACGGACATCGTGCGCGCCGTCGCCTGGAGTCCCGATGGCACCCGGATCGCCAGCGCCAGTCTGGACAAAACTGTGCGCCTGTGGGACGCCGCCAGCGGCAAACAGCAGGCCGAACTCAAAGGCCATACCGACTGGGTCACATCGGTGGCCTGGTCGCCCGACGGCAGCACGGTCGCCAGCGGCGGCACCGATCATGTGGTCCGCCTGTGGGATGCCACTACCGGCCAGGAGATCGGCCAGATCACCGGGCACACGGACACGATCACCGATGTGGCCTATTCGCCCGACGGCACACAGATCGCCACTGCCAGCAGCGATCAAACCGCGCGGGTCTGGGATGCCGAAAGCCGCGCCGAAGTGGCGCTTTACGAAGCTCACAAAGACAGCATCACCGACATCGACTGGTCGCCGGATGGCACCCTGATCGCTACCAGCAGTTGGGACGACACGATCCAAATCTGGGAAGCCTCCAGTGGGGCTGAGCAGGTTACACTGTCCGGGCATACCAACGCGGTTTCCGAGGTAGTCTGGTCGCCCGATGGCACACGACTCGCCAGCGCGGCCCGCGACGAGACGATCCGGCTGTGGAACATCAGCGGCGACGCGCGCGGCAGTTGGATCGCCCACGAAAGCGATGTTTTCGCGCTCGACTGGTCGCCCGACGGCACAACCATTGCCAGCGCCGGCGAAGACAACACCGTGCGCCTGTGGAACGCGGGGATCATCATCAGCGCGGGCGAAGACCCCATTGGCGCGGTGGCCTGGGCACCGGATGGCGCGCAGTTTGCCAGCGCCGACACCGCCATTCATATCTGGGACGCGGCCACCCACGCGGAAACGGCCACGTTCGAGGATCACGGGGGTGCGATCACCGCCCTGGCCTGGAGTCTGGACAGCACGCAGATCGTCAGCGCAGGCGGGGACGGCGTAATCCGGCTGTGGGAACTGTCCAGCGGCGGCCAACTCGCGGAATTTGACGGGCACACCGGCACGATCATCGCCCTGGCCTGGAGTCCCGATGGGACAAAAATCGCCAGCGCGGGCGACGACCAGACGATCCGCATCTGGAACGCCGCAAATCCCGATGACGTAATCACCATCGAAAATGGAGCGGTGCATGCGCTCAGTTGGGCAGCCGACAGCACCCGGATCGCGGGCGCAGGGGATGACAACAGCATCCGCGTGTGGGATACGGCTAGCGGCGAACAGATCGCGGACATGGCAACCGGCGAAGTATCCGCCGTCGCCTGGTCACCGGACGGCACAACCCTCGTGAGTTCGAGCCACGCCCTGGAAACCACCGTCACCTTCAACCCCGCTGATCTCACCGTCACCGCCGAACACGCGGGCGAAACCGCCAGCGCTACCCTTCAGAATAACCGGGCCACGTTGACTATCGGGAATCTGCGAGTGCAGGTCACGGTAGCCGAAAACAAGGCCACCTTCAAACTGGGCGACAGCAGCACCACCCTGCCGTTTGATACCGACCCCGTGACCGCGGAAAACTGGATCAATACGATCCAGCGCTGGGATGCCACCACCTATGAAGCGCTCGGCACACTCGGCCAACATCATGACTCCTTCGTGACGCTGGTCTGGTCGCCGGATGGCACGCGGCTGGCGGCAGGCACCGCCGATCAGAAGGTGTTGATCTGGTCTGGTGCAGGGCATTTGTTGGGCACGCTGCAAGGCTATGGCGCAGCGGTCACGTCGATCAGTTGGTCGCCTGATAATCACCATCTGATCAGTGCGGACGGCGTGGAATTTTGGTACTGGTAAATTGCAAATTTCATCAATTGACCAAATTTGCAATTAGCAGCGTATAATAAGCATAGAGTGCCAAAATACACAAGGAGTTTACCATGAGTGAAGTGGTTCAACTTGCTTTTGGAGCATGGTACGGACAGCTTATTACGCTGTATCAAAAAAAGGAATTTGCCGAAGCCTTAGAGATCGCCAACCGCGAATATCACCAGTATCCGCTCATGCAGCCGCTGATCTATCATTTCCGCGCCTGCATGAATGGCTGCCTGGGCAACGGTCAGGAGGCGCTTCGCCTGCTGACGGAAGCCCACGAAGCCGGATACTGGTATACCGCGCCTTATTGGGAGGACGCCGATTTCACCTGCATTCACGACGATCCTGCCTTTAAGCAGTTGCGCGAACGCTCCGAAGCCCGCGCCGTCGAAAAACAGGCCGAGTCGAAACCGGACATCACCATCATCGAACCCGATCAGCCCGCGCCCCGCCCCACCCTGATCGCGCTGCACGGCAACAATGGCAATATGTTAAGCGAGAGCGAGCAATGGCAGTCCCTGGCAGCACAAGGCTGGCTGTTAGGGCGGGCGCAGTCCTCGCAGATCATGGGGCCGGACTCCTATGTCTGGAACGATACCGGCATCGCGGACACCGAAATCAAACAGCACTACACCACCCTGATCGAGCAGCACGGCGGCGACTCGTCGCGGGTGGTGCTGGGCGGCTTTTCGATGGGCGGCGAAACCGTGATCCGGCAGGCCTGCACCGGGCTGATCCCCGCGCGCGGCTTCATTGCCATTGGTCCCGGCGGCCCGATGACCAACCAGCGCCTCGATGAATGGGAGCCGGTTCTGAAACAGGGCAAAGAGCGCGGCGTGCGCGGCTGCATCATCGTCGGCCAACAGGACGGCGGCTACGAAGGCATCACCGGGCTGATCAAACTGATCGAAATGGCGGGCATCCCGCTGCAAGTGCGCGAATATGCCGACATCGGCCACGTTTACCCGGACGATTTCACCGCGCTGCTGCCCGATATGTTGAAATTTGTTTTAGGGGAATAGCCTTTATTTTCGCTCATGTCTCTCCCTGGATGCGGGGAGAGACATTTCGGGCGGCGTAGTGCTTGACAAGACGGCAGCTTTCCCGCCATAATCATAACATCGTTACCTATCTTGAAATGGGTTTGCACTCAGTTCGATTCCACAACTCAAATCCCCTGATCTAACCTGAGAACGGGTCGTTTTCAGGCGTGTTTGATTTGCCGAATAGTTCGCGCCGTCCAACAACCGCTGAACGCGGTTCATCATACAGGGAAAATCTCACATGAATGAGTTGACCGACTTCGGGCGTGCTCAAGCGCTGTTTGCCGCGTTTGATGCCTGCCTGTTTTATCGCGCGATAGTCGAGGGCAATAACCCCGGCCAGATTTTCGTTGACGATGTGGTTCATCCGCGCATCGGGTTGGCCGTGACCGCTGAAGCGTCCATCCTGGCCGGAGATCCCAGCGACCTTGCCGGACGGGAAATGCTCCGTGATTTTTTGCAGCAGGTGGTGTTCACAGGCCAGTTGCACCACATGGATACCGCCATGACTCTGGCTGTTTCTCCCCCAAACTGGGCGGAGCACTTGCCCATGTTGATCCCAACGCATGAGTTGGAGCCACTGTCGCACGACTACTACCGCTGCCACACGCTGACATTCGACTGGCGCGCCCATGTGCCGCCGGGATATGACGTCCGCCGCATCGACCATGCGGTATTGAATGATGCGACCCTTGAGCTGGATGACAGCCTGTCATGGTGGCCGCTTCTGGAAACCAACTGGCACTCAACCAAGGATTTTGTCGAACATGGGGCCGGGTTTTGCGTGCTGCATGGATCCAAGGTAATCGCCCGCTGCCTGGCGGATTGCTGGGCCGGGGATCAGATCGACATCGGCATCGCGACTCATCCCGCCTATCGCCGCCGGGGTTTCGCTTCGCTGGCAGCGGCGGCAACCGTCGAATACAGTTTGCAGCATGGTTTTAATACCGTCGGCTGGCACTGCCTGACCGAAAATACCGGTTCACAGAAAACCGCCCTCAAAGTCGGGTTCAAATGGGTCGAACGTTCCACCTGGTACTACTATATGCTCGATCCGGTTGATCATCTGGCCGAACTGGGATGGTACTACTATAAACAGGGTGCGGTTGAGAAAACCGTCCACTACTACGAACAGGTTTTCGCCCGTCGTGCCCACAACCCGGACTATTATCACCATCTGGCGGCGGTAGCCTGGGCCCAATTGGGAAACGCGGAACAGGCGCTTCAGCATTTAGACCGCGCAGTTGATTTAGGCTGGTCGGATGCAGCAAGCACGCTCCAGGTTGCCGCTTTCGCCAGCCTGCACAATCGATCAGAATGGCCGGTGCTGCTCGCTCGCATAGAACAAAACGCACGTTAAGCACCAGGGGACGGATTTTGCAATCCGTCCCCAAAACACTTTCATTCTGCCCCGATCTCGTATTAGAATCGGGGCATGACTGATGAACAAACGATTCTCGAAGGTTACGTATCCGTACGCGCGGCCCTGAAAGCCCAAAGCCGCGCCATTCATTCGATCCTGATTCGCCGCGACAAGTACGACAAGGGCATCGCCTGGCTGGAACGCACCGCGTCAGCCGCCGGTATCCCCGTGCGCCGCGTCGCAGAATCCGAGATCGAGCCGCTGGTCGAAGGGAATACACACGGCGGGCTGATCGCGCAGGTCGGGCCGCGCCGCTTCTGCCCCCTCGATGAGATCGGGCGCGGAAATCCGGCCCCCTTTGTCGCCATGATCGACGGCGTAGAAGACCCCTTCAACTTTGGGCAGGCCGTGCGCGCCCTGTATGCCGCAGGCGCGGACGGGCTGATTCTGCGCCCCCGGAACTGGATGTCAGCGGCGGGCGTCGTGGCGCGGGCCTCGGCGGGCGCGTCCGAATGGATTTCCACCGCCATCGCTGAAACCACGCTCGACGCCGCTCAGTATTTCCGTTCGCGCGGGCTGGTGGTCGCCGTCGCCCACGAAGAAAACGCCGTGCCGATCTATGACGCCGATCTGACCGGGCCGTTGTTTCTGGTCATCGGTGGCGAAAAACGCGGCATCACCCGCTCCTTTCTGGATCAGGCCGATCTCCGGCTGGCGATCCCCTACGCCCGTGAGTATGACCAATCGTTAGGCACCACCGCCGCCGCCGCGATTCTCGCCTTTGAGATCATGCGGCAGCGCAGAAAGTGAGAAGCTAGCTATGGCGCGTAAATATCAAGGCCCGAACCCCGAACGCCATTCTCAGCCGCGCATCAAAGCGATCTCGGCCACCTACAACAACGTTGAAATGCGCTCGCTGCTCGAAGTGCATTTTGCCGAACAACTCGATCAGCGTGAGATCGCCTGGAAATACGAGCCGGAACGCATCGGCGCGGGGTACTATCTGGTGGATTTTTACCTGCCCGAACTCCGCTGCTGGGTGGAGGTCAAAGGGCGCTTTGAGTTCCGCGACGATCTGCTGCTGCCGAATGTGGCGATCAACCTGCACCGGGATCGCGGCGAACGGCTGTTTTTATACATGGAAGATCAGGCGTTTAGTGTCGGGTTTAAAGACTTCAAGCCGCTGACTCACGACGAATTCTGGGCAGCGATCAAGGAAGGTTAACATGGCGCGTATTTTTTTGGTCCGGCACGGCAAAGCCTCGAAAGATATGACTAAATACGCCTCGGACGATGTGCGCCCCCTGACCAAACGCGGGCGCGCCGATGTCGAGCAGATCGCGGCGCAGTTAGCAGCCGCCCAGGTCGAAGTCCAGCAGATTCGCCACAGTGGGATTCTGCGGGCGCATGAAACCGCCGAAATTTTGGGCCAACACCTGAACCCGCCCGGCGGTGTGATCGAAGTCAAGGGGCTGCGCTGGGAAGACCCGGTCGAGCCGCTGGCCCGCGAAGCGCACCTGGAACCCGATCCGGTGATGTTTGTGGGGCACAATCCCTTTATGGAAGACCTGACCGCCCTGCTGCTGGCCGGAACCAAATCCGATCTGTCGCCCGTCACCTTCAAAACATCCGCCGCCGCCTGCCTGGATTACATCGCGGGTAAATGGACCCTGGTCTGGCTGCTCTGCCCGGACGCCATGCCCGTCCACGAGGAAAAATAACGAGGTGGCGTAGGGGCAATTCACGCATTGCCCCAAACTCCCTTTATGTGGCGCGTGTCGGCGGTCTGTAATCCTCAATCGACAGCCCATACGCCTCCGCGACCAGTTCCACCGGGTGGATCGTCTGCGCCCCGGTGAGCGCTTTGATCTGCCAGCGGCACGTTTCCGTATCGCAGATCACGGTGTCGGCATGCGCCTCGTAGACCTGCTGCGCAATCGGCCAGCCCACCGCCTCCGAGATTTCGCGTTTTTCCGCCTTGTAGCCATACGTCCCGGCGATCCCGCAGCAGTCCGCGTCGATCTCCCACGCTTCCAGCCCAGGGATCAGATCAAGCACATCCAATGCCGGGCGTCCCATGCCGTGCGCCTTGAGCTGGCACGGCGCGTGATACGGCAGCTTGCGGTTGATCGGCTTAAAATGGAGCGGCAGCCGCCCCTCGTGGTGCAGCTTATCCAGAAATTCCATAAAGTCGTAGGTATGTTCGGCCACCAGCCGCGCGTCGGGATCATCCAGGCCAAGAATATGCTCGTAATCGCCCTTGATCGCCGTCATGCAGCTTGCCGATGTGCCCACAATCGGAATCCCCCGCCGCGCATAATCGGCGAAGGACTTGATATTTTTGCGGGCATACTTCCGCGCCGCCTTAAAATCGCCGTTCGACTGCGCCGGGAGTCCGCAGCAGGTCTGTTTCGGCACCTCGACATACAGCCCGATATGTTCCAGCACGGCAATCGCTTTTTTGGCGATATGCGGCTCATAAGCGTTCGTCGCGCAGCCGTGAAAATATACCACCCGCAGCGTATCGTCTTTCGGTTCGGGGCGCGGGTAACGTTTGAGCTGCTTTTTCCACCACCCCCGGAAGGTATATCCCGCCCAGCCCGGCATCGGACCCCGC
>CAYYNB010000113.1:0-19760 GCA_964472565.1 uncultured Anaerolineaceae bacterium
TACTGGGGGCGCAGGCCTCTGGGAGACTAGGTCCTTGCCAATTTCTCTCTCCCGCCTCTTCTTTTTTCTCTGGCAGGTGTGACCACCCCACAATCCCAGCGACCCGTAAGGGTCTTTTTTGTATGATGCAATACACGAGGTACCAGACGCGTCAACAAACAGAACTGGTTGCCATTTCCCCTTATTCAAATCTGCCAGATAATCAAGCTCATTGTCTTTTCAACGCTTATTCTCAAGCGTATTTTCTCTATTCACTTTTTCTAAGTTGAATTTAGCTGATTTATATCAAAGATTTCGTTATAAATCCGGTTGACACCTATTTGTGTTTATGCTAACCTCTTTTATGATTGTTCTATTTAGAACAATTAACGTCTGACTAACCCCATATCGCGGAGAATCCTACTGTGTTATCAGACTTTGCACCTATCGCAGCGCTGTTAATTTTAACCGTTGCCGTCAGTTTTCTGATCCTTTTTCTGTCCCGTATTTTTGGGCCGCATCGTCCGACGGCGCGCAAGCTGACGCCTTATGAGAGCGGAATGCAACCGTATGGTGAAGCAATTCGCCGTATTCCCGTGAAGTTTTATCGTGTCGCTGTTCTATTTATTTTATTCGATATTGAAGTCATTTTTTTCCTGCCATGGGCGGTTATTTTCCGGAATTTAGGTGGATATGGTTTAGCGGTAATGGGCGTGTTTTTCTTCATTTTAACGGTAGGTTTTGTATATGAATGGAAAGTTGGAGGGTTGGAATGGGAGTAACCTCGAAACTCGGAAATATGGGGGTGGTCACCCTTCGATTGGAAGATGCAATTAACTGGGGACGCACCCGCGCGATGTGGCCGATGTTGTTTGGCCTGGCGTGCTGCGCGATTGAAATGATGGCGACTCAGGCCTCCAACTATGACCTTTCTCGCTTCGGGATGGAGCTTATGCGCCCCAGTCCACGCCAGAGTGACCTGATGATTGTGGCGGGACGGGTATCGCGCAAGATGGCCCCCGTGCTGCGCCAACTCTATGATCAAATGCCTGAACCTAAATGGGTGCTGAGCATGGGCGACTGTGCTTCGTGTGGCGGTGTCTTTAATAATTATGCGGTGGTTCAGGGTGTGGATGAAATTGTTCCAGTTGATGTGTATGTCGCAGGATGTCCGCCACGCCCGGAACAATTGATTCATGGGATTATGACCCTCCACGAACGGGTCAAACAAGAGCGTCTGGTTGATTGGGCGAAGTAGGGTAAAGAAGGTAAAGATGAACACTGCTTCTACTTCTTTAGATCAGGCTCTGCTGGATAAATTCGCGGACATCCTATTAGAGGTCCAAGAATTTCGCGGGGAAGTTACCGTTGTTCTGGGACGGGAGCATCTGGTTGAAGTCTGCCGTTTTTGCCTGGACCTAGGCTATAACTTTTTATCGGATGTGAGCGGGGTAGATTATTATCCGCAAGAACCCCGTTTTGGGATTGCATACCATCTTTACTCCATGCTCCAAAATCGCTCCTTGCGGTTGAAGGTCTATCTGTCTGGTGACGATCCAAGATGCCCCAGTATCACCCCGGTGTATCCGGCAGCGAACTGGCTGGAGCGGGAAATTTTTGACATGCTGGGCATTACGTTCACCGATCATCCCGATTTGCGCCGGATATTGATGCCGGAAGATTGGGAAGGACACCCCCTGCGGAAGGATTATCCGTTGGGATATGAAACAGTGCAGTTCTCATTCAATTTCGAAGAAGTTGATAAACACAAGCCCTACGCACAAGAATAAGCGAGATGTGAGATATGGCAGAAGTAACCGCTGGCGCTGGAACGCCTTATCAGGGTGATCTTGAAAAACTAAGAGGGCTGGTTTCGGAACGCGCTTTTACCGGCGAAACGATGGTGCTTAACATGGGGCCGCAGCATCCCAGCACACACGGGGTACTACGCGTGCTCATTGAGCTGGACGGTGAAAATCTGGTGAGCTGTGTGCCGGATATTGGGTTTCTTCACACCGGCATCGAAAAAAATATGGAGGCGAAGAAGTACGAGCAAGCGCTCGTTATGACCGACCGGACGGATTATCTCAACAACATGGGAAATAATCTGACCTACTGTCTCGCCATTGAAAAACTTGCCAATCTCGACGTGCCTATTCGCGCGCAATATCTGCGGGTGGCGCTGGCAGAACTGCAACGCATCAACAGCCATCTGGTCTGGCTCGGCACACACGCGATGGACATTGGCGCGATGAGCGTTTTTCTCTATTGTATGCGTGAGCGCGAGAAGATTCTCGACATTTTCGAGATGATTTCCGGACAGCGAATGATGACGAATTATATTCGTCCCGGCGGCGTGTGGCGTGATGTTACCGCCGATTTTGAACCGGCTGTGCGTGATTTTCTGGATTATTTTCCACCGCGAATTGATGATTATGAAAAGTTGTTGACCAAGAATCCGCTATGGCTGGATCGTACTGAGGGGATTGGATTCCTTGCGGCTGAAGATGCGATTGCTCTAGGCTGTTCCGGTCCGGTTTTGCGCGGATCCGGGGTCGCATATGACGTGCGGAAAGCGATGCCGTATAGCTGCTACGAGCACTTTGAGTTTGATATTCCGTTGGGCAAACATGGCGATGTGTATGATCGCTACCTGTGCCGCGTGCAGGAAATGCGCGAAAGTGTGCGGATTATTCGTCAAGTGATGGATCGGCTGCCGGATGGTCCTGTTCGTTCGAGCAACCGGAAGTATGTGCCACCGCCACGCGCTGAGTTAGGACAAAGCATGGAAGCGGTTATCCATCATTTTAAGCTGTGGACAGAGGGGTTCCGTCCGCCGAAGGGCGAAGTGTATGTTCGGACCGAAAGCCCGCGCGGCGAATTAGGGTGTTTCCTGGTAAGCGATGGCGGCCCTAAGCCCTGGCGGGTTCATTTTAAAACGCCGAGTTTTATGCACCTGAGCGCACTGCCGCATATGTCGAAAGAACACCTGATCGCGGATCTTGTAGCGATTATTGGTACCATTGATATTGTGCTTGGGGACTGTGACCGTTAGGGAGTGAATGCCTGTGTTGGCAGAAAAATATCCTGAACGTATTCAAAAGATTTTCGCTAAGTATGAGGATAAGCGATCCGGGATCATGGATCTCCTTTATCTGGCGCAAGAAGAGTACGGATGGCTGAATCAAGACGCGCTGAAGGAAGTCGCGGAACTGTGCGATGTGGACCCAACCCAAGCGCATTCGATTGCGGGCTTCTATACGATGTTCCGCGAAGAACCGAAGGGAAAGTATTGGCTGCAAGTTTGCACTGATCTTCCTTGTGCGCTGCGCGGTGCGGATGAATTTTATCGCCAGCTCTGCGAATATCTGAATGTAGAAGACGGCGGCACCACTGAAGATGGGATGTTCACCGTTGAACAAGTGATGTGTCTCGCGGCGTGCGATAAAGCGCCTATGCTCCAATGCAATTTTCACTATCATGAAAAACTCGATATGGAGCAGATGAAAACACTTATTGCGCAGTGGCGTGCTGAAGCGGGACGGGAAAAGGAAAATCCAACCGAATAGACTTATGGGTGAGAGGACTGTAGTTGAACTGGCGACAAAGGATTATGAGGCCATTCGGACTTTATGGGAAGTCTCAGGGCTTCCTATTAAGCCTGGCGGACGCGACAGCCGAGAACAGTTTGAGCGCCAAATGGCTGGGGGAACCCAGACCGTTTTAGGTATCTGGGATAAAAACAGCCTGATCGGTGTGGTTGTGGCAACCCATGACGGGCGCAAAGGATGGATCAACCGGTTGGCGGTTCACCCTGATTACCGGCGGCAAGGATTGGGACAGCTTTTGGTTGGGGCGGCGGAGGCAACACTGCAAGACCAGGGAATGCAGATTATCGCCGCTTTGATTGAGGACTGGAACAGCGCCAGCCTCGCCTTGTTTGAACACGCCGGATATACCGAATTACCTGATCTTCATTACGTTAGTAAGCGAGCCAGTTCTGATGTCTAACCTGCGGCGGATGACCGTTATTCTGGGAAGCGTACCGATCATTACGCTGGGATTATTGATGGTGACTTACGCGATCTTACGAGCGCCCTGGCCTTCGGACCCGATGTCGCCGGGGTGGAAACCTGTGTCACATTTAGAACGGGTAAAAGGTGAGCAGAATGCGCCGGATGCCGTTGTGATTATGAATGAACCAGACAAAGACCTGATGTGGTATGCCCGACGGGGAATGGATGGTCTGGTTGTTTTGATGCTCGCACTTGGTTATGTATGCGTGATTCTGGCACTCTGGCAAAGCGGCCAACGTCCGCTGATGGTGTTAACCGTGATCGGCGGGTTGGGGGTGTTCTACAGCGCATTTATTGGGCTGTATCTGGGGCCGATCCTCACTATGGGCGGTTTTTCGTTCGTTTTATTTGGGGCAGGGCTGGGATGGGCCAGCCTGCAACAGTGGAGCGCTCAGACGGGAACGACGACGAATGAAACACATTCTACTGCGTGATCTGGATATTCCTGATATTGGGCAATTTGAAACTTATGTTGCCAACGGTGGGTATGAGGGGCTGCGAAAAGCCCTGACGATGACGCCTGAGCAAGTCATCCAAACCGTCATTGATTCAAATCTGCGGGGGCGCGGCGGCGCGGGTTTTTCCACCGGGCGGAAGTGGAGCTTTATTCCAAAAGACGTGGCGATTAAATATGTCGTGGTGAATGCGGATGAAAGCGAACCCGGCACGTTCAAAGACCGGCAGATTTTGGAGAACAACCCCCACCAACTGATCGAAGGTGCGATGATTGCGGCTTACGCGATCCAGGCGAAGGCGGTTTATGTCTACTGCCGAGGGGAATTCTGGGACCTGGCGCATGCGCTCGAAGAACGGATCGAAGAAGCACGACAGGCTAACTTTGTCGGTGAGAATGTGCTTGGCTCCGGTTGGAGCTGCAATATGTATGTGCATCTCGGCGCGGGGGCGTATATCTGCGGCGAGGAAAGCGCGCTGCTGAACAGCCTGCAAGGGCTACTTGGGCAGCCGCGCGTCCGGCCTCCGTTCCCGGCGCAGATGGGCGGCGGGTTGTATTACCAGCCGACCGTGGTCAATAACGTGGAAACCCTAACAAATGTGCCCTGGATTCTGGTTAACGGGCCAGATGCATACAAGGCTATTGGCACACCGCAAAGCCCGGGACCGAAGATTTTCTGTCTGAGCGGGCACGTGGTGAATCCTGGAAATTACGAACTTCCACTAGGAACCACCTTCCGGGAACTGATTTTTGAGTACGGGGGTGGGATTCCAAACGGGAAGACACTCAAGGGGATTCTGCCGTCGGGGGCGAGTGGTCCAGTGCTGCGCGCGACGGACGATGTATTGGATTCGCCGATGACCTATGAGAGCGTGACACAGTTGGGCAGTACGCTCGGATCAGCGTCGTTTATTCTGATGGATGAGGATACGGATATGGTCTGGGCGGCGGCCAAGATGATCCACTTTTTCCGGCATGAGAGCTGTGGAAAATGCACACCGTGCCGCGAAGGAACCTATTGGCTGGAGCGGATTTATGATCGGCTGCTGCGGGGCGAGGGACGCCTACGCGATCTCGAACTGCTGGAAAATGTACCGCGTCAGATGGTGGGCGTGACGCTGTGCGCGTTGGGCGATTTCGCGGCGAATCCGGTGCTGGCAACGGTGGCGGTGTTCCGCGACGAATATGAACGGTATGTGCAACGGCCGCAGCGATCTGTCACTGAAGCAGCAGCGGCGATGGATGCCTTTGATCGTCGGGCGGCGGGTGAACTACCTGAAACTGTTCCGCAAGGTGGTATGTGATGGAGCCGAACCAAGCAAAACCTGATTCGGCACAGATTCGACTGCTGAATCAAGCACTTGAAGCGATGCCTGATGCCCCGGTTCAATATGTGCTGCGGGGCGAGGAATGGCTGGCATACGAACAATGGGACCGCGCGCGGGCTGATTTTGAGCAAGCTATCGCGCTGGCGGAACGGTTATTGGCAGAAAGTGCGTGGGGATATATTTATCAAGGTTATATAGACCGGGCGAATGCTGGTCTACGGCATTTAGGCTCTGATTTATTTAAGGAGCAGTATGGCTGACACTGTTACTCTCTATATCGATGGTCAAGCTTATCAGGTTCCTAAAGGGGCGAATCTGGTAGATGCGGCCAAACTCCATCATATTCCGATCCCGGTCTTTTGCTATCATCCGAAATTAAAGCCGGTGGGAATGTGCCGGATGTGCCTGGTGGAGTTGGGCAATCTTTCCATTAACCGTGAGACCAGCCAGCCTGATTTGGATGAAAACGGCCAGCCGGTCTTTAAGTGGCTCCCGAAACTTCAAACGGCCTGCACTCAGACGGTAACGGATGGGATGGCGATTCGGACCACCACGCAGAAAGTGATCGAAGGCCGGGATGATATTCTTGAGTTTTTGCTGACCAGCCACCCGCTAGACTGTCCAGTGTGTGATAAGGGCGGGGAATGCCCGCTACAAAACCTGACGATGGCGTACGGGCCGGGAAATTCGCGTTTCATCTTTGATGACAAGATGCGGCTGGCGAAACATGTGCCGCTTGGCGAACTCATCTTCCTGGATCGGGAACGATGTATCCAGTGCGCACGATGTACGCGATTCTGCGATGAAGTTGTCGGGGATGATGTACTGGCTTTTCACGAGCGCGGGCGGCGGCTTCAGATTGTTACTGTCAGCGAACCGCCTTTTAACTCGAAGTTCAGCGGGAATACGACGGATATTTGTCCAGTAGGCGCATTAACCACCGCCGACTTCCGGTTCGGGGCGCGACCCTGGGAAATGGATGAGGTGCCAACCATCTGCCCGCACTGCCCGGTTGGATGCAACCTGAGCGCAAGCACGCGGATTGACCGGGATTTCGGCGGCAAGAAGATGATCAAACGCATCATGCCGCGCCAAAATGAAGACGTGAACGAAATCTGGATTTGCGATAAAGGCCGATTCGGACATCACCACTCCCGCGTAAACGAGCGGCTGGAAACTCCAATGGTTAAGCGGGATGGGCAGTGGGTGCCGATTGATTGGGCGACAGCTTACCAGGAGATCGCGGCTAAGCTTCAGATGCACCGAAATCACACGGGGGTTGTTGCCGGGCCAAGTTTGTCTAATGAAGACCTGTGGGAACTGCGGAAAGTTGCCGGGTTGAGCAGCGATGATGCTAAGCGAGGCTTCTGGCCTGCGACTGTCACCGGACTGGAGCAGGTCACACAGGCTGGTGTGGGCGTAGGCACTCGGATTCAGGATATGGGCCGCGACAGCGCGATCCTGGTTATTGCGTCGGATTTTGAAGAAGAAGCACCGATCTGGTGGCTGCAAGTGAAACAGGCGGCGGATCGGGGGGCGATAGTCGCGGTGGCAAACGCACGGCCTACCAAGCTGGATCAGTATGCGAAGGTTGTGATCCGGTACCAATATGGCGAAGCGGTCAACATTTTGAACAGCATCGCGGCACGCGCACGCAGCAGCAAAAAGACGGATAAGGCACTGATCGGCGCACGGGTGGACGGCTACGAGGATTTGGGAGCCGGGTTGAAGAAAGTCAAGCCATCCGAAACTCTGGTCGAAGCCGCCGACAAACTGTTGGAAGCCAAGAATCTGATCATCTTCGCTGGGGCGGAGGGGCTTTCGCTGGAAGAACACGGCGAACTGATGCAGGCTGCCGCGAATTTGCTGATCATCACCGGGCATACGGCACGACCCAATAATGGGTTGGTTGGGGTGTGGCCGGGCGCGAATATTCAAGGCGCGATGGATATGGGATTTTCGGCGGAAGCCACGCGCGATTGGCTGGATAACCCGCCGAGTATGTGGGTTATCGCGGGGGCGAATCCGGCGGCGGAAGATGCGCGATTTAGTGCGGCGCTCGACAAAGCGGACTATGTGGTTGTCACCAGCCTGTTTATGACCGAAACCGCCGACAAAGCGGATCTGGTGCTGCCCAGCCAAAGCTTCGCGGAGCGCGAAGGCACCTTCACCAATGGGATGCGGCGGGTACAGCGATTCTATACCGCGCAAGGTGTGGTTGGCGAGGCGCTACCGGACTGGAAGATTTTTGCGCATATTGGCGAGCAGATGGGCGGCGAAAAACCACGTATCAGCGCTGCGGCAGTGATGCGCGAGATCACCCAGAAGGTGCTGCGGTATGCAGAGATGAGCTACAGCAATCTTGCTCAGGTGACAGAGCAGTTCCCGGATGTGGGCGGCGACGATCTGTATTATGGCGGCACGGCGTACACTAATCACGGCGGACTCGGCGTCATGTGGCCGACCAACGCGGAAAATGAACGATACCGCTTCACGGTGCGCCCGGTGAAAACGGAATCTACCAAGGCGGCGGGGCTGCTGGTGGTGCCGGTGGACGTGCTGTATGACCGGGATATGCTATTTGAACCCAGCCAACTCATGCATCTGCGTATTCCTGAACCGTATGCGGAACTGAATCAGGCGGATGCGGCCCAGTTGGGGATCAATAACGGGGAACTGATTGTGATCACGGTGGGTGAGCAGCACATCGAAGTAACCGCGCGTGTCGATGGAAAAGCACCGGTAGGCGCTTTGCTGCTGCCGCGCCAGGTTGCTAAGACTCCGATTCCTACTCTGCCGACCATTGGCACCGTGCAAAAATTACAGGAGTAACCGTTTATGTTTGGACCGGGTGAATCCAGTGTCATTGTGGAGTGTACGGCAAGCACAACCTGTACGGTGCTCCATGCTATTTTAGCAAGCCTGATCCTGTTTTTTATTTTGCTGACGGGGTTTGCCTATACCACGCTGCTGGAACGGCGCTTTTTGGCGTGGATTCAGGCGCGCGTGGGGCCAAACCGGGCAGGCCCGTTTGGACTGCTGCAACCGGTGGCAGATGGTATCAAGCTGATCTTTAAGGAAGACCTGACGCCGAATACTGCCGATAAGATCATCTTCTGGCTGGCTCCGGTTATCAAAGTGGTGCCGGCGATTATCGTGGTGGCAGTGATTCCGCTGGGGCCAAACATCACAATCCCCTGGTTCGACGGAAAATGGTACCGGATGGAACAGGGGCTGGTGGATGTCAATGTGGGAACGCTATGGATTTTCGGGATCACGAGCATTGGTATCTACGGGATAGTGTTGGCGGGTTGGGCAAGCAATAACAAATATTCAATGCTGGGCGCGCTGCGTTCTTCGGCACAAATGGTCAGCTACGAGTTGAGTATGGGGCTGTCGGTGGTTGTGCCAGTGATGCTGGCGGGGTCGATGAGCGTGGGGGACATCATCAACGCGCAAAATGAGCCGCCGATTCTGGGCTGGTATTTCTTCCAGAATCCGCTGGCAGCGGCCATTTTATTCATCTCGCTGCTGGCGGAAGTGAACCGCGCGCCGTTTGACCTGCCGGAAGCCGAACAAGAACTGACAGCGGGATACCATACTGAATACAGCGGGATGAAGTTCGCTATGTTTTATATGGCGGAATATATCAGTATGGTCGCGGTCAGCATGATCGGATCGGCGCTGTTCCTGGGCGGGTATCACTTTTTGTGGGTGGATCGTTTCCCGGTTCTGGGGCCGATTGTGTATGGGATTAAGGTCTTTCTGCTGCTCGTGATCATGATCTGGGTACGCGGGACGCTGCCACGCATTCGTTATGATCGGCTGATGGTTTTCGGATGGAAAGTGATGCTGCCGCTGGCGCTGATTGCGGTGGTGTGGACAGCCGTGACAGTAGTCGTTGCGGAAGAACTGAGCACGGGATGGTATGTGATGCTATCGATTATCGCTTCGCTGTTATTCTGGAGCGGCGCATTCTATTTCTTTGATCGCGCCGGACGCAAGCCCGAAGTGGATGCACCAGAGCGCGTTGAAGTGGTCGATCTGTCAGCCCAGGGTGTATTGTTCGCGCGGCGGAAGAGACAAAAATGAGAGTGATGCATGAATCTGGTTAAGGGATTTGCGACGACGATTAAACATATTCTGGAAAGCCCGGTGACTGTCCAGTTTCCTGAACAGGAGCGCCCGGTTCGTGAACGGTACAAAGGACGGCATGCCCTGAAGCGGTATGATAATGGGCTGGAAAAATGCATTGGCTGTGCGCTGTGTGCGGCGGCATGTCCGGCGGACGCGATTTGGGTCGAAGCGGCGGAAAATACTGATGACGAACGCTACAGTCCTGGCGAACGATATGCTAAAACCTATGAGATCAACATGCTCCGGTGCATCTTCTGCGGGTATTGTGAGGATGCCTGCCCGACAGAAGCGATTGTGTTAGAGCATGAATATCGACTGAGCTTTAATGACCGCCGGGACACGATCTATACCAAACAGAAACTGCTTGATCCGGTGCCGCCGGGTGTCGAAGATACGCCCCATCAAACTGAGCCGGGGCGCTTCACCCGCTCGATCCCGGATATGAAGAATCCAGACTGAGTGCAGGCAACTTGAAAACCAGAATATGAAAGGGTGCAGCTTGCTGCACCCCTACAAAAAGATGTATTCGTCGGGGAACATCATTTCTCCTGGCGTATTGTGTCATAGCCGGTCATCAACACAGGCGGCAATCCTATGGAACTAACTCTTTTTATCATTGTGGGCGCTATCGCCGTTGCTACCGCAGCGATGATGTTGATCAGCGAGAATGCGGTACACAGCGCGCTGTTTCTAATTATCAATTTCGGGTGTATTGCGTTCTTCTTTTTGATGCTGCATGCGCCATTTTTGGCGATGGTCCAGATTACGGTCTATACCGGAGCGATCATGGTGCTGTTCTTGTTCGTGATCATGCTCCTGGGAGCCGAACGACTGCTGCCGGAAAAAGAAGCGCGTTTCCCCTGGCTTTCTCCGGCGGCGGTGCTATTGGCGCTGGTGTTTCTGGTTGTGACCAGTCTGGCGATTTTGCGCGGGGAAATTGATTTGACAGAACCGGAAGAGACGACCTCGCAGGTTCGCGTCGTCAATACACTGGAAAATACGGGAAATGTGGATGTGTATCTGGGGGATGAACGGATTGCTGAGAATCTCGGCTACCGGAAAACCACCGATTATATGGATTGGGCGGCGGGGCGGTACGAAACACTGACAGTGCGCGCCGCCGGGGGCGAGGATGTGCTGTATGAACATGATCAGCCCATTGACCTGACCGGCGGGGATGCGATTGTACTCACGCTGATTCAATCCAGCGGTGGACTTCAACTGGTGACGGGGACGGAAAACCTGTCCGGCATTGATGAGCGCGAGTCGATGCGCGTGATGGTGATTAACGGATTCCACGATCAGGCGGCGGTTGATGTATATGACACCAGTAAAGGCCGAGACAAATTATTAATTGACAATCTGGCCTATGGCGAAGCGTCCAAAGGTGTCATTGTGGGGGTGCGGGATGATATGGAACTGGCAATCACTCCACATGGATCGAAGGCGCAGATTCTGACGATAAGCAGCGCTGATGTGGACTTTACGCGCGATGAATCACTGCTGCTGGTTCTGACGGATCGACAGCAGCCGGATAACTCGTGGCAGAATGTGGTGATCGATTTGCAGTCGGATGTGGAGCCATCGTTTGGAAGCCCAAAGCAGGTTGGACAACTGCTGTTCAGCAAATATGTACTGCCGTTTGAGATGGTCGCGCTGGTTCTGCTGGTGGCGATGATTGGGGCTATCGTGCTGACACACGAGACGCTGGGACGACGCCAACGCCGGATTGTACGCCGATTGGCGAATCCACCTGCCGGACTCGATCAGCCGATTGTGGGAAATCCAACCAACCCAGTATCGAGGGGAGAATAATATGGATAAGCCTGAAGTCGCAATTGAACTGTATGTTCTGCTCAGCGCCATTTTATTCATTCTGGGGGCGATGGGCGTCCTGCTGCGCCGGAATGCTATTCTGATTTTTATGTCAGTCGAACTCATGCTGAACGCGGCGAATCTGGCATTGGCGGCTTTTGCGCGGCAGTGGGGGAACGTTGATGGGCATTTGATGGTGTTCTTTGTGATGACGGTAGCAGCGGCGGAAGTGGCAGTGGGACTCGCGCTGATCGTCGCGATCTTCCGCACGAAACAGAGCATCGACATCGACGATCTGCATATGTTCAAAGATTAGGCGCGCGGTATGGAAAACTTCTACGATCTTGTACCTCTGGTCGTCATCATCCCGCTGGTCGGGATGGTGATTAACCTGTTCTTTGGGAAACGATTTGGCGAGCAGGGCGTCGGACTGGTGGCCGTTGGGGCCAGCGCCGGGGCGTTTGTCGTCGCTGTCATTTTGTGGATCGCTCTGGTCAACACGGATTATGAGGCCGGAGTCGTCGCTATGCCGCTGCTGGGAAGCTGGATCGAGATTCCCTCGGCAGGTGTCAACATTGCCTGGCAGTTCCGGGTGGATACACTGAGCGTTACGATGATGCTGGTGGTCGCCGGGGTTGGGTCGCTGATTCACCTCTATGCAGTTGGGTATATGCATGGGGATGAGAAGTTTCCACGTTTTTTTGTCTATATGAATATGTTCCTGGTATTCATGCTCATCCTGGTTAGCGGGAATAACTTCCTGATGATGTTTGTTGGGTGGGAAGGCGTGGGCCTGTGTTCGTTTCTGCTGATCGGCTTCTGGTTTGAGAAGGCGAAGGGCGTGGGCTGGAGAAACAGCGATGCTGCCCGCAAAGCGTTTATTGTCAACCGCATGGGCGACTTTGGGCTGATTCTGGGGGTGCTGCTGACCTTCTGGACGTTCGGCACGCTCGATTATTATCATCCGGGCGAAGCGCCGCTACCCGCGCATCATGAAGCAGCGGAAGAAACGCATGAAGAACCCGTTTATGAGCCGGAGCACGCGGAAGAGGCAGATACACATGCCGAACCAGAAGGTCCGCTGGGGGTATTTAACCAAGCAGCGGTGTGGCTGGAAGAAGGCGGGCACAGGGTCGATTTCGGCACTATCTCAATGGATTTTGAGGCAGTGCTCACCCTGATCACGCTGCTGTTCCTGATGGGCGCGACGGGTAAAAGCGCGCAGATTCCACTGTTTGTGTGGCTGCCGGATGCGATGGCGGGTCCGACACCGGTCAGCGCGCTGATTCACGCGGCGACAATGGTTACAGCGGGCGTGTATATGATGGTGCGGTCGAATGTGCTGTATCACGCCTCGGATGAAACGTCGTTCGTGGTGGCGGTGATTGGCGCAACCACAGCAATCATGGCAGGCTTTATCGCGCTGGGGCAATGGGATATTAAAAAGGTGCTGGCGTACAGCACCGTGAGCCAACTGGGATTTATGGTGGCGGCGGTCGGTGTTGGGGCGTATGCGGCAGCGATGTTTCATCTGGTAACGCATGCTTTCTTCAAAGCACTGTTGTTCCTCGGCTCCGGGTCGGTGATTCATGGGGTGGAACACGGGCACCATCACGTGATGCATGCACATGGACACGGACACGGGCATGAAGAAGAGGAGTCTGAAGAAGAATTTGATCCGCAGGACATCCGCAATATGGGCGGACTGCGGCACCGGATGCCACTTACATATTGGACCTATCTGCTCGGAACGCTGGCGCTAGCGGGTATTATTCCGTTTGCCGGATTCTGGTCGAAGGACGAAATTCTGGTGGACGCGCTCAAAGCGGGGCTGGATGAAAACCGGCTGGAAGGGTATATCGCGTTTGGACTGCTGCTGACGGCTGCCGGATTTACGGCCTTTTATATGTGGCGGCAGGTGAGCATGGTGTTTTATGGCAAGGCGCGGACTGAAGCTGCCGAACATGCAACAGAATCGGGGCGGTTGATGGTATGGCCGCTGATCATCCTGGGATTCTTCAGCGTGGTGGCCGGGCTGATGAATGTGCCCAGCGGGTTCCCGGTGCTGGGATCGATCTTTGGCGAACACCGCTTTACAAGCTGGCTTGAGGAAAGTGTTGTTTATGCTCATGCGGCAAACTTTCAATGGCTGTTGGCGACGATTGCGGTGCTGATCGCGGTAGGGGCGATTTTCTTCGCACGGTCCATCTACAATGATCGTGTGCTGGCGACGCTACAACGCGATCCGCTGGAAGTGAATCCGGGGACGAGCCGTATTTTTGCGCTGGCAAACGCCAAACTGTATTGGGATGAAATTTATTTCCGGTACATCGTGTACCCGTTCCAGCATGCCGCGCGCTGGCTGGCGGATACACTGGACTGGCAGTTCTGGCATAACTGGGTCCACGAGAAGTTGATTTATCGTAATTTCAACCGGGCGACTCACGTGCTGACGCAACCCGTTGATAAAGGCATTGTGGACCGCTTTTTCAACTCCATTGCGTATGCTACGCGGTGGACTGCGGCGCGAGTTCGACATATTCAGACGGGGTATGTGCGCACGTATGCACTCAGTGTGTTGTTTGGCGCGCTGCTGATCATGTTTATTATCCTCTTCCCTGTGATCCGGGAACTGCTGGGGCTATAAAGGGGCATAATTCTTATGGAAGACATCTCGCTGGTCACTGTGGTTTTGATGCTACCGCTGGTGGGCGTACTCCCGCTGCTGTTTTTGCGGACGCTCACCGATCAGACGATCCGCTGGATCACCCTGACGGTATCGCTGGTTACATTTGCCGTGTCGCTGCTGCTGCTGACGAATTTTGACAAAGCGGTTAACGGCTTGCAGATGGTGACAAACTGGAAATGGATCGACGCTGATCATTTTACCATTCGATATTACGTCGGGATCGATGGGATCAGCTTATGGCTGGTGCTGCTGTCCACGTTTATTATGCCGCTGGCGATTCTGGCATCGTTTGGGTCGATCAAAGAACGTGTGCGGTTGTACTACATGTTCATGCTGCTGATGGAATGGGCGATGATCGGGGTAATAGTGGCCCAGGATTTGTACCTGAACTAGGTGTTCTGGGAAGTGACACTGGTTCCGATGTATTTTCTGATCGGAATCTGGGGCGGCGAAGAACGCATTTATGCGGCGGTTAAGTTCTTTCTGTATACGATGGGCGGAAGCCTGCTGATGCTGCTGGCGATTCTGTGGCTGGGCAGCGAGGCGGGAACGTTCAGCGTGCCGGATATTCTGGCGAAGATGAACAGCGGCGAACTGGCCTTCAACCTATCAACCGAGCGGTGGTTGTTCCTGGCATTCGGGATTGCGTTTGCGATCAAAGTGCCTATGTGGCCGCTGCACTCGTGGCTGCCGGATGCGCACGTACAAGCGCCGACTGCCGGATCGGTGATTCTGGCGGGCGTGCTGCTGAAGATGGGCACGTATGGTTTTGTGCGGCTCAACCTACCACTGTTCCCGGAAGCGAGCAAGGATTTTGCGCCTTATATCGCGGTGCTGGCGGTTATCGGCATCATTTATGGGGCGTGGGTCAGCTATGGGCAGAAGGATGTCAAAAAGCTGGTCGCGTATTCCTCGATCAGCCACCTGGGGTTTGTGATGCTGGGCATTTTCGCGCTGAACTCGGTGGGAATCCAGGGCGGCATTCTGCAAATGGTTAATCATGGCATCAGCACGGGCGGCTTGTTCCTGATGGTCGGGATGTTGTACGAGCGGCGGCATACGAAACTGATGAACGCATTTGGCGGAATATGGAAAGTGATGCCGTTATTCGCGGGGATGAGCCTGGTGATTACGCTGTCGAGTATGGGGCTGCCGGGACTCAACGGCTTCGTGGGGGAATTCACGATTCTGTTGGGATCGTCGGGGTCGGATGAACTGAGCTGGTGGTTCACAGCATTCGCGGCGCTGGGCATTATTCTGGCGGCAGTGTATATGCTGTATATGTGGAATACCGTCTTTATGGGCGCGCTGGATAAAGAAGAGAATAAGCGCCTGTCGGATATGAACTGGACGGAAGTTTGGACTTTGGTCCCGATTCTGGTCATGATTTTCATCATCGGTCTGCAAGCCAGCTACTTCTTCGGCTTTATGGATGGATCGGTGGGCGAACTTATGAATCAGATGCAGGGCGCGACAACGGCATTGGGCCGATAAGGGGGGCGGAAGCGGATGTTTGAAGTCCCTAGTCTGAGCGATCTAAACGTTGGCGCAACTCTGCCGACGACCTTACTGGCGCTGGGTGCGTGCATCTTCCTGTTGGTTGATCTGTTTGTGCCACGCGAACGGAAAGAGATCACGGCATGGCTCGCGATTGCCGGGTTGGTGGTGTCGCTGGTGCTGTCGCTGCTGTCGCTGGGCGATGTGGTCGATTTTGGGAACGGCAAAGACACATTCGACGGCATGTTTATCGCGGATGATTTTACCGATGTGGTGAATGTGGCCGCGCTGATCACCGGGATTCTCGGCGTGATGGTGGCGTATAACTACCTGCAACGGACCCAGATGCAGCGGGGAGAATATTATTACCTGCTGATGTTTACCACCGTCGGCGGGATGTTTATGGGCGCGGCGGGCGATCTGGTGGTAGTGTTTGTGGCGCTGGAACTGCTGTCGTTTCCGCTGTATATCCTGAGCGGGTTTCGACGTCCGCAAGAGGCCAGCGAAGAAAGCGCCATGAAATACTTTTTGCTGGGCGCGTTTGCTTCGAGCTTCCTCGTGTATGGGATTGCGCTGATTTATGGGGCAACCGGAACGACGAATTTCGAGGGAATCTGGCAGGCGGTTGGCACCTGGACCGACGAAGAAGCCACTTCGCGGTTTTTGCTGCTGGTTGGAGCGGGGCTGGTGCTGGTTGGGCTGGGGTTCAAAGTGGCGGCGGTGCCGTTTCATATGTGGACGCCGGATGTATATGAAGGCGCACCGACTTCGATTGTCGCGTATATGAGCGTAGCAGCAAAAATCGGCGGGTTCGCGGCACTGGTGCGGGTGCTGGCGATGGGGATGTCGAATTTCAGCATTGAAAGCGGCGAACCGGCGGCATGGCAAACCAGCGTGTGGATGATCGCCGTGCTGACGATGATCGGGGGAAACCTGATCGCGATTGTGCAGAGCAACCTCAAACGAATGCTGGCGTATTCGAGCATTGCGCACGGCGGGTATATTCTGCTGGCGATTGCGGCGGCGGGAACCGCAACTGTCACGAATGACGCGGCGCGGGCCGTTGTGATCTATCTGCTAGCGTACACATTCACGAATATCGGGGCGTTTGCCGTTGTGATCGCGGTGGAACGGGACGATGCGACGAATACGGGATTGGACAGCATGCGTGGACTGGCACGGACGCGGCCTCTGCTGGCAGGCGCGATGACGGTGTTTATGCTCAGTCTGACGGGGATTCCGCTGACGGCGGGATTTATCGGGAAGTGGTTTGTGTTCCAGACGGCGATTGAAGCGGATTTGTTTGTCGCGGTGATTGTCGCCGTAGTGACGAGCCTGATCTCGGCATTCTATTATCTGCGGATTGTGTGGCTGATGTATTTTGAAGAGGGTCCAGGGGAAGCACAACTGCCCTGGCCGCTGGCGTCGGCGATTGGGATCGCGGCGGTTGGCACACTGATGCTGGGCGTGCTGCCGTACCTGCTATCGGATATGGCGCGCGAGATCACACTGGCATTCGGCGGGTGATTGATCGCGCTCGATAAAGAAGTTATACTGCGAGGCGACCCACAAGGTTGCCTCGTTATGTGTGGAGCTATGAAAACCTATACTATTCGATTTTTCTCACTTATCGCGATGAACTCCATTGCAGAACTGCAAGTCCGGCTGGGGGAAATGGGATATGTTCTGCGGCCTGGGGGAACGAATATCCTGGAATTGTCTACCAGCACCGATGATCCGGTGCGGATCGAACTCGTGCGGGCACCGGAGATACGGGCACAAGAAGAGATCATGGCGTTTATTGAAGCAGTCGGACAGCAGAAACAGAATGACGCAGAAGCAGTCACGGTGCTTAACGCGCTCGCCAGAACGCAAGCGGTGGTGCGGATTGAGGTGCCGGAAGATGTGGATGAGGGCGTCTGGTTTGATATTGTGGATCACTGTGCCAGCCTCAGCGAGGGGCAGGGATTGGTCCAAGTGGATGGTGAGGGATTTTACGAAAACGGTGTATTGATTCTGACACTGCAATAGATTCATAAACCAATAGATCAGGAATGTGTTATGTCTGAGACACCAACTCCCACAACACCCAAAATCCCTATCGAGGAGTATGGGCAGCATTATTTTGAAAGCCACAACTATGCGGATCGCCCATTGGGACGGTTCAGCATGTACTGGTTCGCACGGCGGTATTATGCGGCGCTGGTGAAACGGTATGCGCCAAGCGGCGGGAAACTGCTGGAAATGGGATGTGGATTAGGGCATCTGCTTGGGCTGCTGCAAAACGACTTTGACTGTGTGGGCGCGGATATTGCGGATTACAGTATCGAGCAACTGAAACGGAATGCGCCTAAAGCTGAAGGGCATGTGATGGATGTAAGCGATCTGTCACGGTTCGAGGATGAGGCATTCAGCGCTGTCGTGGCGCTGCATCTGGTGGAGCATCTGCCTGATCCGGCGGATACGCTCCGGCAGATTCACCGGATTCTGCGTCCGGGCGGCGTGTTTCTGTTTGCGACACCGAATCCGGGATACAGCCTGCGACGGTTTAAAGATGCTCAAACGGACGCGATTGGCAAAGATCCGACGCATATCAACGTGCAGCCGCCGCGCCAATGGAGAGCATGGAGCGAGACAGCCGGATTCAAGATGCTGCGACATTTTGGAGATGGGCTGTGGGATGTGCCGTATTTTCCGATGATCCCGAAAGTGGTGCAATTTGGGGTGCTGGGAGCGCCCGCATTGTTTCAAGTCATCACCCGAACAACGTGGACACCGCTCAGTATGGGAGTTAACCAAGTGGGCATCGCCAGACGAGTCCGGTAAGAAGGGGGAACGCATGAAGCAGATCGGGCGACGATTATTGTGGGGTGGAAGCCTTATCAGCGGCGGCTACTGGGTATCGCGGTATCTGCGGCCACAACATTCAACCCTGGTGCTGGATGGACAGGTGGTGATTATCACTGGCGCGTCGATGGGAATTGGGCGCGCGCTGGCCTTCGCCTTTGCGCGACGTGGGGCACGGATCGTACTGGTGGCACGGAACGCAGAACGGTTAGAAGCGGTGCGGCGCGAAATCGAACCGTATACGGCTGGGGTTTTGATGCTGCCAGCGGATATTACCGATGAGGAACAGATCGAGCAGGTGGTGCAGCGGACGCTGGAAACGTTTGGGCGGGTGGACGTGCTGGTGAATAACGCCGGACAAACACTCGGCGGCTGGCTGTATGAACAAGATGCACAAAAAATCGATCAACTGCTGGATGTGAATTTGAAAGCAGCCATCCGGTTGACCCAACTGGTGCTGCCGCATATGCTTAAGCAGCATCACGGATTCATTATGAATGTAGCGTCTGAGGCGGGACGAACCGCGACACCGCTGTATTCGGCGTATGTCGCCAGCAAGTATGGATTGGCCGGATTCACGGATGCGCTGCGGCGCGAAGTGAATGGAACCGGATTGTACCTGACACTGGTGCTGCCAAGCTGGACACAGACCGATATGATTCCACCGGAACTGGAAGATATGCTTGAACGGCGCGGGTTCCGCATTTATACGCCGGATGAAGTCGCGGAACGGGCGATTCTGGGCCTGGTGCATGGCGAAAATGAAGTTGTCATTGGTGACTGGATGGTGCGCCTCGGCATTCTGGTCGAACGATATGCGCCGATCCTGCTGCGGCTGTACTGGCGGCTGGCGATGACGCCGGAATGGATTGCCGCAGTCAACCGGGTTGGTCGGGAGTAGAACAGCCATCATTATTTTTAAGTTTGATCTTCTGGAT
>CAYYNB010000114.1:0-19668 GCA_964472565.1 uncultured Anaerolineaceae bacterium
CCGGATGGCTTCGCCTTCCTGTCCCGCCAGCCCCAGGCATACATGCCCCGGCAGCAGTGCGGACAGTCGTGCGGCGATTTCGGATGCCGCTTCAGCGGCCGATGGTCCTTGACCCGCGGCCACCACCCTTTCACGCGACGTTTGTTCAAGCGCCACCACAAGCGCAACACATCCATCCACAAGAAGAGCAGTATGGCAGGTTCGAGGTGAAGGAGGTCAGGCACGGATAGCTCCCTATTGGGCACGTAGCGCAAAAAACGCGCAGTCTACCAACCTGCGCGCTTTTGTCAACCCTTTGGATGCCACTCTCGAATTGTCTTACAGCTTCTGGGGGTGTACCCGCCAACCGCCGCCGCCGCCCTAGCGATGATGATCCTTCTGACATTATCCATCACTGTGTCCGCAGTACCAGGAAACTTAGGCGCGTTCCAGGCCGCTGTGGTCAGCGCGTTATGGATCAGCGGCATGATTACTTCAGTTTCTTCACCGGCTAACGTGCCTGCCATCCTGATCGGTGTTTGGCTGCACATCCTCACATTAGGAACTTACCTGGTACTTGGGTTGGTAGGACTGTCGGCTGAAGGGCTGTCTATTCATCAAATGACACAGGGGCTAAAACCTTTTTCCAGACAGCCCTCCAATATCGAGGAAATGTAACACCTCACACGTGCTACGTGTTCCAACTCCTGATTTGCGCTGCGACCTGCCGAACTTGTTGGTGGGATAGCTGCGGATACATCGGTAAAGAGACTATTCTTTCCACCACGGCCTCGCTGACCGGCAGTTTTTCGGGTGATACCCGGCATTCAGCAAAAGCGGGTTGATGATGGAGCACGTGCGGATAGTGAATGTCACTGCCTATTTGCTGCTCTCGAAGATAACTGCGCAGCTTATCGCGTTGTGGAGCCTGGATTACGTACAGGTGATAAACATGGTGGCAGTTGGGTTGCTCGACGGGAAGCTGCACGGTCCCATGCAGTTCATTCCCATACCACTTCGCTCGCTCGCGACGCATCTCATTTTGCTGATCCAGGTGCTTCAGTTTGACACGGAGAATAGCCGCTTGCATTTCGTCTAAACGGCTGTTCATGCCGGGTAAAATATGCTGAAAACGCCTATTTTGACCAAGATCGCGCAGTTGTAAAATGCGATGAGCCAGATCAGGATCCCGAGTTACTACAGCACCACCATCACCATACGCGCCCAGATTTTTTGTTGGATAAAAGCTAAAGCAGCCGACTGTTCCAAAAGTGCCGACCATTTGTCCGTTTACCTGCGCCCCATGAGCCTGAGCAACATCCTCGATCACAACCAAACGATGGTCATGGGCAAACGACAGAATAGGCAATATATCAGCCGGGTGACCATAAAGATGCACCGGCAAAATCGCTTTGGTTCTCGGACTAAGACATGCCTCTAATTTAGCCGGATCAAGGGTATATGTATCCGGATGAATATCCGCGAAAACAGGGTTAGCCCCGGCGGCAAGAATGGCGAGTGCGGTTGGCGCAGCCGTCAATGCCGGGCAAATAACCTCATCGCCTTCACCAATAGCAAGGGCTTCTAAAGCGAGTTGGATGGCTTCGGTTCCATTGGCTACGCCAATCGCGTGTTCCACCCCTAAATAAGCAGCGAATTCCTTCTCAAACGCTTCATTCTCCGGACCCATAATAAACCAGGCCCGGTCTAACACGACTGCAATCGCCGCATCAATCTCATCACGTATTTCACGCACTTGTAGTTGAAAGTCATTAAAAGGAATGGGCAGTGTGTTCATTAAATATATTGCTCCAAGTGCTGGTTATAGTAGGCCAGGACAGAAGCTAATCCTGTCTCTAGATCGATTTTAGGTTCCCACCCCAGGTGCTTGCGAATCTTCGTGATGTCGGTATGGAAACTCTTGATGTCTATCCGTTTGCGTTCTTCTGGAAAGGGTACCAAACGATATGAACCATTCCCTTTGAGTGTGATCAATGTCTCAACAATTTCCTTCAACGAAACAGGATGTGGGCCACCGAGATTATATATTTCTCCGATACTGCATTCATTGACAGCCGCCAAAAGCAGCGCTTGAACGGCATCATCTACATAACACATGTCGCGTAGCTGCTCTCCATTACCAAAGAGCTGAATTTCCTGCCCCTGCATAATTTGGTTTACAAACCAACCGATGAAACCCTGGCGATTGTGAGAGATTAATTGGCGGGGTCCATAAATATTGGTCAGCCGCAGTGAGGTCGTGCGCAGGTCATACGCATGATGGTAGACCATAAAATACATCTCACCTGCGCTTTTATGGACACCATTGATGTCAACCGGATTCAAGGGGTGAGTTTCGTCAACCGGGAGGCGCTGCGGCATGCCATACTGTTGACGTGTAGCAGTATGAATAATTCGGATCGTGGGGTTGTACTGTCGGCAAACTTCTAACAACGCCAGCGGGGCACGCACATTCATCTCCAGGTCAAAATTAGGATCCGTCATGCTGTTAACATGACTCACCTGGCCTGCCAGATTGAAAATGTAATCCTTCCCTGGAATCAGTTTGGATACAGCTTCTTCATCGCGGAGATCGACCACCTCAACCCGAACCAGATCCTCAATCCCGCTGATATTCTGACAGTTGCCCCCGTGCCCCGATATCAATGCGTCAATAATCAGCACCTCGGCACCAAGCTTGACAAGCGCATGCGCTAAATTGCTTCCAATAAAACCAAGTCCACCTGTGACTATGACTCGTTTACCAGCAAACGTGGCTTCCAAATTCATCAAGAGTGTCCCCCTGGCAGGTTAGTTCGGATGGAAGGCGGGTTCACTCGGTTGCAGATGTTCTTTCCTTCGAACCAGCTCAAACCACAATTCAATCAACTCACGTCCAACACGCATGATGCGCCGAATTTTAAAGAACTGCGACTTACCATACGCCCGGTGGTAGTGAGAAACAGGAGCTTCAGTAATCACAAAACCATGATCCTGTATCTTTTTCATCATTTCAACACAAATCACACCGCTGTTATGGGTTAGACTGACCCGATCAAACACTTTGCGGCGAATCAGGCGAAAATCACAGTCAACATCGCGGATTTTTAAGCCAAAAGCATGGCTCACTACGATGTGATACAGCCGTCCAATGACAATCCGATACCAGGGATCACTGCGGTTGATTTTATAACCTTGCACCACATCAACCCTATCGACCAGCAATGGGTAGAGTTTGCACAAGTCGCGCACATCATACTGTGCATCGCCATCGGTATAAAAAATGAGGTCTTTGGTCGCATTGGCAAACCCAGAGCGCAACGCCCCCCCATAGCCTTTATTTTTCTCGTGATGAATGACGCGCACTCGTTCATAGTTGGCCGCTAGGTGATCCAGAATTGGGGGGGTATAGTCTGAACTGCCATCATTAATGACAAGGACTTCATAATCATCGGTAAGCGTTTCAAGAACAAGGATGGCCGATAACACCATACTGGCAATGGTCCCACCATCGTTATAAGCAGGGAAAAAGGCAGTGATACTAGGCCGCACTTCCGACATATGACCAAATCCTTTCATTTGGGAGGTTAAAGCGTATGGTGAAGCACCGGATAGCGCACTCTGCATCCAAAATACGAAGATCGGTGTGGTGCAGTTGCAGGGAGGTCTTCAGGATAAGCGCCGAGATTACCCGGCGCACACCTTTAAACCACCAGTGTCCAGCCGCTAGCAGTTTTAATTCAACTAACGTTTCAGGTCTCATTGACACGCCAAGAGGGAGCCAAATCTAAGAGTTTGGCAATTATACAGCCCTTTACATATGCCGTAAACTAAAAGATTCATTGAATTATAATTGTTGAAAAATTAATTTAAGGTATGGATAGTAAGACAGTCGATAGAGATAGCATAAAATTTTAGTTCCGGGGATCAATCCGCTGCGCAGTGAATTGATCCCCCATAAACATTCTTTAACGATGGAGCGACTTTAAAGCACGACGCGATTTGACCAGAAATACACAAGCCACGCCCAACCAACTGATACCGGATATAACCCCGCCAATATAAAGCGACAGGGGGCGATATGAAAATACCACTTCGCTCTCCCTATCGGGAACACATACGGCTCTAAACACGGTATCCGCTCTAAAAATGTCGCTTTTTTCCCCGTTAACGGTGACTTGCCAACCCTGTGCATAACGATCCGATAGAAACAAAACGCCCGGCCCCTCGGAATTTACTTTTAACCGGACTTGATTCGGATGATACGCAACAATTTCGACGTCTCCTCCGGCAAGCTTCGCATGCAGACAGGAGGCCGGTTGATCGACGTGGACGACGTTCATATCGGCATCAGGATTGTTGATGTAATAATCTCGCATCGCCGCTTCATCCTTTTCGACAACGACTCCGCTGGCAAGAAAAGCGCGCTGAACAGGATGTCGAACGGCATAAACATACAGGTTTTGTTCCGGTTCCGTCGCCAGAAGATCAAGCATGCCGGTTTCCGGATCCAATAACTCATCAGGATAGGCTTCCCCTCGTACAAGATAACCTACCCCAAGCAGAAGGTTGGTTGGGGATAACAAATTTGATTTATCGAGCCACTTATTATAAGAATCTGCAGCCAGTTGTTCATAGCCATCTACATCATAATAACCCTTTCCGGTTGCTTCGGTATAGGTTCTAAAATTGCTTCGGCTAATGATAATGCGTTGCAATCCGGCAGAAGAAGCTGGAACAGTTTGTTCGACCAGACTCCATTTCGGATTGTACGGGTCCGCTGAACTGACCTTAATGAAGGGTAGTGATGATGCCCAGACATCCAATACGGCAACAAATACCAGCAGCAGCAATAATTGTTGGAAGTGCTTTTCAGATGTCCGAAGCGCTAACAGAATCAAGTAGAAAAAGAGTAAAAACAACGCGGTTTTAGCCACAGTCTGCGCAGAATACCACAGGCGCTCACCATCAATCGCATCCGTGTGAAGCACACGTCCCCAACTCATAATGAAGGCCAGGCCGAAACAGCCCATAAAAAATCTTGGCAGCAGCCGTAAAAGCCGGTTCAGGCGACTTTGACGCTCGGCCAGATCGGTATTCTGAAGATAGGTAATAAACAGCCCACCCATACACGCCAGCGCCATTTGTGGGAGAATCAGCCATCTACCGGCTGAGCGAAACATTCCGGCAGGTGGCAGAACTTGAACCAGCAAGCGCAGTAATCCACCATCCATCGCCAAACTCAAAACGAGTCCTAACCCGCTGATAATGACTAAGAGCCAGACCTCTCTTGTGGGGCGTGTCAGCAAAACCATCAGGGCCAACAGCGGCAGCAGCCCAATATAAGCGAAGAGTTCCTCTACGTTACGATCTCCAGGTATGCCGTTGCCACCAATCATATAGGGAAATGCAAAGGTCAACAGTTGATTGGCCGGTACCGAAAATTTATCCGCAAAGGCGATCCGGTCCTGGTCTTCTGCATTTCGGCCTGACGCAAGCGCCGTCCCGATGACCGGGAGTAAGGCAATGGCAGCCAATAAGAAGCTCAACACAGTAAGCGTAATCAACGGGCGGGTGGCAGTCCAGAACCGCTGCCTGGATGGTTCGTCGAAAATTTCGAATCCCCAAATGACGGCGACGATCACCCCTGTGATAAATGCAATTTGAGGGTGCCCGGACAGGTAGAGCAGTCCCATTGGAACCGCCCCTCTCACGCCGGAAGTCCAGGTTCCTTTTCGAACCGACCATACAAATCCGGCCAGAACCCAGGGTGTCCAGGCGATGGGGAGGAGAATGGTATAGTGTCCCGCCCACAGGCGCGCTCCCATCAACCCGCTGCCGCCCCATAATAATCCGGTCAGTAGGGCACCTAGCCGTGAGGAGCCAAGCTGACGCGCCAGCACTGCAATGCCCCACATCCCAATAAAACCATGCAGGATCAGGTTAAGCGCAACCGCTTTTTTTGTTTCTATGATGAAAATAAGCCAGTTCGGCGGGTAAAAAACATTGACCTCACCGGCTCCAATAATGGAAAAGCCTGACAACTCATGAGGATTCCACAGTGGTAATTCATGGTTCTGATGAACTTCATGAGCAATAAAATCGAAGTATGGATAAGTGTATCTTGCGAGATCATGGCCCTGCAAAATGCCTTTATCCCTGTTAAAAGGCCATACATTGCTATAAAAGAGACAACACCCTAGTACTAAGAGAACAGGGAGCAGCCAGCGATTTTTTGTCAGTTTCTGTTCGAGCAAGGCTCATATCCTTCAGATGCCAGTTCAGGAGCCAATCCAGGCAAAACGATAACCCGGGGTAAGGGATGATGCAAAAAACAAAACCTGTTATTCTGGTGTGGGTTCAAGGGAAGGGAATGTAAGACAAATCGAAGCAGCCAGTGGAGGGCCGAAACAGAGGCAAGCGGTCGAGAATCGGGAGCCGAAAGCGCCCAGAAGGGTCAGAAAACGCCTGGCGTGCTCCTGTGGTATAGCCTTTGAATGCGAGGGAAAAATCGTAGAAACCTGACGAATGCTTTTAAAGGTGTTTCTTAAATAGAGTTAAATTATCTTCTATTAAATTAAAGCTATAACACTATCGTGTTATCAAGTCTGTTTATGGCTATTTCTCGAACGTTTTTCATCCCGCCGGGAATCAAAAACTCCCGAACAGGGTCGGGCGTGTTCGCCCTAATACACCGGATGGGTGATGAACTCGCGCACACTCCAACAGTGGCCGGTTACCCCGAGCGCCATGGCGGGTGTTCGACCCCGAAAATGCCCCTCCCCCATCGGGACGCGCAACGCATGATGCATGCGGCAGAAATTGTAGTAGCCCACCGCCAGGGCGACACGCCAGCGCAAACCCTGCACCGTGTGAGCCAGCGCCCAGGTCCGTCGTGACAGCGTCGCCACCAGATGACGCAAGGTCAAATTGAGCCGCTCAATGAAGGCCGTCTGGATTTTTCCGCTCAGCCCCAGTCGCTGGAGCGTCGTTTCCAGGTCCGCGCGTTGACCGCACAACATCTTGGTGTAGACCTGCTTCAGCTTGTGGCCGACCTTCAGCTTACGAAACTGGCCGTAGAGCAGCCTGGGCAGCACGTGCCACACCGGTTGGCGATGGCCTTCTTCCTCCACCCATACTCCAAAATGGGCCGTGAGTCCATAGAAGTACTGCTGAAGCCCATTGCTGGTGAACACCGGCACGCAGTTCGCGGCTAACATGGCCTTCACCCGGTGCAGGAATGCGATGGGCATCGGCTTCATACACGCCTGTCCATCCGTAGCGTGCGTCTTGGGTCGTCCCCGCGGACTCTTGACTTCGCTCCAAGGACGCGCCGTGCGCTGCACGTCCAGCAGCATTCCCTGGCTCTCCAGCCGGCAGTCTGGGCAGTCCTTCGGCGTTCGAGGTTTCAGATTCCACGCCCGCTTCGCCTTCTTCTGTGCCGCTTTCCCCGCGTTTGCCGTACTTCCAGATAGTTCTCCCACAGCCAGACGAGCAGGATCAACAGCAACAGACTTTCCACACTCCACAGCACTTTTGCATCGCACCGCCCTCCTGGTTAGGCTTGGCCTTCTCTCCACTTTACCGCTTCAGAGCGCTTTTGACAGCAAAAAGGGGCTTTGTAGCCCTTTTTCCTTTTTTCCCTCATCTACCTGCGCTAGACCCTGGCGGAAAACTCCGGCCAGTCCGAACGCGATATTGGTGGCGGATGTCGATTTCCCGACACCCCTTTGTGATTGGTCAGTACGAAAACGCGAGTCATTGCCTTTTCCTTTCTATGCATGAAATCGAACGGTTTTCGCTGGGCTGGCAAAGACTTCGCGGAAGCGTGATACACTGTTCTCGGAAGCCTTGCTGGCGATGGCAGCGAGCCTTCAAGGTGGTTGGGGGAGGGCAGTCCTCTCCCGATCACCGAAAAGCCATAGTCAGGATTGACTTGCGAACCGTTCTAGGAATGGGCGCTGAGGAAAGGCAATGATTTGAAGGAAGGAATTCGAGGGTGTTGAAGCGAATGTTTGTTCGACTTGGTTCCAGTAAGGTCCACCTCGTAAGGTAGAAGTCGAACTTAAACCAGTCCGGAGGCTGGTTTTTGTTTCCGCCTCACCCTATAGTGACCTCCAAAGTCAAGACCAAAAGTTGGACAAACTAAGGTGGATCATCGGTTCCCTTGGGTGCCGAGATGGATCATGGTCAGGGTACTGAACATGGGGGATTCGTACCAGTTGAATTATCCGGCGGTTACTATCGTGCCCGGCCTGGTGGCCGTACTGGTGATCACGGTGATCGCGAGGGCCGTCACTGGTCGCTGCGCGCAAGACGGTGTTGGAGATTCTGCGCTGCCAGTAGGGCTGCAAGGGGAAAATCCATAATGGTTGATTGACCTTTGAGGGAAATGCTGCCTATTACAGCTTGATACAGCAAGGAATTCTACCCGATTTCAACGCGGATTGACTTTTGGACCCCACAGGGGTCTCCATCATTGGAAAGTCGCTGCGATCGATTGTTTATCTGCCCCCATACCTGCGTTTTTTCTCTCTCATCGACTCCATCCTTCCTCAAATTCTCCCTCTTCAAAAAATGGCCAACTTCAAATAATCAGGAACTCTCGAGATTATCTTGACATTTCCTTCAGATATCTTCTGTACGATGGGGATAAACAACTTCCACGAGAGGAGAGATCGGAATGTCATGAGATCCGCAACCTTGTCAAAACCGACCTCCTTGAACGGTATCCCCCATTGGACATTCTTATCATAACACAGGAGCATTGACGGTTATGTTTGCATTCATCGGACGTTTCGTAGATCGTTATCGGGTATGGGTCTTGGCCGGGTGGATTGCAGCGGCAGTCGCGATCACCCTGTTGGCTCCCAACCTTAACGACGTTACCAGCAACGAAGAAGGTGATTTTTTGCCGAGTGATGCTTCCTCGGTGGTGGCGCAGCAGCGTATCGAGAAGAATTTTCCTGATTTCACGAAAGGGGTGACGGCGGTCCTGGTGTTTGATGCCGGACCAGGTGGCAAGATCACCAGATCTGAAAACCTTGCCTTCATTGGGAGCGTCAGCGAATGGCTGGCTGGACCAGACACCCCCCCGCAAGTTACAAATATAGTCTCGCCTACGCTGAATCCTGAAGCCGCAAGCCGGTTGATCGCGGAAGATGAACAAGTGGCGATGATCTTCCTCACGCTGGATGCCCCCGACGATGAAATAGCCGTAGCGCTCGACACCATTGCCAAACACCTGGACGATGCCCCCGTTGGCTTGACCGTTTATCGCACAGGGGAAGCAGCCATCGAACGGGAATTCGAAGACACTCTCTCGACGAGTGTAGACCGCACGATCTATGTCACGCTGGTCCTGGTGGCTCTAACGCTGTTGATCATCTACCGCTCGCCTGTCAGCCCTCTACTGCCGCTGTTCGTCGTCACTGTCGCGTTTGTGATCGCACGCGGGATCGTCGCCTGGCTGGCGCAGAGTACCATTAAGGTCTCGGATACTGCGATGATGATGCTGATCGTGGTGATGTATGGCGCAGGAACCGATTACTGCCTGTTTCTGATCAGCCGCTTCCGTGAAGAAATGGCTGATAATTCGGATCCGCACCTATCGGTGAGACACACCGTTCACCACGTCGGCGAGTCGATTTCAAGTAGTGCCGGTACGGTGATCACCGGGTTTATGGCCATGGCGTTTGCGCAGCTTGGCCTGTTCAATGGTACCGGCCCAACCCTGGCTGTCGGCGTGATCGTGAGTCTGCTTGCCGGACTGACTCTGACTCCCGCATTGTTGAGCCTGCTCGGACCGCGCACCTTTTGGCCGCGCCGGGCACAGCACCATGCCAGTGGCGCACTGTATAAACGAACCTCCCAGCTTGTGAGTTCGCGCCCCCTCTTGACCATCGTCGTGATTGTGATGGTAATGGCCCCTCTGGCGTACTACGGGAGTCGGTTGAATGTCACGTACGACCGGTTGGCAGATATGCCCGACGACGCTGAATCAATTACGGGCTTCCGCGTCCTGGAAACTCACATCGGCGCGGGTGAAATGCAGCCGATGGATGCGCTCGCGGTATTTGATGGTGGCGATCTGATGGCCCAGGTTGAAGACCTGACGCACAAACTTGAAGCCGTGAAAGGTGTCGCGGTGGTACGCAGCGCCAGCCAACCGCTCGGCAAGGCGGTTCCTGCCCTCATGAAAAACTCCCCCGAATACACCGGACTGGTCGAGAGCTTCTTAAATCGCGAGACGAACGCCGCCCAATTTGAAATTGTGCTGGAAGATGCGCCATACAGCCAGGCTGCACTGGATACGGCTGATCGGGTGAAAGAGGTTTTGGAGCATAATGGCACGGAATCCGCCATGGCAGGTTCTACCGCTGAATCCGCTGATGTTCGCCACTATCTGGAGATCGATCAACAATTGGTAATGATCCTGGTGCTGGTAGGAATCTTCATCATCCTGATGATCATGCTGCGCAGTGTCGTTGCGCCGCTGTATCTGATTGGGACCATCTTGCTCAGCTACCGGACTACGCTTGGCATTACCCAGATCGCCTCGAAAGCACTATGGGGTACGGATGAACTGACATGGTGGGTTCCGTTCTTCATGTTTGTGTTCCTCGTGGCGCTTGGCATCGACTACAGCATCTTCCTGTTCGGACGCATGAAGGAAGAAGTGCGGCGGCATGGCACGCACGAAGGCATTCACCGTGCCGTCGAAACCACTGGCGCGATTATCACGTCGGCGGGGATCATCGTGGCAGGCACATTCTTCGCTTTGACTACTGGCTCGATCCTCGGATTGGCTCAGATCGGTTTTGCCGTCGCCAGCGGCATTCTGATCGACACGTTTATCGTACGGACCGTGCTCGATCCGGCCCTGGCGACTCTCTTCGGACGCTGGACATGGTGGCCCGGCGGGATCGCGCGCGTTGCACCAGAGTGCGGCGATCTTCAGCCTGCCCCGCTATCAGAACCCAGCGGGCTAGATTGATTGACATCTATCCAATGCACAGCCAACTTCACAAAGAGAGGGCTGTGCATTGGTCTTGACTTTGAAACCGGGTGCCATTACTTTAAACGTATATGGCGGGGACAGTCTGTAAGGTAAACAACTCACCATGCCTGTTCAATGTATCTTGATCGTGGACGATGACCCTTCGATTGTAAAAGTGGTGCGAGGGTATCTGGCTCAGGCCGGATATGAGGTGCTCACCGCATTTGACGGCGAAACAGCACTGCACTGTTTGCGCCGAGATAAGCCCGACTTGTTGATTCTCGATTTGATGCTGCCGGATCGAGATGGCTGGGATTTGACACGCTTGATCCGTTCCGACGCCTGCCTTGCGAAGCTCCCGATCATCATGCTGACCGCACGGATTGAAGATACCGATAAGATCATCGGGCTAGAACTGGGCGCGGACGATTATGTCACCAAACCATTCAATCCGCGTGAAGTGGTCGCACGGGTGCGGGCTTTGCTGCGTCGCAGCGAACAGGGCCATGTGCGGCAGATTCTACAGGCTGGAAACCTCCAACTCGATCTTGATCACCATGAACTGCGCGTGAATGGGGAACCTATCGAACTGACGCCGACAGAGTTTAAGCTGCTGCAATTATTTATGGAAAACCCAGGCCACACCTATACCCGCGAAGAACTTCTGGAAAAAAGCGTAGGGTATGCTTATGAGGGTATGGGGCGCACACTGGATACCCATATTCGGAATCTGCGCCGCAAAATCGAAGATGATCCCAGTCACCCTCAAACCATTCAAACTGTCCACAGTATCGGCTATCGTTTCGCAGAGAGAACAGCATGAAACGGCTCTGGGTTCAATTCAGTATCTCCATCGGGATGATCGTTACCGCCGCCGTGTTTTTGTTCATTGGCTTGTTTCTAGTGGTTGACTGGCAGTTAGATCACTACGATGATGACAAAGATGAAGGTATGGGCGATATTGGCGGATTAGCCACCCGGTCTCTATTCATCATTACAGCCAGCGGAGTCATCGGTGTTGCCTGCGGCGTTTATGTGAGCCGCACCCTGATCAAACCCATCTCCCAACTGGCAGAAGCCGCTACCGCGATTGGCGCAGGCAACCTGGATCAACGAGTCCATCTTCAAGGCAGCCAGGAACTGATGGACCTGGCCCAGGCGTTCAATAAGATGGCGGCGGATATTCAGCAGGCAGAAGCATTGCGGAAAAACCTGATGGCCGACGTTTCGCACGAACTGCGTACACCGTTGGCTGCGCTGGAAGGCAATTTGCGCGCAGCGCTCGATCACGTTTATGAATTGGATGAGGCAGAAATCGCCAATCTCTGTGGGCAAACTCGCCATTTGATTCAACTGGTGAATGATTTACATGAATTAGCGCAAGCCGAAGCGCATCAACTCTCACTGCACAAACACCAGACCGACATAACCTCCCTTTTGCGTGAAGTATTTTTGACTTTTGAGTTACCGGCGGAAGACAAACAGGTCAATTTAGTGTGCCAGACCGCAGATCACCTGCCGCCTCTGTGGGTAGATGAATCTCGTATCCGCCAAGTATTGCACAACTTGCTTGCCAACGCCCTGCGGCACACTCCGCCCGGTGGCAGGATCGTTTTTCGCAGTGAGTCTGATCCCCATGAAATTCGTATCGCTGTTGAAGATACTGGCACAGGCATTCCTCCCGAACATACAGCATATGTTTTTGATCGGTTCTATCGGGTTGACGGTTCCCGCAGCCGTGAAACCGGCGGATCGGGACTGGGTCTGGCGATTGTAAAAGCGATTATCGAGGAGCATCAAGGACAGGTCACGGTTCACAGCGATGGCGTGGACCAGGGTTCCACTTTTACGATTCATCTGCGTGTATGAGTATTGCCTTTCTTGAAAGTTCAGCTTTGTGCGGAATACTTACCATATTCTTGTGCTTTTTGGGCTGGAATCCTGATTGCAGACTCACAAGGGTCTGGCAGAGCCAAGCGGCATCATTTTTTCAGTATCTACGAAAAACTGGCAAAACCGACCACGACTAACCAACTAACCATTGAATCGGCTATGGTTATGGTCAGTTTGAACAGTTTTGCTAGCCTGACCAGTTTTTCAGTCGCAGGACAATGACCCATGTCAAGTGTAGCACTTTCCAGATCAATGAAGCGTGCGGAATCTCATCGCACGGCCTGGACACGGTTCTGGCGGTTCGATGCCGTGGCGAATCTACTATTCAGTGATATGATGCTGTTCGCGGCAGTCCCCGTGCAAAAAACACTGGAGATGTCGCCGGACGCGGTGACGCCGACTCGTATCATTAGAGCAGTGCTCATGGTGTACAGCCTGCTGCAACTGTGGTCTACCCGCCAGGGTGAGCCTGTGGGGGTCATTTATTTCATTCCCACTAGATTCTTCCCTTGTTTTTGAACGGATATCTAAAGTAACCCCCACAGTACCTATCTTGTTTCAGGCGAAATCAGCACAGATGTGCAGTTCGGCCAGCACAGCAGATTATGCATAGGGTTTGACAGCCAGTTTGCCGATCAGGGGAACCATATCTTTGATATTGTGCGTATAGAGGGGAACTCTCAGCCGGTAGGCAACCGACGCGATATGGCAGTCGTTCATACCGATATGATGGCTGAACTGGAACCGTTCGAGTTGATCCATCGCCCACTGCTGGTCAGCAGAGGTGAGATACTGCATCTCGAATTGGGCGAGAATCCCCTTGGCTTGCGCCTGATTGGCTTTGCTGGTCGTGCCTTCCATCACTTCCAGCCAGGTCGTTAGAGTTACTCCGTAGACCTGATTATTGTTGAACTAGGCCAACGCTGGCTGATAGCGGCGCAGCAAGTGGATCACCACCGTAGTATCGACAAGTGCATCCATTAATCCTTCCAGTACGGCTTGAGTTTATCCTGCCGTTTCTGCCGCTGTGCTTTGATCCATTCAACCGGGTTCTCAATCTCCGGGTCCACCAGTTCTATTGGCCCATCCATCGCTTCCAACGCGGCAACAATGTCTGCGCCGGTTTTGGGTTGGTGGCCCACCTGCGGAGCATCCATTATATCAATCAGCATCTTTGCCAGTTCCTTGCGTTCCTGCGGACTGAGTGCTTTTGCCAGTTCCAATATTTCCGTGATTGTCATCGTTCCATCTCCACATACCTTACGCCAGTTATACCAGGGTTAGTTAGCGCATCCGAACCACTTCTCCGCTTAGCAACCTAACGATAATCATAGTGCAAGCTATCAAGAATGAGTAAAACCTACGACCTGGCGGATGAGGTGGAGGGTGCGGACGTTGTCGTCTGAAGTCATGGCAGATTCCTTTTCATTCAAGGTGTATCCTGCGATCTAGAACGTGTCGATCTCGTTTTCAAATCGATGAAGCGAGGGACGGTGCGCTTATACTCCCGATAGGCATCGCCAAAACGCTCCTCAAGCCAGGGCTCTTCGGTGAATGGCGCAAGAATATTCAGAACTATCGCCAATCCCCCGATAATCCATGCCAACGTGGAGTTGGTAAAAAGCATAAAGGCGAAAACTGTGACACTATCGCACAGGTATTGCGGATTGCGCGTATACCGGTAGGGGCCCGTAGTGACCAGTTTGTCCCCAATGCCCATAATACCGCGTACGCCAAAAACCATATCCGTCCAGGTCCCAATGATGGATGTGCAGAGAACCAATCCTATCGCGATGGGAAACCGTATCCATTGGTGAAACAAAAAGCTGTCAAAATCCAGAAGCCCCAAAAACATGCAAAATACAGCGGCCAGGGCGGCAGTGATCCACGTGATGAAGAACTGCCAGGAGCGCGCAGAAGGTGGAGGCCAGAAGCGAAACCCCGGACGCCGGATAGTCAAGATGAACATCCAGAGGTAGAAAAGCTCCAGGATGAGCGCCAGGAAAAACAGCAACCACTTTATGGTATCCGCAGGAACATCACTCATCGGCTGTTCTGCAACCCATTTTGTTTACGCACAAGACGGAGAGAATTTCCTCCTCACCGACGGAGTCGCGGCAGTAGCCGCCGACGTGCGTTCCCGGTGGAAGCTGGCAGTCCTGGCGGATAAGATGCAGGGTGTAGGCGTTGTCATTTGAGGATATGAAAATTTTCCTAGCAGATGAGAACATTTGGTCTATTCTATGCCATTTCCGCCATTCTGAACAATTGCCATCTTTTTTAAGGAACTCTGATCACTCATCTGCAAGCGTCTTCCCTGGCTTTCAGAACCGTTAAGATGTGGGCGTGATTTAGCCGTTGGCCTGCGATGTGACGAGTAGGATTACCCTGACTGTCAAGGCGCTCTTTTTATCCCCCGTCGTCTGCTTCGGACGATTCATCCGACCGGCTCTTCTCGCTGAGATAGTCCAGAAGACGCTGGATTTGCCATTGTGTCTCTTTCTCTGAGGCGGCGTAACCGCGCTTTCGGGCAGCGCTGCGCACGAGCTTGTCCTTTGAATCCCAATCGCGGCCTGCGGCATACAAGGCCGTCACATAGGAAGCTTGATAGGCAACCGCATCTGTTTCTACTTGCCGCTTCTCATGGACAACATAATGAGCGGCTTCCAACTGTCGTTGGCAGCACACCATTATTGCCCATACAGCAGCTACTCCTACCTCCCTGGCAATCATTGCGCCCTCGATTGGAGAGTTTCGTAATTCAGAGAACTGAGACCATATTTTGCTTCTGGCTTCAGCTATGTCGTGAATGGATGCTGCTTCCTTCAAAGAGTTCCGAACAACAAGAATGGCGGCGCGTACGCGTTCATCACCCAGCAGAATGTTCTCGTAGATCCAGGCGACATGTTCAGCGTAATCGCAAGCCAGGATCATGCGGTCGTCCGGTTCCAGCACACGTAGAGCAGCCGTTAATTGCCCGCGATAATTTCGGGTGAGCATCGGGTCGGATATAGCAGCCTGCACTGCTTTTAAGGCGGTATCGACTGCCATGTCACTAGTCTCCTCATTCTACCCTTTGATAACGACGCCAAGGGCTTTCAGCAAATTCTCTGGAAGATCAGACACAGGGATGTAAGGGCGTACACTCATTGTTTCAGCTCCTTGTTCCATTAATCAGGTACCAACTGTCTGCCTGCATGTGAAGTTGTCGTTTTATGGCTGGACAGGTCCTTAAGCTCGATAAACCATCCCGGTTTGAATTTGGCAGCTATTGATTTATCAACGACTAGAAAATCTCCGAGACCGTGCCCATCGGGAGTACGATACACCCAGTAATTGGGCTTTTTGCGTAACATCGTATCTACAAACTCCAATTCCGAGTTGCCCATGTGGAATTTTCCCCCTTTTTGTTGAGGTCTGCCAACGAATGGTCGAAGCTTTACTCGTTGGAAGTCCTCCTCCGAGATTGGGTCAGTGTACCACGCTCTCTTTTGCCTTAGCGGCAGCCCGGCATCTTTTTCCGGCCAAGTTGTCCGAACCCTCTGCGGGCGATAGTCGGGCGAAACGGAGAGCGGTCATCGGCTGAAGCTCGCATCATCCAGGCCACTCCACAACTGGCGCAAGCTCTTGCTGCCCCACTTCATGCCGCGCAAGCCACGGCTGATGGCGTGCTCGCCTACGCTAATGTCACCACCAATCACAAAACTCCCAATAAAATTGTTGCCCGCCGCCGTTTCTAGAGATTGGCCTTCTACGAAGTAATCCCATGCTGTTCCGGCTGCGACATCGACAAGTCCACCTTATTTTGTCCATTTTTGGGGGTCACTTTAGTTTTACAGTGTCCTTCAAGCGATACGGCACTGGTGTATAATGGGTGAGATGAGAACAGGTATTCCAGATAGGGTAGTGCAGCGTGATGATCGGGATTCCTTCCCCCAAGCCCCATGAACGCCCAGCAGTCTACGCAGATCGCGTTGGGCAGTGGTATTTGTCTTGGAATAAGCCTGACAAAGCACTGGGGCAGTATTTCACCCCGCTCACGGTGGCCGACTTTATGGCGCACCTGGTGACCCAGCGAAAGGGCAGCCTGAGAGTCCTGGATTCCGGAGCAGGGGTAGGCATTCTCTCCTGCGCCCTCTGTGAAGTCTTGGATGGGGATGTCGATCTGGAGGCATATGAAACGGACACCGAACTGGCAGCCTGTCTTGAGTCCTGCCTGGTTTACACCCAGGAGTGGATGGCATAACGGGGCTGCCACCTACGGTTCAAAGTCATTCTGGATGACTTCGTGCTGGCACAGGCTGGATCGCTTCGGTCGCCAGCGTCCAATCCCTTTGACGTGGTAATTTCCAACCCGCCTTACTTCAAGCTTTCCAAAACCGATCCGCGAGCGCAGGCTGCTGCATCCATCGTGTTTGGGCAGCCGAACATCTACGCCCTCTTTATGGCGGTCAGTGCGGCGCTGCTCAAACCCAATGGACAGAGCGTGTTCATCACCCCGCGCAGTTACGCGGCGGGCAGCTATTTCAGCCACTTCCGCGAGTATTTTTTCGCTCGAATGCGCCCTCGGGCTATCCATCTTTTTGATTCCCGACGCGATGTTTTTGGGGAAGTGCTGCAGGAAAGCATCATCCTGCTTGCGGAACGATCCACTCAGGACCGCCCGGTCCTAATCAGTTCCAGCGCCGGGGGACAGAATTTCCGAGAACATCACGAACGCACGCTGCCGCTGGCTGAAGTACTGAATGGCAGCGGCATTCTACATGTTCCTTTGAATGGTCAGTATGATCAGGTGGCAGACATTGTCCGTTCCTGGACGAACCGCCTGCGTGATTACGGGATGGAAGTTTCGACCGGGCCAGTGGTGCCCTTTCGCGCCACGCACCTGGTGACTTCTTCTGGTCGAGTGTCCGTCACGCACGCGCCGCTGCTCTGGATGCAGAACGTCAGGCCGATGCAGATCACTTGGCCGCTGCCCCGCAAGAACCAATACATCGTCCTTGAGGGGGCCGAAAAGCTCCTGCTGCCCAACCGTAACTATGTTTTGCTGCGCCGCTTCAGCGCCAAAGAGGAACAGCGGCGTCTGGTGGCTGCTCCCTACCTCTCCGAACTGGATACACCTTTGCTTGGCCTGGAAAATCACCTGAACTACATTCACCGCCCTGGGGGAATGCTGTCGGACGAGGAGACGCGCGGTCTGGCGGCGCTGCTAAACAGCTCCTTGCTGGATACCTATTTCCGCCTTTCGAATGGCAATACCCAGGTCAGCGCCACCGAACTGAGGGCTATGCCCCTCCCGCCGCTTGAGATTATCGTTGAGATTGGACGCCGTGTATCGGATGGAGCAGATGCCGGTGCACTCATCAACCCTCTGCTGGGGACTTATGCCTGAGATCAGCAGGCCCAGACCATCCTGCGAGCTTGGGTTTTCCAACCAGAATTTGCAGGATCAAAAAATAGCGCTCTAAGAAGCGCCATCTGTCTTTTACCGATTTTTGTGCATAAATTTTATTGTATCGGGGCCGTGACCGGTGACCAAACAGGAAAGAGATCGGGAGAGTCGCTGTTGGTTACGTTGTGCAGATTACTCCCATCAGCGTTTATAACGTAAATCTCATCGTTACCATCACGGTTGGTTTGAAACGCGATTTGTTTACTGTCTGGTGACCAGGCAGGTCTGGAGTCTTCCGCTGCATGGTTGGTCAGATTGCGCGGGTTGCTGCCATCTGCATCCATTACATAAATTTCGGCATTTCCATCACGCACCGACATGAACGCAATTTGACTGCCATCGGGTGACCAAGTGGGGTAAAATCCTCCCCCCGAATAAGTCAGATCGCGCAGATCGCTACCATCGGCATTGATAACGTAAATCTGGTAAGTGATAGACATAAACGCGATCTGTTTGCTGTCTGGCGACCACGTAAAACCAAATTCCTGGTTTCCTACCGAGAGATTATCGAGGCGAACCAGATGACTCCCGTCGGCCTGCATGACGTAAATCTCTGCGTCCTTGTTATTCGCATAATCACGGGTAGATCGAAAGGCAATCTGGCTTCCATCCGGTGACCAAGCGAGTTGATAATCTTCCGCCGCCTGGTTGGTGAGATTGCGCGGGTTGGTGCCATCCACATTCATCAGGTAGATTTCGGTATTCCCGTCGCGGTTTGTCAAAAAAGCAATCTGACTACCATCAGGTGACCAGACCGGATAGAAATCCGACGCTTCATGGTCAGTTAGTCTGCGTAAATGGCTACCATCAAAATCCACCAGATAAACATCTAAATTGCCGCCACGTGCAGCGTCAAACGCAATCTGGCGACCGTCCGGAGACCAATTGGGGGAGGAATCGGGAGTTCCATTGTTGGTGAGATTACGTAGATGACTGCCATCGCTATTCACAACACAAATTTCAAATTGATACCTGCCCATTTGCTCGAACGCGATCTGCTCATGGGGGAAGAACTCAGGTTCAGTCTGAGGGGATGGTCTCAATTTCAATACATACAGCACTCCAAGCAGCAAAAAAACAGCCAATGTTATCATTAGTGCGGTTCGTTTCATAGGTGACGTAATCTCTCAGTTCTCGCGAGTTTCGGGCGGCAGCGGGCAGTCCTGGCGAAGAGCATCCTAACCTATACCATTGACGCTCAAATCGAGAAATTCGCCGGTAGCGGCATTATACAGAACACCAAAAAAGCTCGCGCCCCCATCGTCAACCTGGATCCACTGCTGCTGCCAATCGAGGTCCATATTGGTACGAAAGAAAAAGGTGTAGATCATCGGCTGGTCATCAA
>CAYYNB010000115.1:0-19551 GCA_964472565.1 uncultured Anaerolineaceae bacterium
ACCGGGTATGGAAACTGTTTTCGCTGCGGTTCGATACTGCTCAAAAATCTCTGTCTCATATTAGACGTTCATCCAGCCAATTATGGCGGTCTCGTGGAAGCCCATCCAGATTTCTCCCAATCATCAGAAAGGATGTTTTCTCATGTCCGATAAACAGCAAACGAATACTTCAACTCCAACAATCCTGACATTGACTCTGCCTGATTCTGGCGGCGAAGCCACACTGCTCATTCAGCGCGGCGATCTGGCCCATATGCGCCAGTTTGCCTACGCACAGCTAACCGACATCATCGAAGCAGCGCAGACAGCGATGGACGCACTGGCACTCATTGAAAGCAATCCGCCCGTTGTACCTGACGCTCTGCCGGAAAAAGTAGCCCGTCGAACAACTCCTCCACCAGAACCGGAACAGTCGCGAGAACCCACAATTGACATCCCGACGAAAAAGGGCAAAGTGGCGATCCCAGTGAGTTATCTCAAGGTGACCAATGGCGATCCTGGTTCTGATCTGTACCAACAGGCTGTATTGCTCGTTGGACGGCTGATCGACGGCAAGCTGTGGGATGCAAAATTTCCTATCTGTATCGACGATGTAGCCGATGCACAACGTAAGCTCAAACATCTGAGCGATAAAGAAATAAGCCTCTTCACGCTGGAAGATTTTGCCAGTCGTGTGACGGATGAGGAACCCGTCGTTGCGGAAGAGGTCTTGCCCAACTTGTCTGAGACCGATGACGATTCCAGCAGCGAAGATGATCTGCCGCTCGACACACCAGATGATGAAGTTGCTCCGACAGTTCTCGCGCTTGCTGTCGAAACCAATCAACCCGGCCTGCTTTAGCTTCGTTTATCTACCCACCATGAAAAGGAACCGAATCATGACCGAGCAAACCAATCCCACTCCCCGCGTTTTTAAGATCGGCGCAACCCGCATCGTCGAGGATGCGAAAATGGCCGGACGCAGTAATGAAGAAATTCGGGATTTCCTCAAGCGCAGCTATCCTGAAATCGCCCACGCCACTATCCGTGAACGTGAGCAGGACGGTCTGCATATCGTAGAGTACCTAAGTCAACCTGGACGCAAGGGATAACGGCATGAGCATAACGCACCTCGACCTGTGTGCGTGTATGGCCGCTGTAGCCCCGTGTGAACTATTGGGGATGACTCTGCTCAGGCAGGGAAGTCCCCAGCTTTTCCCAGCAGATATCCCGCGTGATGTGCTGCGGGAGGCTGTCACGGAAATCGTTGCTTACACCGGGCGCTGCGCGGCTGTGGCTCGCCGACTGTCGGACCTTTCCCCCATTCCTCTCGTCCAGGTGTGCATACCTGAATTTGGACTTTAGCCAGCTATCAGAGTTCAACGTTTAGCCACCGATATCCTATCACTTGATGTATGAGTAAAGAGATCCTCTACAATAATAGTGTCAAGGCAAAACAGGATGTATCGGAGGTGTGATGCGTATCAAGATCACAGTTGGCAGCCGACGGATAAGCGTGGTCGCCATCGGTCTACTCAGTATAGTTTTTACGACTTTCGACCCTGCTTTATCCCAAACTACTGGGGGAAGGATCATCTTTCTCGCCAAAGATGAGCATGATGTCGTAAATTTGTGGATAGCTGATCTTTCCAATCCAGATACACCGGAACAAGTTACTCCATACGATGAGCCTGGAACACGCCTGTATGACTATCAAGTTTCAGCGGATGGACACTGGGTTATCTATGAGACATTCTTTTCTCAGTCTCCTTCAAATAGCGAAATTATGCTGCTTGATTTGGAAACTCGACACATTGAACCAATATCAAATTGCGCTGAAGTGAATGCATCGTGTGTAGAGTTTAGCATTCGTCCCGATGGCCATTTTATTGCCTATTACCAGGTGTCACGCACGGCACTGCTCGTGCGTGTTATCGATCTCACCGTGTCTCCGCATTTAGACACTGTAATTCACGAATTCAATCCGGTGCAAGATCGCTGGCACCATGCGTTGCCAAACTGGACTGGTTCTTCCGGGTTCCTCACATTCAATCTGCCCGGTCCCGACTATCAGTTTCAGGTTTATGATGTAGAACAGGGAAGAACCATCCAAATATTACCATTGGGGGTTCCACAACGTGAGCCAAATTTCTCACCGGATGGGACACGCTACGCTTATTATGAATCCGAAGTTGATGCCCCGGCACGCCCTATTGCCATTCGCAATACTCAAAACTCTGCAGAGCCAATCAGCCGATACTCCGAAGAAGACTTGATCTCAAGTGGCTGGATAGGCGGAGGTATCATGGATTGGTATCCCGATAATGAACATCTTTTGATTGCTACTCAGTGGTTTCGCACACCCACTGAACCCAACATGGCGCTGCTTCAAAGTGATTTGGCAGTGTTCAACACAACGACAGGCTCTATAAGAGCATTGACAAACGATCCTGAATACATTGCATTCAATGCAAGTCTAAACACTGACGCGTCGCTTGTTCTCTACCAGCGCCGACATCGAACGACGGAAGCCGATTGTTATTGTGCGCAGATCATGCTTTATCATTTGAACAGCGGGGAAATCACAGAATTAGGAATTCTTGGTTCGGTACCCCATTGGCTCACACATTAGAGTGACGCGCTAGTTACGGTCGAAAATCGATTCAGCAGCTCTGCTGCGCTATGCGGCAGGGCTGCTTCGTTTCTGACCACAGGAGGAATATGAACAATCTACTTTTAACCTATCAATTCCTTGCTGCCGAGCTGCGGAATGATCCGTTGCTGTGTCTGGCGCAAGCTGTAAGTTGGTTCGATCCCTTCTGGTCCAAGTCCGAAGAGGATGACACAGACGACGACACACTGAACCTGTCGCTGTGTATCTGCCGCAATTTCTTTCCTGGCATTTATGCCCAGGTTGTCGATGCCTTGCATCACGGCGCAACCTATGACGACCTGGACCACCTAATCTGCGCTGAAATCTCGCAGCAGGGTATTCCCCTCGACAGTTTGGAAGAAATGGGCTACGGCATCCCGATGCCCGCTTTTGGCACATCTCTATCCGATCCCGACTTCTACACCCATCATCCTGATATCCTGCCGGTCTTGGAAATGTTTGGTATCGAACCGGACGAAGAAGCCTATCAGATCGACATACCGGAACGTGTTTACGCTGCCGGTCAGCGGTTGTCTGACAGTCTAGCTGAGCATCCCGACGAACGATATCGCCAAGTGGGGCATCTGCTCGGCTGGCTGTTTTCCTGCACTGGTAATTCGAGCGCCGACTATGACTGGGAAACCATGTGTGAGTTCCAACCGCTCGCCTGGGAGCAGTCGGATGTGGAATTTGCTGCCGTGATTATCCAAGAGGCGAACGAGATCATGGCGGCGGCCCAAGCCGGGCTCGAACTCCTTCGCTCCAACGCCACCATCCATAATGCCTTGCAAGACAATATTCACCGTCTATCCGCACAACAGACTAAAAAGGAGAAGAAGAACCATGATCGCCCTCGACTTTGCTGGCCCCCGCTTGACAGCGGCCTTACAGGAGAAACCGAGCCTCACCCTGGACTTTTACAGTTACGGCGTAATGCTGCGTAAGCGTGATGGGGATGCTACCGTAGAGTATCCCGTAGACCCTGGTCAGATTGCCTTGGCGCTGGCTGCAAAAGTTACTTTCGATACCGGGCTGCTGGCGGCAGAGACACTGCTCGTCCGGCAGGATGGTCTCAAGCGGTTGGTAGTGGAATACCGCGCGCCGTGCAAGACAGGGTTGTTTCTCGATGGTTCCGATGCTGCATTGCGTGTGCCACTGCCACCGATGCTGCTTATCCGCACAACGACTGAGGACAAAAACCCGCAGTATCAGGTTTACGCAGTCAAAGCACGCCCTACGACACTGGATACGCCGCTGTTTCATGCTCCCCTGCCGAATGTGTTCAGTTCCGGCGGCATCTGTTGGGGTAGCGTGCGCCGCGTGACGGATGCTGCCTTGCAAGGAAATTCACTGACGGCGGATTGGGATATGCTGCTCGGCTCACCTTTTGGCGATCATGCCGTGAGTGGCAAGTCGAAATCCCATCCGCAAGACATCCGGCAGAAGTTAATCGACCTCGAACGCCGCAAGGCGCGTGTCTATCCCAAATCCGATCTGATTCCAGTCAAGCGCACGCTGGCCCAGGTGCTTGGAGATGAAAAATGAACACCTTCGATCCACACATTTATATCAAGGACATTATTCTGATTGGATTGGGAGGAACGGGAGCGCAAATCGCTCGCAGCGTTGCGCGGCTGGCGTATGACATGGGGCGGGCACGACTGCACGTCCCCGCTGTTCGCTTCATTGATCCTGATACTGTTGAGGAGAAAAACATCGGACGGCAGTTGTTCAGTTACGGAGATTTGGAACAGAACAAGGCCCGCTGCTTGGCAGCACGCTTCAATGCTGCACTAGGCTTGAATATTGCCGCCATTGACCAACCCTTCGATGCTGAGCGCCACATCACACATGCTCACTCTACATTGCTGATCGGCGCAGTTGATAACGAAGCTGCTCGACGTGAACTCGCCAAAGTTGAGGGGGCGCTGTGGCTCGATAATGGAAATCATACCCAGTCCGGGCAGATCATTCTCGGCAACGTGGGCGATCTGGAGGTGATGATGCGCCATATCGACGGGAAGGATGGCATCTATACTCATTTACCCAATGCTGCGCTGTTGTTTCCCCAACTACTTGAACCGGAACCTATGCCGGAATCCGCACTCGAAAACCAGGATACCGGCTTGTCATGCGCGGAGTTGATAGCGGTCGGGGAGCAGGGGTTGTTCGTGAACGACCTGATCGCTTCTATCGCGGCGCAGTATCTCTGGCGGATTCTGTACCGGCAGCCTATCCATACCTTCGCCTCATTTGTGGATGGGGAAACATTGAGTGTGAGAAGCCTTTCGCCTTGCCGGGATGAACTGCTGCCTTACCTGGAAAAGAGTTAGTTCTCGTAATGGGTAGAGAATCCAATCAATCGATGTTCGACATACGCAAATCAAAGTAGTTTATATGAAGGAGTTCGATATGCACGACCAGTCGTTATTGGATCTAAATTGGCAGCCTGTGCTGCTGGTCAAAATCAGCGAGCGTTTATCTTCTATCCAAGCAAGCTATGAGTTATATATCAACCGAGTATATCTCGCTTTGCATCCAGATGGTGTAGTCTGCACTAGATGGAATGTACTGCCATCAGAGCGCACCTTCCCGCAAGTACATCTCGTTGGTTGGAAGCCGTCGAGTGATATGCCATTTGAACTACCGGTTTGTTTTCAACGTAAAGGCGATCCTCGCATCTCAGCCACTATACCAAACGGTACTTGGGTATTACCTTACGATCACAACACTTTTCGATTGTTAGAGCAGGCTCAGATTACCCTGCAAGAAGCGATAGGGGGCATCTATTCTATCTTGTCCAGTGTGGTGCCTAAACAGCCTGATAAATGACTGATGCATAACGCGCTACCGTAAACCGTTATGATTGGAAGTCCCCGTCGTTCGCGCCATAATACAAACAAAAAAGGTAATGAGATAAATAGGTCGTGTTATGGATGAAGATTGGGGCATAGTAGATACCATTTGCGTTGGCTGCGATCTTCCAGCAGTGGTCAATGACGTGCATTTATGTCAAGACTGTTTCGCTAAATTGGAGCGCGACTTGATTCGTGCCCGTGATTGGGATTATTCAGGCACCGCTTTCATAACTCCCGATGAAGAACTGGAAGAACTGCGCCTGCGAGTGATCTCCGAATACGTTGCAAACTACGAGTTGATCGCACCGCCTGACAAAGCTGAACTGAGACGAAATCCACCGCGCCGCAAGGCAATTCCGCTGCCCTATCCACAGGTAGAGCCTCGCCCTGCTGGTTCGTATACAGAGGCAGATGTCCTCGATTCGTTGGAACGTATTCTAGCCGCGACACGTTCATATGTGTGGCGCGATTTGCAGGAAGTCGCACCTCTACTACGGCAGGAATATCCCGATCTCAACCCGAAAGCCTATGGGCATAAGAACCTGCTGCGGATGCTTCAGGCGCATCCCAAACGTTTCCAAACTCACCGTGATGGGCCGAAACACAAGAAGGGCATTCACACCTACTTGCGCCTATCCAGAGACCATACCAGGGCAGAAGGTGTAGAGAAGTAGCCATCCTCTCAGCTTCGATCATTTTCCCCACTCAGACATTTTCATTTCATCAGTTGCACTGTTTTATCCATGTCGTGCGCTTTCCGCAGCCTGCTTCGCGCAGGCTGCACGACACGGCTTTGCCGTGTCGCTACCTGGGTACGGCGATGTTGTGCAAGGTTGAGCGCGTGTGATAGACCGCCGATTTGTGGCGTGTCTTGCGCGTTTCAACCTGCCGTACCCCGGTAGCGAGCTAAAAGCTCGCCACTCAGTCGCCGTGTGGGCTTGGGATGCCGCCACCTACGGGCGTCACCCCTGCGCGGGAAAAAGCACCCGCGCAGCCGGTGGGACTGGCACGCCAACCCCACCGGAAAAACCCCGCACTGTGACGACAGGAAATGTCTGTCAAGCGCGGTTAAGGGCTGCCATGTACCACCGCAAAATTCGTTGCGTTTTTGGCTGCTCTGATACATAATGCGAAATGTATCCATGCCACAGAAGGGCAAGTAATGGCTCATATTTTTATCTCCTACTCACGCGAGAACTATAATTTTGTACAACGTCTGATTACCGACTTGAAACAGGCTGGCATCCAAATTTACATCGATCAGGTCGGGCTGAAACCTGGCACGCCCGACTGGGAACAGGCTCTGCGTGATGCCATCAGTGCGGCTCATGCAATACTGCTGATTGCGTCACCTGTGTCGCGCAGATCGCCGTATGTGCGAGACGAACTGGCGATTGCGAAAGACGGGCGCAAGACCATTTATCCGGTGTGGGCCGCTGGCAAGCAGTGGATCGACTGTATTCCGTTGGGACTTGGGCACACGCAATACGTTGATATGCGCGAGGATGCGTATACTGACGGATTACAAAAGTTAATCAATGCCCTATGCGTCGAGTCGGGTTCTAGATCGGCTGCGATATTGCCAGAGCTGACAACCACCCCTGACACGCCGCCGCGCAATCCTTACAAAGGACTGCGTCCATTCCGGGCCGAGGATCGTGGTGACTTTTTCGGACGGACAGCGCTGGTGAATGATCTGGTGGCGGCGCTACATCCTACAAATAATGGGTCACGGTTTTTGGCAGTGATCGGGCCAAGCGGCAGCGGCAAATCGAGTGTGGTCATGGCGGGACTGCTGCCCGCACTGCAAGACGGTGCGCTGGATGGCAGCCGCACCTGGATCTACCTGGAACCCATGATCCCCGGCACCCAACCGCTCGAAAACCTGGCAATTCGTTTAGCGCGCGCCCTGCCACATCGGTCACAGCGGGCTATCCTGGAAGATTTGCAAGATCCCACCACACGCGGCCTGCACCGCGTTGGCTGTGAAGTCGCTACCCAACCCGGCACACGATTGGTGCTGTATGTGGACCAGTTTGAGGAGTTGTTCACGCTGGTTCCCCACGAAAACGAGCGCCAGCAGTTCATCGACCTGGTGACCACTGCCGTCAGCGAACCGAGCGGGCCTGTGACCGTGATTTTGTCGATGCGCGCCGATTTTTATGATCGGCCCATGCAGTATGGCGAACTATGCGCTCTGCTGGAACAGTGTGGCAAGGTTGTTCCGCCTATGGCCTTGGCTGATTTGTACGATGTGGTGCAGGAACCTGCCGATCTGTCCGATGTGCGCTTGAAATTTGATGACGGGCTGGTGACTGAACTGGTCTTCGCTGTGCGGGATGAAGTCGGCGGTCTGCCACTGCTGCAATTCACACTGGATCAGTTGTTCCGGCGCAGCGAGAACCGACGTCTAACACGCACAGATTACGAGGCTATCGGTGGGGTGCGTGGAGCGCTGCGCAGGCATGCCGAAGCAACCATTGACCAACTTCCGACTGACTCTCACCGTCAGATGGCACGGGCGCTCTTCCTGCGGCTGATCGAACCGGGGGCTACCGAGCAGGACACGACCCGCCGCCGCGCAGTCCTGAATGAACTGGATTTGCCCGATGCTGAACAGACACGCCTGATTCACGCGGCGGCGGATGCCTTCATCTCGGCACGGCTGCTGGTGACCGGGCAGACAGGCCAGGAAACAACAATTGAAGTAGCGCATGAGGCGCTGATCCGCGAGTGGAGGCGGCTGGGCGAGTGGCTCCATGATGCACGTGAAGATGTGCGGCTGCAAAAAGCCGTCAGTGCCGACGCCGCCGAATGGACTCGGCGTGGGCAGAAGTCGGACGATGATATGCTCTACCGAGGAACGGTCTTGGAAGAGGCCGATGCGTGGGCCAGACGCAGCGCCGCCAGTATCCAGGAGACGGCCTTTATCAATGCATCCATGCAGGCTCAGGCGCGGCGCAAAGCTGCCGAGGCGCGCATTGCTCAACAAGTGCAGCGTTTCCGGCAGGCATCGGCAGTGCTGTTGATCGTGTTTCTGCTGGCATTGGGAGGCGTTGTGTGGGCGCTGCTATCGGCACAAAGTGCTCAGGATGACCGTAACCAGGCTGAAACTCAGCAGGCAGTGGCACGGCAGGAGCAGGCGAACGCGCAGACTCAGGCAGCGAATGCTCAGGCGGACAGCGCGCAGGCCCAGACCCAGGCCGCAAATGCAGAAACGCAGCAGGCCATTGCTCAACAGGATCAAGCTGAGGCTGAACTCCAGCTGGGGCAGGCGACAGCAACCCTGGCGTATGTGCAAGATCAGGGGACAGCAGTCGCGGCGCAGGCAACCTACTTTAGCATTGAACAAAATCGCATCGGCACACTCTCCGCTGGAGCCGTCGTAATTCCACCGGGTACAATGACGCCGGATGTCTTTTTGCCCACCCTGACCGCTGTTGCCGAACTGCGCACTTGGCAGCCGCATATCATCGTCGACGACTTCGGCGTGGAGATGGTCGAGGTGCCGCCGGGGTGTTTTATGATGGGCAGTGTGGCGGGGGCGAACGAGCAGCCAGTGCATGACCAGTGTTTTGACGAGCCGTTCTACATCGACCGCTACGAAGTGACCAATTGGCAGTTTGAAGCCGTCACCGAACAAACGCCGCCCAGCCAATATATTGGCAGCAACCGTCCAGTTGAAAGCATCACCTGGTTTGATGCGCGCGATTTTTGCATCCAGCGCGGCGCACGTCTGCCTACCGAACGCGAATGGGAATACGCCGCGCGCGGCCCGGACAGTTTTACTTATCCCTGGGGTAATGTGTTCGTGCCGGAATATGCTGTGACTGGTCATACCCAGGCTCAGGGAACCTTGGATGTCATCGGGGAAGACGGTCAGCCGCTGCGCCCCGGTGGAGCCTCCTGGGTGGGAGCACTGGACATGGGCGGCAATGTTGCCGAATGGACCAGCACGCGCTACGATGACATTGATTATTCTGAACAGACCATTGATTTGCAGAACCTTTATCCGTATCCTTATGTGATCGATGATGGTCGGGAAACCGACGAAAGTTTTGAAGACTATCAAGCCCGACAGCCGCTATACACGACCCGTGTGTTTCGAGGCGGATCGTTCGACAGCAATGCTAACACCTTGCGCGCGGCCTCTCGCTACTGGAACTCGCCCGGCGCTTACAACTTTGTCGGTTTTCGATGCGCTCGCTCTCAGCCGTAGGCTAATTCTGGGCTGCTGGTTTCTGGCTGTTCTGTTTTCTAATCTGTATGAGTTTCATCTGATGTAGTTTGAGAGAACTGAGTGTTTCCGCCCAGGCAAATGGGCGAATATACAAGAGTGCGGCCCGGACTGGTAGCTAGCCAGTATCCGGGCCGCGAGTTTTTTCTAGTGTTTTCCACCCCGGAATTTTGCCCCCGATTTTGGGAGATTTCCCATCCCAAACTGGTAATTCTCCGTACTTCCCAGCACCCCGATTTGAGACAATGAGGGAAGTGAACACGACCAGTGAGGATTCCCAATGCCAGCCACTAAAACTGCCCGGCGCAGTGTCGCTATGACACCCGAACTGCGAGCGCGACTCCAGCAACTTCTTGCCAAGCAAGGAAAAGAGGTTACTGAAGCGGATCTCATCCGCCAGGCCATCCGCGAATTTCTGGATCAGCAGGAAGATATCGCGGGTAGCCGCGCCCATTTCCGCAAGACCTTTCAGGGACGGATCGACGAACTGCAAGCTGACTTGTTCTTTCACCTAGATGTGCTGCTGGAACTGCTCGCGTATGGACTGGCGTTGATGCTGCCCATTTTTACCGAACAGCCGATCACTGCTGCCGAACTCATTCAAGCAGCGATTGTCGCTGCCCGACGTGAGGCGGAGACGATTCAAGCGCAGATGGATGCCGTTCGGAAATCATGAGTAAAGCCTCCATTGTGGTCGATCTGGCCTACAAATCACCGAAGCGCAAGGGACGCGGTTCCGGTCCGCAAGGGCTTCTCTCAGGTCTCAAATATTTCCAGTATCGCGAGGATCGCACTACACGCGCCAGTGCGGAAAAGCAGCGGGATCGCTGGCAGGATCGCGGGATGGGCAAACACTACCGCGAGATTGCGGGTAACTGCGCACAGCTTCAGAGCCGCCACGTGCTGGCCTGGTCCTGGGTGATCTCGCCCGCACCCGATCTGATGACGCTCGTGCCGGAGGATCAGCGCCGCAAGCTGGTGATGGATGTGACCGAGCGAGTCGTGGAGGCGTATTACGAGGCACGCGGCTTCCAGACGCCTCCGTATTCTTTTGTTCTCCACGACCGTCTGACCACTGAAGGCGAACAGCAGCTCCATACGCACGTCATCCTGCCGGGTATGGCTCCGACTATCGAGGGATGGGAACCCGTCTACAACAACAAGAGCCAGAAGCACGACGAGCTTTTCAATGAGGTTGCGCGGCAGGAATTCGAGGCCGTGCTGGATCAGACCATTGGCCCGGAGTGGCGGCGGCTGCGACCGGAGCCAGACATCAAACCGGCAGACGACATTCCACAAGACATTGACAGTTTGGACGCTTGGTTTCCCAGGTAGAAGAGCATACGAGTGATTTCTTCATCTGCCTTAAACGGCTTCTTAGTCTTGGCGATCATTTTGTTTTCCTCGGCAGTCCTGACCCGGTTAGGGGCGAGCTTCGATGAAGCCTTGTACTTATCGGTATTCGGTCTGGTCGTGATCAGTTATGCAGTGACCTCATGGTGGCTGCGGCGGGGAAGGTAATCTATGTTTTATTGGCTGTTCACCGAAGGACGTGCCGCGCTGGGCGGCTGTCTTGCACCGCTATTGTGCTTGGTCCCGGTGATTCCGATCATGGCTGCTGCACTGATGGGAGCCTCGATCCGCCGCACCGATCAGCCGAAGCAAAGCACCCGACGCGATCTGGTTTTGCGGATGCTGGCACACGGGATCGTCTCTCTCGGAATGACCGCCCTCTACCTGACTTTGATGGGCAATTTTGCCATTCACCGTGCAACCGGTCCACAGATCAATAATGGATTCATAACAGCAGTGGCTGGCGGCCCGCCGACCATCAACCGGATGCGATTGTTCATCGCTGGTGTGATGGGATGTATGGCGCTGGGTATGGCGAACTTTGTCTTGCATGAAGGGCTGCGGCAGGGCGGCTGGCTGCGTGAGCGCGTGGATCGGCTGCGCCGCCCGGCGGTGCGACGGGGATCGCTCGGGTCCTCTCATTTCTGCACCATGCACGAGTATCGGCGTTATCGACGACTAGATCGCGAAGGGGTGGCCTTCTTCGGCGCGTTCTGGGGTGAGAATCGTTGGCGGCTGGATTATGGAACTGGCACATTCCAACTGAGCGGAGAAGATGCGGCAAGAGGCATTTTGACGTTGGGTGGTCCAGGCTCTGGTAAGACCCAGGGGGTGATTCTGCCCGTCATCGGTGACCGAATGCTGGCCGGACACAGCCTCATCGTAGCAGATCCCCAGGGTGAACTGAAAGAGCACGTCAATCACTTTGCCCAAGTTACCGGGCATCTGGTCGCAGTACATGATCCGACCAGCAGCGCCGGGCCACGTTATAACTTAGCCGCCGATATCGGCAATGTCTCCGATGCCCGCGCAATTGCCGATGTACTAGTCCCTAGCGCGCAAGGCGACAATCGGTTCTGGACCGACAGCGCCGCTGCACTTCTCGCTGCCTGCCTCATCCGCTTTGATACGCTCGGCGATATTTACAATGCGCTCAACGATCCCAAGGCACTAGCTGAAAAATTGTCTTCGAAGCGAGATGATGCCTCGCTGCTGGCAAATGCCTTCATCGCCAGTGTGCGCTCAGATGGAAAAGTGGCATCGAATGTGGTCGCAACATTGGCAACGGCGCTGACTGGTTGGGCTTCAACTGATGTGCGCGCCAACACCAGCGCTTCGGACTTCGAAGCGGAACAGATCATCTCACAGCCAACCGTCGTTGTGCTGACCTGTCCGGGACGGATGCGCGCGGTCTATGCCTCGTATCTCGGCGCAACCCTGCGCAAGCTGATGCTGGACCTGGATACCATTGGTGAACAAAACGGTGGACCATTACCTATGCCGGTCGGCGTAGTGCTGGACGAGTTTCCGACACTGGGTAAACTCGACAGCCTGGTCGCCGACGTGAATCTGGTGCGTAAGCGGCGCATAAGTATCCTGATAGGCGCACAGACCAAAGGGCAGTTCCATCTGATCTACGGTCAGGAAGGTACACAATCGCTGTTTACAGGTTTGGCGACTCAAATTGTCTTTGGCGGGTGTGATGCGGAAACGGCAGAGTACTATTCAAAGGCGTCTGGCATCGCCACTGCCGACGCGAACAAGGACGATCCTAACAGCCATCTGCGCCAGCGCCCATTGCTGACAGTAGATGAAGTAATCACCCCGCAATCAGGTAACTGCACCATTTTTGCGCGTTACGTCGAGCCAGGATTTGCCACCCAGGTCATTCTAACCGCCCGTCTCACACGACTGTACGAGCGCCGCGACTGGCGAGCACGTTTCGCTGCTTCTAAAGAAGTCGAACCTTTACGTTTGGAACGGGGCATTACGCTCGATCTGAATCCGATCCAGCTATCGGAAACCGCACCAGTAGTTGAACCCGGCCCTGACCGCGCTACGATGGAACACTCCTATCTACGCATGAAACAAATGGAACGTATTCCGGTCCCATTGATACCGTTGGCCCAGATGAGAGCCAAACACCAGGCGCGAACTGCTGCTGCGCAGGAGAAATGACATGACACTGACGAAAAAGAAGATGGTGAGCGAGATTGCCCGTCATACTCGGATCCGCAACCACGATGTGCAGCGGGTGGTCGAGGCATTGATTGATGTGTGGACCGAAGAACTGGTGTCCGGTGGACGGATTGAGATTGAGAACTTCCTTGTGCTGGAGGTGCAGCGCATTGACCGAGGTGAGCGGCGTGGCATGTTAGGCACGGGTGAGCCGCGCCGGGTGATACATCGGCTGGTGGCCAGGCCGAGCAAACTGCTACGACGTAAGTTGTGTATCACATAGCCCTTTTGGTTTTAGGTAAGCTTGGCTGCAAGGGCGAAAAAATATTTGATGCCACTTCTACGAGGTCCAAACGAGAAATCCTACTGACAAACATAAGGTGTATTAGACAAGATTTCATCTGACACCCCCTGTTCCTCTTCTTTGATCTTAGAGTGTCAGATTAAGTCTTGCCTACTTCACATAAGGAGAGTATGTTCCCTAACCGGTTGTTGTCCAATCTATTCTGTAGGCTCAATTATTTCATCCAAGCGGTTCAGTAATCTTTTAATGTCCGAACTGAAATGCGAACCTTGCCTAACCTGAACACCTTGTTTATCTGGTAGGTTTTGAAGGTACCAAGACGGAAGCTGTTCCTCCCTTGGCATTTCTGTTTCGTCTATAAGGACAGGAATAACGATCTTACCGGAACGAATTGCCCTTTCGATTTCTTGGCGAACAAAATCGTTTTTTTCAGATAGTCGATCTCCTAGCCATTTGGGGCCGATTATTACCAATACAACTATAGATTTAGCAATGGCCTCACGCAATACCTCTTTCCAATCTAGCCCCAGTTTTATAGACTCTTGATCCAAAAAGACTTTGTCTTGTCCATACTTGGCAACCAGTTGACTATGGATCCGGCGAGTGAATTTTTCGGAATCGTCTCGACGATAAGATATAAATATAATATTATCGGATGACGCCTTTGTATTTGTCCCAGTTGCATTGATTACTTGGGGTATTTTGAGGTGCACATGTTCTTCCTGTTGTTCCAGGGGTAAATTGCTGCCAATAGGGGGATCCGCAATGAACCCAAGCTCTGCTGGGGAGCGCATTGAACATTTGTACTCGACCCTGAATTCTCCCAACTTCCGAGGGGTTACAGTTAATTCAAAGGAGCTCATTGTATTAGGCTGAACAGGAGCCCATACTGCTTCTACCATTGGATACTTAAGCCTATATCTTTTCCCATCACCATACGACCCCCCAATCTCGTGTCTTGCTGGATAATGTTTGATTTCGATCCCATCGCTTAACGCGTGACAGAGGTCTGAATCTACTATGGCTAAATCCGGGAAAGCAACAGAGAAATAACCATCTTCGGCTTTTCCGCCCCTGTTCCAAGCGATTACCCGGATTCTCAAAGGTTCACCCAATTTAACAGAAGATGGAAGTTCGAGTTGAATTTCTGGCTTTGGGAAAAAATGCACAGTCGTGTATTCTTGGTTTCCATCCCAAACGATTACCCCACCTTGAAATACACTTCTCGCAACAGACTCTTTCACATATATTTCTCTGGTTATAGGGAAACCAAGATCACTTTCGACTCCTCCAATATTCTGATATTCCCAGCCGATTGCTCCCCAAACCTCGAATGCTACATCTTTTCCGCTATAAACATCGCGATGGCTCAATATCATAGCCCCATTTTCAAAGCGCTGTATTTTTCCCGTCGTATTGAACTTCTTTTGGGTTTCGACATGGCGAGGATGGGTTTTGGGAAAACCTAACATCGGATTTGATGTTCCACCCAGTTCTTCGAAATGTGCTTCAATTGCCCCTGTGACTTCAAATGCATCCCCATGCCTGTCGCTCCAATAAATCGTTCCTCCCTCAAAGCGCCTAAGTAATCCGGTGGTTCCAAAAGAAGATGGGGCTGCTGATTGCAGGTTACTTCGAGGAGGCCCCAGTACTGATGAAATCCCGCCAAGGTGGTAGTAGCGCTGCCAGATCGCCTCATCACCTGTTGCCAAGCGGATCCATTTTATCACCAGGCCCCTTTTCAATGGCCTGACTCTGAATTCAACACCTTTATGTGATTCTGTTAATTTGAAGGCCAGCTTGTAATCAAAAACTGGAAACTTCAGAATCTGTTTTGCAGAAATAATTTGCTCAGGAACAATAATGTTGTGTTCGCCTTCCGATCTGTAGGATATTACGTCCAATACAGCTATGTCTTCGTCTGGATTTGTATCTTCAGGTAGTTCTAGTTTAAACGCTACCTGGTAAGAGCCTTCATCGAGATCCACATACGGGCCAAAAAGCAAAGTATCTTCGGAACTTTCTGCTACAACACTCTCGTCCGCATGAAAACTCCAATTATCAGGGGGAAAGTACCTCATCTCTCGGGGTAACCATATTGTGCCGAACCGTGGGATCAGTTTGATGCCATAAATGTCAAATGTTGCTGTTCCCAAACTCTCTACTTTGAATTCAACATCTTCTACAAATCGTTGGAGAACAAAACTCAATCTTACGCCTAGGTGTTCATCCGTAGGGTTAAATTGGCGAGGGAAAGCACTAGCTCTTATGGGCATTCTTTCAAGCAGACCTTCGCCATTGTGTGTTGTAACCTCTAAGATCAGAATATCTTGACTATCAGGTTCAACGTTCTCTACCAGACATATCTGGAATTCAACATCATATAACCCAATATCAAGATCCATACATGGACCTTGTACGATCACTCCTGATGTTCCTTTTTTTACCCGCCAAACATTGGTTTCTAGTGGTTCACCGCTTGACCACTGAAGTTGTGAATTTCCTGGTTGCCAATAAGTTTTCGGAATCATCGGGAAAATTGTTGAAAGAAAATGATGTCCTTCTTGGCAATAACGCTCTACGTGTTTTGAGAATTCAGTGTTAGGAGCGCGGAGACTAATTGAAGTGCCACATTGAGCACAATATTGGTATTCATGGCGCGGAATTTTCTGTCCGCAACTGTGACACGCTCGCATTAATTTGCACTCCTTATTTTATAACCAAGAGGGGAAAAAACTGATTAACGATAATACAATGAATTTCGTTTAACGTGCAAATGGTAAAATGGAAAGATACAGAACCAGGGGGATAAGAAATATCACGTAGACTATAAGAATATCGGCATATGAAAACACAAAGACGATACACGTGCACATTGATTTATCGAAGGATAAACAACGAGGCTTCGACAAACTTGATCGGGAACTTAGGCGAAAAGGTTTGATATAAAAGCCCGGTGATGAGCCGGGCTTTTGCTTACAGATCAAGATCGTGATAAGCAGATTCAAGCGCCGGGCTGGATGTCTCTTTCAGCCGGGGTTGCCATTGCTCCGGTTTATGGGTAAGAGACCATTCACCAGCCCTGAACTGTTCCAGGGCTGGTTTGTCCATCACTTGCCACTGGCTGTCCATGTTCAGATCATCGGCAATAAAGCCTGCCAGGGCTGGCCCGGTGACGCTGCCCAACTCGTCCGCCTCCACCAGCGACATGAAATCATCCTGAAACTTCCTCGCCCGTTCCTCAGTTTGGAACTGCGCTACTTCGAGCCATTGGGCATGCTGTGGTTCATCGGGCGACAGTTTCTCGGCCAGATCGCCAAAGTCCACCACGCATACGGCAGAGTAGCCCAACTGCGCCCCCTCGGGATCGCGCGCGGGTACGATGTCCAGACTCCAGGTCGGAGCGACGTCCTTTGGCACAAAGTCCTCAATGCCGAACTCTTCCGCCTGGAGATAGGGTGCATCCGGCTGCATACTGGCAGTCACCAGGGCATTGTCTGCGAAGCCAGGTGTAGCTGTGGGCAGGCTGTCGTGGATACGGGCTGTACCAGGCACAATCTCGGTGATGACCTGCACATGATCCCGGTAAGCAGCCCATTCCTTGGAGGAGAGAGAGTCCCATCCCGGTTCCTCGTCACCATCGTAGTCGGGCGGATAGTTGCCGTCGTGCTGTTCGAGCATATCGGTCAGACGGTTGGCGGCTTCCTGTTGGGCAAAACGCTCGTACAAAGCAGGACTCTCGTTAAAGCCGTTGGTTGTGAGGGCAGAATCGCGCCCTTCAACCAGACGGCGTTGCAGTAAAGCATGCTGGCGCTCCAATGCCTCGTCAAACGTCTGGTATTCGCCCATCGGTAGACAACGGGCGGCGAACGCGCCTGTCTGGTGATTGGCATACACATCGACTACACCCACGCTGTACCCGTCATCCACGCCCTGAGGGGTGGCAGCTACCAGCGCGGTATCGAAGTGATACCAACCTTTGTCCGGCTCATGTTGCGGTTCCTCAGATCCCAACACTGGTAGCTTGTCCGGGAACGGCAGAGCGTTGTCCTGGGCGGTATCACGGGCTAACTCCTGTGCGGCGTCAAGTTCTCCCTCTTCCAGGTACAGATGCAGCGCAGGCAGCGGCCATGGCGACATGGTGGAATCGGCTACGCCCATCACCGGCTGCGAGTCATGGATGATGATGTTGTCTTCTGTCTGCTGCGCCCTGAAGTAACGCAGTTCGTGATCAACTCCTTCTGGCAGCGGGCTGTCGGATGGACGATCAATCACCGAAAAGAAGTGGACAGTATTCGCCTCGTCGCAGTGGTGGGGTACATAGTGCCCCTGCTCATCAAAGGGCGTCATGGCCTCATCGAATGTCACCGGCAGCACCAATGCACCCGGTCGGGGTGTAGGTGGTTGATCCCACGCGCTGGCATCGGGCCAGTCGGGATGCTCTGGTACGAACGAGATCGTCTTTTCTCCGGCTATTTCAGCTCCCTCATCAGCAAACAACGGCGTGTAAGGGGCGAGTTCGTCGGCACGCATGGCTTCCAGGGTGGCGGCTTCGAGCAGCTTATCGGTATCCCCTTCGGCTTGGACTTCGGACAAACGCTGCTCAATGGGCGCGAGTTCTACGGTAGGACCATGGGCTACCGGTGCGATATCCAGCCGTTCTCCATCCAGGCGGAGCAAGTGAACCGCACCGCGTTTGGCCTCTGGATCCGGTGGATACAGGGCGACTAGGTAGGTTGCCGGGTCCCGCTCAAAAGGCATGGCATCCAGCAGCGCCAGTTCCGTTGGCAGTCCATCGCGACCCTGTTCAAGCAGCGTTCCTTCTAGCTCGCGGACATGTTCTTCGGCAGCCATGTAGGAGTGGTATTCGGCCAGCGTCAGGCGCTGTTCCCGTTCCAGGCCGTACTCGCTGCGTGTCGTACGCACCAGGTCCACCCCAAACGGTTCGTCGCTCAAAGGATGGCCGGGCGGATCAAGCTCGACGGTGTAGAGCGCCTCCGGAGTCCGGTAGACTGGCCCATTACCAAAGTCAATCACCGCATCACCGCTCGGAAACTCTTTCTGGATCAACGGTTCGTTTTTCATTCCGCACGCTCCGAGACTTGCAGCTTCAGGCGCAGCCCTTGACCATGTGCAACGAAGTGACCGCTTTCGCCGGGAATAATCTGGTGAGATGCGCGGATCAGGCGGCGGAGAGTTTCCCCGCGATCACAACCCATCCGCTCCGCCAAACTGGCCAGCGCGGCTTTGTCCTCCTCCGTCAGCCGGAAAGTGAAATTGATGGTTAAATCACTCATAGGGCGATCTCCCAGGCTTGCGCCGCATAGTCTGCGATGTTTTGCGCCGACTCCGGTTCCAGGCGGACGCCGCGCTCCTGCTGCCAGGTATCCCGCTGGTCAGCAGCAATCGCCATGCCTTCAGCCGCCTCAAAAACCCGCTCGATATCGTCGCTGCGCTGGGCAATACCGATGAGGTGTTCGCTGGACTGGTAGGCTTTGTCCCAATTCCCAGCCACACAGGGGGCAAGTTGTGCTTCATAGTCGCCCGTGTCGGGATCGCGCGTCAGCGACAGGATGCTGGCGACGCATGTCTCGCGGTCATCTGGGTCAGGCTGATAGATGCCAATCCAGTACGCGGTTTGCGTCGCTTCATCGTAGAACGGCGGCACGTCGCGGTCCGGGTCGAAATCCTCGGCGGACAGCCCAATTCCGGTCAAAGCACGCACTGCCGGATGCTGCTCTTCTGCCTGGATATCAGTTTGCACGCCGCCGAGATCGTAGGCGGTATGCAGCAGGTCGTTCTGGGCTTGTTCAGGCGGAAACTCCGGTTCGACATCCTGGACTAAACCCAACTGGCGCTCGAACTGGATATATTCATCTGGTGTCAGACCGCGCCATTCGGGCAGAGTAGTTCCTTCGCGTTCGGCAATCTTCCCCGCCGCTTTTTCGGCCAGGTCGGGGAGTTCGTGAGCCGCCAGGTCTTTATCATA
>CAYYNB010000116.1:0-19454 GCA_964472565.1 uncultured Anaerolineaceae bacterium
AACTGCTTCGCGCTGCCGAAACTGTCAGCGGCGGGCCAGTGCTCGGTAGATGCGGGCGAAGTCGTCTTCACGCTGACCAACAGTGGTGGCCCGATGACTGCCGCCGCCGACTACACCATCACCGATAGCAGCGGCGCGGAACTCGACAAGGGTATGACCAATGTTCTCGGTGCGGGCGAAAGCCAGACCTTCACGGTTCCGGCGCGTACTGATGGCGGAACGATCACCTTCAATGCAGCCGGGTTGACCGCTGCGGCCAGCGTCGATAACTGCTTCGCGCTGCCCAAGCTGTCACTCAGCGGCCAGTGCGTGACGGATACGGGCGAAGTCGTCTTCACGCTAACCAACAGCGGCGGCCCGATGAACGCCGGTGTGGAATACACCATCCGCTCCGAAGTGGGTGTGATGACCAGTTTCACTAAGGCTCTGGGTGCAGGCGAAAGCCAGTCCTTCACGGTGGCCGCTCCAGTGAATGGCAGCGCCGTTGTGATGGAAGTTGCCGGGTTGGCGGAATCAGCGTCGATCACCGACTGCTTCGCGCTGCCGAAACTGATGGCCGTGGGATTGTGCTCGGTGGACACGGGCGAAGTGTTCTTCGCCGTAACCAATGTCGGTGGCCCGATGACCGCCCCAGAGAACTACACCATCATCAATGCGAACGAAGAAACGCTCGCTGAAGGCCAGACGAACGTCCTGGGTACAGGCGAAAGCCAGTCCTTCACTGTTCCTGCACGGCCTGATGGCGGAACAATCTACTTCAACATTGCTAATTTGAACGTGTCCGCTGCGGTGGATCAATGCTTCGCGCTGCCGAAACTGGTCTTCAATGGCGAGTGCGTCGAAAACGGTAAAGCAACCTTCACCATCATCAACACGGGTGGCCCCATGTCCGCGCCGGAAGATTACCAGGTGGTAGACGAGAACGGCACGGTTCTGGATCAGGACCAGTACCAGCTTGGTGCGGGTGAAACGATGCAGATCAACGTCGAGGGGTACTATGGGGTAATCACTCTCACGGCTCCCGGTGGCATCACGGTTGATACCTACTGCCAGCAGCCCGATACTACGCCGACCCCCGAACCGACTGTCGAACCGACTCAGGAACCCACCGAAGTCGCGGAAGTGCCGCAGTGCGGTCTGACCAGCTATATGGGCAGCAACGGCTTCCCCGTTGTGGACATGAACCCGGCGCTCTGCACTGGCGAAGTGCTCAGCGGCCCCTGGACACCGATTGAAATCGGCGGCGCGGTCTGCCCCGACTGGCTGGTTTACCACACCAACCAGACCGGCGACTGGGAAATCTTCCGCCTGGGCAAGATCCCCGGTGATCCTGAAGCCAACGTCAACCTGTCACAGGGTGTTGGTCAAGGCGTCTCTGATGTGGCTCCGTCCCGCTCACCTGACTCCGCCTGGATCGCCTTCGCCAGCAACCGCGATGGCAACTGGGAAATCTATGTGGGCCGTACCGACGGCTCCGAACAGCAGCGCGTGACCTACGCGGTGGACGCCATTGATGTCGATCCCGTGTGGTCGCCGGTGGGTAACTACATCGTCTACGAGTCGGCGCGCGATGGCAACTGGGAACTGTACATGGTCGATGTGGCGACTGGCGCGGAAACACGGCTGACCGATAACCCGGCCAACGACATCAATGCCTTCTGGTCGCCCGATGGCACCAAGCTCCTGTTCCAGAGTGACCGCGACGACCTGTGGCAAATCTACGAACTGAATATCAGCACGCTCGAAGTGACCAAGTTGAGCGACGGTAGTGGTGATGATCACGAACCCATGTACTCACACGACGGCAAGCTGATCCTGTTCAACTCGCATCGTGACGAAGGCGACAACAGCGTGGTCTACGTCATGAATGCAGATGGCACCGAGATCAAACGGGTGTCTGACCCGGCTGGCGATGCGACCCTGCAAGTGTGGTCCGACGACGATGCTCTGATCGCGTACCAGTCGAACCTGGACGGCGACCTGGACATCTATGTCTACGAAGTTGCCACCGAACAAACCCGGTTGGTGACGGATAACGACATTGCCGACTACGCGCCCACCTGGTACTGCGACGGTCACACGGTCGTCTTCACGTCCGATATTCTCAAGGCGGATGAGTTCTCGCCGGACTCGAACATCTTCTCGACACCCGCCGACCCGATCACGGCCCCGGCGATCAAGGTTGAGGACGAGGCTGCTCAGCTCACGGATAGCCCCGATGCTGATCAGTATCCTCAAGACTCGCCTGCTGAAGAGAATGCCAGCCGCGAACGTCGGCTGCCTTCTCCAGAGGATCATCGTAAACTGTAATCGTTCGTAATGGCCTCTCCGGGGGAGGGGCCATTCTTAGACACCCAGCCGGTATGTGACATTCGCATACCGGCTGCTGTGTCCCCGCCCTTGACCCAACCTAGCGCCATGCGTTATACTTTCCCTCTGTCTCAAACCTTTGTCTGCTTGACATCGCGCCCCAGGCGCGTTTTTTGAAAGAGGTTCTATCATGCCAAAACGTACTTACCAACCGAAGATTCGCCGCCGTGTGCGCGTTCATGGTTTTCGCAAGCGTATGCGTACTGCTGATGGACGCAAAGTTCTCCAGGCACGCCGGGCACGCGGACGCGCGAAACTGACACCCAAGATGAATAACCACGTCAAGCGCATCAACTGGAAGAGCCACTAGGTTATTTCAGCCGCAATGCAACGCCATCTGCGACTGCGCCAGAGCGATGACTTTGAACGGTTACGAAAAACCGGGCAAGTTTGGCGGCATCCCTTTATAATTCTAAGTGCTGCCCCTAACGATCTGGCGCATAACCGCTATGGTTTTATTACCGGCAAGCGGGTAGGATCTGCTGTGGTTCGCAATCGAGTCCGGCGTGTGCTGCGTGCGGTGGTGCGTGATGCTCACCCGCATGTGGTGCCGGGCTATGATCTGGCGTTTATTGCGCGCGACGCGATAGTGGGGCAGAGCTACCAGTCCGTGCAGGCAGCGGTGGTTAGCAGTTTGCGCCGCAGCAAGTTGTGGAGGGAGGACATTTCATGAAGTATATTGGGTTGGCGCTGATCCGTTTTTACCAGCTTACCCTGTCACGTATGATGCCTCCAAGCTGCCGCTACGAGCCGAGTTGTTCCCGTTATACTTATCAGGCAATCCAGAAATATGGTCTTTTTAAGGGATCATGGCTGGGCCTGCGACGCATTGCACGCTGCCATCCGATCAGCCCTGGTGGTTATGATCCGGTTCCCTAGACGGGTGGTTAGAGGTCGAGGAATTCATGCTGAAGTTACATCGTAAATTATCCGTATTGGCGCTCCTGCTGATCGCGTCGATCCTGTTGGCAGCCTGTGGTGGCGTCCGTGGCGATAGCTGGGCCGGGATTGCGTCGAACGGAGAACCATCGACGCTGGGCGACACGGTTTACGTCTCCTATAACGAAAAGGTGATGGCCTTAAACGCGTCCACTGGCAAACGGCTCTGGGAATATCCCGGCGAGGATGATCGGGACAGCAAGTTTTTTGCAATTCCCGTTGTAGATAAAGCGAACGAAACCGTCTATGTGGGCGATTTTAAAGGTCGCCTGCACGCCATTAACACCACCGATGGCAAAGTCCGCTGGCTCTATACCCCTCCCAAAGGCGACAAGATCGGCCCACTGTCTACCACCCCGGATGATCGCATTATCAGCGGTGTTGCTCTGGGCGATGACATGATTTTTTATGGTCTTGCCAGCCGCAATGTGGTAGCCCTTCCGCGCAGCAGCACCCAGCCCAACGATACCATCTGGACCTTTGAGACAGATCATGGTGTCTGGGGTACGCCCCTTTATGTTCCGGCGCAGGAAGACCGCCCTGCCATGCTGTACGTGGTATCGCTCGATCAATTCTTCTACGCTCTGTATGCTGAAACCGGCGAAGAAATGTGGAAGATCGATATGAAAAGCGCCGCCCCTGGCAGCCTGACTTACGATGCGCGTCACAACTGGGCCTATGTCGGAACGCTGGGCGAGGGCTTGCTGCTGATTGATTTGAATGCCCAGAAGATCCTCAGTTCCTTTGAAACCGAAGGTTGGATCTGGGGCAGTCCCATTATCGAAGCCCCTACCGGCGAGATCGTCCCTAACACGGATCAAACCGCTGAGACAAGCGACGCTGCCGCGACTGCCGAACCCACTCCCGAAGCCACAGCGGAGCCTGCCGGCACCGAGGATACGCCCCAGGGTGATATGCTCTATTTTGGGGACTTGAACGGGTATTTGTACGCCGTGTCGGTTAGTGATACAGGCGCGTTTACCACCATCTGGAAAAAGCAGCTTTCGGAAGAACCCATTCGTGCCACTCCCGCATTGACTCCTGGTGCTGATGGTATGGTGATTGTCGGCTCGAAAGACAAGCGCATCTATGCCTTCGCTAAAGACAATGGGACCAAGCAGTGGGAGCAGACGACTGAAGGCGAAGTGTTGACGGATCTCGTGTTGGTGCCCAGCGATCCGGAAGATCCAGCGTCGCCCTTGCTGGTGGTTGCAGGAACATCTGAGAATAAAGAACTGGTGGTCGCTTACAACATTGAAACTGGTAAGCGCGACTGGGACTATTCCGAATAACAAGGCGAAAGTAGAAAGATCGTCGCATGCTCGATTTCATCATTAACCCGTTTATCACGATCCTGCTGTTCCTGTACAAAATTTTGGGCGGCAATGTCGTTCTGGCGATTGTGGTCTTCACCATTCTGGTGCGTCTGGCGACCTATCCCTTGACGGCCAAGCAGCAGCGCTCGACCAAGGCGATGCAGGCGCTCCAGCCGGAACTGAAGAAACTTCAGGAAAAGTATAAAAACGATCCTGAAAAGAAGGCCCAGGCACAAATGGCCCTCTACAAAGAGTTTGGGGTCAATCCCCTGGCCGGATGTTTGCCGCTCATTATTCAGTTCCCGGTGATTATTGCGCTTTACCAGGCCATTATCGCCACGCTGGCTGCTACCCCGCTGCAACTGCTCAACCTGTCGGGGCGGTTGTGGGTGCCCTCGCTGGCAAGCGAGATCCCGCTGGGCAACCGGTTCCTGTGGCTCAATCTGGCCGTGCCCGATCCCTTGTATATCCTGCCCATCCTGGTGCTGGTGACGACGTGGCTTCAGCAAAAATTAATGATGCCCGCGCCCAAAGAACCCGAACCCGGCAGCAAACCCGATCCTTCTGCCGCCATGACCAAACAGATGATGATCGTGATGCCGCTGATGTTTGGTTTCTTTTCCCTGTCTTTTGCTTCCGGCCTGTCGATCTACTTTATCGTGTCCAACCTGATTGGTATCGGACAGGGGATGCTAACGGGCAAAATCGATGTCAAAACGATGTCGGGGCGCACGGTTGCAGAACCGCCGTCACTGGATAAAGTAAAACGCGCCGATCCGCTGGTCGTGGACAAACCCAAACGGGGCTTGGTTGAAGATGAAAAACCCAAGCGTATCCCGGTAGAACGAAGTGTGGATCGTCCGGCGATCAAAGCGAAACGTCCGGGTATCAGCGATACACGGACCAGTCGGGCTAAAAAAGCTAAAGGCTAATGGTCTCTTTTGACGAGGAAGTAAATCGATGAGTGAAACGCGGTCTGTGGAAACCAGCGCGGCGGATATCGAGGAAGCAATCGAGTTAGGCTTAAGTAAGCTCGGTGTCTCGCGTGAGAGCGTGATTGTTGAGATTTTGGATGAACCCAGCCGAGGTTTGCTGGGGATCGGTGCCCGTCCGGCGCGTGTTCGTCTGACTACGGCAGCTCGCCCCGCCACTCCACCGCCGCCGCCCCCGCAGCGTGCGGAACGTCCGGGGGCGTATGATGTCGATGAAGACGACGATGACCATATTCCGCTGTTGTCACAGGCCGTTCGAGTCCAGGACGACGAACTGGATGATGATGCGCGGGTCGGGCTGGCAACTGTCAAGGAATTGCTGGGCCGCATGTATATTAAGGCGCAGGTAGATGTTTACCGCGCGGCACCAACCGGCGGTGATGTCGCGCCCTGGGTGCTTCAGATTCATGGGCGTGACCTGGGCACATTGATCGGGCGGCGCGGCGAGACGTTAGGCGCATTACAATATATTACCCGTTTGATCGTCAGCCGCGAATTGCAGCGCCGGGCCAATATTGTGCTGGATGTCGAGGGCTACAAAACTCGCCGCGAACAGATGCTCCGCAAGCTGGCGGTACGCATGGCGGATCAGGCGGTGCAGATGGGCCGCACCGTGCCCCTGGAACCCATGCCGCCCTATGAACGCCGGATTATCCATCTCGCGCTGCGGGACCGCAAAGACGTGATGACGCAGAGCGTGGGCGAAGGCGAACATCGGAAAGTAACGATTATTCCGAACCGCCGCTAAAAGTAATGTTTTATAACGTGTATAATCTGCCGCGTCCTATCGCGGCATTTTTCTTTAGGTAGATAAACAATGACAGATACCACGCCCGACTATCTTTTGATTGGACATATCTCCCACGATGTCACCCCCAACGGCCCTCAACTGGGCGGTACAGTGAGTTTTGCCGCTTATACCGCCGTTTCATTTGGTTTAAAGGTTGGCATCCTGACCAGCGCCGCCCTCGATGAACCCCTACTTCAAAGTTTGCCGCCAAATGTCATGGTCGTTAATGTGCCATCTGACCATACCACGACCTTTGAAAACCGGTATACTAATGGCATACGCACGCAGCTTCTCCATCATCGTGCTGCCACGTTGTTCCCGGATTTTTTGCCTCCATCCTGGCGAAATACCCGGCTCGTTCACTTAGGACCAATCGCTTACGAAGTGGATCCGTCCTTCATGACCGCCTTTGCAAACTGCCGGGTTTGCGTAACACCCCAGGGCTGGATGCGCCGCCAGGAACCAGACAACCGTGTGACAGCAGTCGCTTGGTCGGCGGCGGAAGAGGTGTTGTCGCAGGCAGTACTCACGGTGATGAGCCGCGAGGACATCCGGCACGATCCAAACCTGGAGTTTGTCTTTGCCCGTTTGGCCCCCGTTTTGGTTGTCACCGATGGCATGCATGGTGGTGTGGTGTATCGCCAGGGCCAGCCGCAGGGCTTTGCGGCGATTGCGGTTGAACAACTCGACCCGACTGGGGCGGGCGATGTGTTTGCTACCGCGCTGCATATTGCCTGGGATCAGTTAGGCGATCTGGATCGAGCGGTGCGTGTTGCGGCGCGGCTGGCCGGACAATCGGTGTGCCGGGTGGGATTCTCCAGTGCGCCCACGCCAGACGAAGTCGCATTAGCCATGCATGAGGTGTTATCGTAGTGGACTCTCTGAGAGGGTCCAGTGTAAGAATGGTGTAAAATGGACGATTCGCAGCATAACCCATCTTTAGACAGTGGTACTGAACCCGAACCACTCAACCCCAACGGCTTGCGAGCTTTTGAAACGCTCGCCCAGTTCCTCGAATCCGATAGTTGGTATCCTCAGCAAGTCGAGGATAAATATATCTACCGGGCATCCTTTTCGGGCAAAAATGGCGATCTGCGCTGTTATGCGCATATCGTGGTCAACCTCGAACAGTTTTTATTCTATGCCGTCGCTGCGTCGCGCGTCCCGGAGCAGGTCCGCCCCGCTGTGGCCGAATTCATCACCCGCGCCAACTATGGCATGCGGATCGGCGGTTTTGAGATGGATTATTCCGATGGCGAAGTGCGTTATAAAACCAGCCTGGATTTTGAAGGCGAAATGTTAACGCCCAATTGGATTCGCCACACGATCTATCCCGCAGTGCTGACCATGGATCATTATCTGCCTGGGCTGATGAGCGTCATCTATGGCGGCAGAACGCCCTATGAAGCGATTGCCGAAGTTGAAGGTTATGCCGCGTCCGATACCTAGCTTGCGGGAGAGCGTCCCATGATTGACCGTCTTCTTGTGAATGCGCGTATCCACACCTTGAATGCTGCCCAGCCCCAGGCTTCCGCGCTGGCTATTATGCGGGATCGAATTGTGGCGGTGGGCAGCGATGACTCGATCCGGGCACTTGCCGGGGCGGGGACGCGGATTGATGATGCCGGGGGACGCTCCGTGATTCCGGGGCTGACCGATGCGCATATTCACTGGGAAGGCGTGGCGCACAGTTTGCGCAGTGTGAACGTGTTTGAAGTGCCTACCAAAGAGGAAGCGCTTCGCCGGGTGGCGGAAAGAGCGCGTCTCACCCCGCCGGGCGAATGGATCGTGGGGCGGGGATGGTCGCAGACCTATTGGCCCGTGAAGGACTTTCCGACAGCGGCTGATCTGGATGCGGTGGCCCCGTATAACCCGGTTTATCTGGGAGCCAAAAGTGGGCACATGGGGTGGGTGAATACGCTGGCGCTCAAAGCCGCCCAGATCACCGCTTCAACCCCTGATCCAGTGGGCGGCAGCATTCAGCGCGATGCATCAGGTCGCGCGACGGGGATTCTGCTCGAAGCGCCCGCGATGCTGCTGGTCACGGAACGGATTCCCAGTCTGACCGCCGAACAAACCGCCGATCTGATGTTGGAGGCCCAACCGATTGCTTGGGCCTCTGGGCTGACCGGCATCCACGACTTTGACGATCCCGGTTGTTTGGCGGCGCTGCAAGTGCTGCGCGAGCGCGGGCAGTTGGGCCTCCGCGTTGTCAAAAATATCAACGATCCGTTTGTGGATCATGCGCACGAACTCGGCCTTCGCTGGGGCTTTGGCGATTACTGGCTTCGCATCGGTGGCGTTAAAATTTTTGCCGATGGGGCGCTGGGGCCGCGCACCGCCTATATGTTCGAGCCATATGAGGGGGAACCGGATAATTACGGCATTGTCGTGACGGACAAAGAGGCGATCTACGAACGGGTCAGCCGGGCCAGCGCCGCCGGACTGCCATCGACCATTCACGCCATTGGAGATCGCGCCGTGCATGATGTGCTGGATGTCTACGAAGCGGTGCGCCAGGAAGAAGCCGCGCGCGGGGAACCGCGTTCGGCGCGGCGGCACCGGATCGAACATGTCCAGCTTATTCATCCCCACGATGCTAAACGCCTGGGAGAACTTGGAATTATTGCTTCCATGCAGCCCATTCATGCCACCTCCGATTATGAGATGGCCGACTTGTACTGGGGCGCGCGCGCCCGGTGGAGCTATAACTGGCAGGCTCAGCGTCAGGCGGGGGCTGTCCTCGCGTTTGGCTCCGATTCGCCTGTCGAACCATTTGAGCCGCTTAAGGGCATTTTTGCCGCCGTGACGCGCCGCCGTCCCGATGGTTCGCCGGGACCAGACGGCTGGTTCCCCGAAGGGCGGCTGGACATGGCTGCCGCGCTGCGCGGCTTCACGCAGGGGCCAGCCTATGCCGCCGGTCTGGAAAACGATCTCGGCACGCTTGCCCCCGGTTATCTGGCCGATCTGCTTGTGTTGGACCGTGATTTATTCACGATTTCGCCTGATGAAATCCTGGATACGCAGGTAGTGGGTACGATGATCGGCGGCGAGTGGAAACACCGGCTTTTCGACTGATAATACTTGCTTACTTCAAGTGAATATCCAGCCAGTTTGTTTGCCCCGCGGCGATGGTGATGTCCTGCTTGAACACCAGCGCGGAACGAACGCGCACAAACACTTCATAATCGCCTTCAGGCAAATCGGCGTAGGTAAAATGTTCGCCATAATAGGGGTCGGATTTGATCGTGTCATCGCTGTAGCTGAAGGTATAGCGCGACGCATCCCCATTCTTCGCCTGAATGGTGATCATGATGCCGTAGGTCCGCGTGCCGTCGCTGTTAAAAATACGCCCGGCTAACGTGCCATAGGTCGGCCAGGGCCGCACCCATAGATCAGGATTGTAGACATTGTTGTAATCGCTCGGATCGCCCAGCCGGACTTCCAGGTGCAGATGTGCGCCGAGTGCGACTCCTGTTGAGCCAACGTTCCCAATAATCTGCCCCTGCTCAACGCGCTGCCCGGTTTCCACCTGCACTTTGGACATATGCCCATACAGCGTGTAGAGCTTTTCCCCATTCGGCGCGGGGAAATCGTGTTCGATCACAGCCAGAATGCCATAAAAATCATTTTGCGGGCCGAACATCACTTCATCATCCGGCCCGGCATAAATCACCCAGCCGCTTGCCACCGCCAGAATCGGTGTGCCCTGCGGATTCTGAATATCCACCCCATGATGCGTATTAAATTGTCCGCCGCCGGTAGTTCCAAACGGATAACTGCGCGAAGCCCAGTCGCGGATCGTATTGCTGGGATCGCGTGGAAAGGGCCGCGCTAGGACATAATGATCTTGCAGCGGCTCGGTTCCGGTGTACATGGCGACCTGCGTCACGCTAATCGGTGTGGCGGCCTCTAAAATGGTCTGGGTGGCGCGCAGCGTATTGATCGGAAATGCCGTCGTTGTCTGCGGCAAATCGGTGGGCGTCAGCGTAAAAGTGCGAGTGAGCGTGGGGGTAGCGGTGGTCGTGGGCGTATAAGTCGGCGTGTGCGTCGGCCAGGGCGTCACGCTGGGAACTGCCGTTGCCTGCATCGCAATAAGTGTGGAGAAAGCATCGGCTGTCGCCGTCAATGTAGCGGCGGGTGTGAACGTTTCTTTGGTTTGATCTTCTCCATTATCACCACAGGCAGCTAACAATAAACCTATAATCAGAATCGCACTCAACCGTTCAACCAACTGTATCACAATAATCTGCCCTTTGGCCTGTTCCCGCCGCACGAAAAATCGAACGAAATGTGAGGCCATCCCAGGAAAACCTGGTGCCTGGCCCGAAATAGTGGCACAGCCTTAAACCAGCCCTGCCCGTTGTTCTGTGGCTGCGACTGCCGCATCGCGGACGGTGCGCGCCTTTTCCAGGATCGCGTTGATGTCGTTGCGATAGCGCTCAGCCAGCCCCTTATCCTCGATACTGGCCGCATTCACGCGTACATTGAGTGCCGCGCCTTCAATCGCTGCTAAACCCATCAGCGCCGCCACCGCGCCATCGCTGGCGGCGTTCGTATTGCCCAGTTTAACAACCTGTTCGGCTAACTGCATCGCTTCGAGCGACAACCGCGCCACATTGAGCGGTACATCGGCGGCATGTGCCATCGCTGTCTGAATCGTACTGGCCCGGTTCGGATCATCCTGCGGCAGCCGGTAGGCTTCCATCACCGATGTGAACGCCTTCACATCTTGTTCTACGGCGTCCAGCAACTGCTGCCGTAGATTCATACCCGCCGAAGCAATCGCCGTCATGGTCGGGCCGACGGACTGGTATTTTTTCTTGCCGATAGTCAGCTTGGCGACCATTTCAGCCAGCGCCGCGCTTAGTGCGCCGGCCAATGCGGCCACCGCGCCGCCGCCGGGAACCGCTGTGCCGTCAGATACACTGGTGACGAACTGCGCCGGGGTGGCCGGTGCAGCGACTGCTTTCACCAACCGGGATGCTTCATCCGGTACGGGCGGCTCTTCCTGTGACAGCGCCGAGGGAGTCCGCTCTGCTTGTTGGATGCGGTATTCCAGGATTTGGTCGGGTTCGAACTTATCAAGCTGCAAATACCAGCGTGCTGCCTCGACAAAAAATTCCTGTGGGGCCAGCCCGACCAGTTCGCTGTGGGTGACTCTCACCCCATACCGTGCGGCCTCGCTGCGAATCGTTTCCATCACGCGGTAAACCGGCGTCTTTTGATAGTTGGTCAGGTTGATGGATACCTGTGCCTGCCTCTCGACCAGAAAACCGGACGACTTGACAAACTGGTAGCCGCCGCTCGACTGGCGAATCGCGCGCGCGATCTTCGCCGCAATATCAACTTTATCCGTGCTCAGATAGGCGTTATAAGCCACTAAGGGCGGGCGTGCCCCGATCACCGATGCCCCCGCTGTGCCGAGTTCAGCAGGGCCAAAATCCGGCATACGGTCCGGGTCCGATTTGATCGCGTCTTGCAACTGCTCATATTGAAATTTAGCACTGCGCAGCTTGGCGAGGTTTTCACGGTCAGGCCGCGTTGCCGCCGCCTCGTACAGATACACCGGGATATTTAATTCCAGCCCGACACGCTGCCCCAGCCGTTGGGCGATGGCGACACATTCTTCCATCGCCACATCGCGGATCGGCACAAACGGCACCACGTCCGACGCGCCCAACCGGGGATGTTCGCCCGTGTGCTGGGTCATATCGATCAACTGTGCAGCCGTCCGAATGCCCGCGAAAGCTGCTTTTTCCACCGCATCCGGTTCGCCCACAAAGGTCACAACGGTACGGTTATGATCGGCGTCGCTGCTGGTATCCAGCACATGAATCGGTGCCGCCTGCTGCATGGCTTTCACAATGGCCTCGACGACATCGAGGCGGCGGCCTTCACTAAAATTCGGGATACATTCCACCAATGGGTGAGTCATAAGCGCCTTCCTAATAATTTTCGCGCACCAAACGCGGATTCGTACCGCACCCGACATCCTTTGTCAAGGGAGGGCGTTTGCGAGAACCGGGCCTCCCACATATAATTCTAAACGACTCAAGCGGTGATTGGTGGGGCTACCTCAAACATGTCAGTGATAGATGACGTTAAAGCCCGCCTGGATATTGTCGATGTTGTATCGGGATACGTAACTCTGCATAAAGCGGGCCGCAACTATAAAGCGTTGTGCCCTTTTCACCAGGAGCGAACTCCTTCTTTTATCGTTTTCCCAGATACACAGACCTGGCGGTGTTTTGGCGCTTGCGGCGAAGGCGGAGATGTCTTCGGTTTTGTTATGAAGGCTCAGGGCTGGGACTTCAGCGAAACACTGCGCGAGCTTGCCAAGCGTGCAGGCGTCGAACTGGAACCCATGACTCCCGCCCAGGTCGAAGAACAGGCCGAGACGGATCGACTGCGTGCCCTGCTGCACGCAACTGCCGCCTTTTTCCATGAACAACTGCTTCAGTCTCCGGCAGCCCAGCAGGCGCGCGATTATGTCCAGAAGCGCAGTCTGAGCCGCGAAACGGTGGACGCCTTTATGATCGGTTATGCCCCCGCTGATTGGCGTCAAGCGCTGCAACATCTTCAGATGCACGGTTACACCCAGGATGAAATCATCGAGGCGGGCGTTGCCATTCGCAGTGATAAAGGGAGCGTCTATGACCGCTTCCGTAACCGTCTGGTGATCCCGATCCGCGATGGGCGCGGCACGACAATAGGGTTTGGGGCGCGCGCACTGAACAAAGACGATAACCCCAAATATCTCAATTCGCCGCAGGGACCTCTGTTCGACAAAAGCCATATCCTCTTTGGGTTAGACATGGCGCGCCGTGCCATCCGCGAAACCGAAACGGTGATCGTCGTCGAAGGGTATATGGACGCGATGCAGGCCCACCAGGGCGGCTATCATAATGTGGTGGCCCAGATGGGCACCGCCCTCACCGAAGCCCAGCTTCAGCAGTTGGCGCGCTATGCCAAGCGCCTGATTCTGGCCCTCGATCCCGATGTGGCCGGAATCAACGCCACCATGCGCGGTTTAAACGTGGCACACGAAACCCTGGACGAAGACCAACGGGTCACGTTTGATCCTCGCGGCATGATGCGCTACACTGGCTCACTAGAAATTGATATTCGGGTGGTGACATTACCAGAAGGGCAGGACCCCGACGATCTGATTCGGGATAATCCCGGCGCATGGGAAGCGCTGATCGAACAGGCCGTGCCTGTTACGAATTACGTTATTAACCAGGCTGCCCTGCGGCTGCCTCAAAATGCCTCGGTCCAGGATCGCGAGGCAGTTGCTAAGGAACTTTTGCCCATACTTATTTCAACTGAGGAGAGCCGCTTATCCTTTATTTCCCAACAGAATATTCAGGCGTTAGCTCGCCGTTTGCGTCTCGATGACTACAGTTTGATGCAGTGGGCACACGCGCTCACCGCGAAAAGCAGACGGGCTGTACCATCCATTCCTGAACAGCGTAAATTAGCAGGACGTTCAATCGACCGGCTTAAAATCAGTGGACAGCCGGGGCAGTCGGTCCTGCGTGAGGGGTTCTGTTTGCGGCTGTTGTTGCAGCGTCCCGACTGGTTGTTTATGGCGAATCGCAAGCTGCGTGAACTGCGTGGGCAGGACAAATTGGTGGGTGTGGCGCTGGGACCATTGAATGCCGATGATTTCAGCCGGTCCGATTATCAGGCTGTTTTTCGGGCGATTGATCAGGCCATTATGCAGGATGATCTCGATCCGCTCGATTACTTACTCGAAAACCTGCCGCGTGAACTGCTGGCAGTGGTCGAAGAGTTACAGGTTGCTCCGTTAGACCTGTTCCAGCAGGGCTTGCCTCGTTCTCTTCGGTTTGAACTCGAATCCATTCTCAGGGATCAAGCCCGGACCAATACGGCCCCGGAACTGGATATGAATCTGTTTATCGGTGAAATCCTCACCCTGAGATACAGCCGCCTGGAACGTGAATCGCGGGAACTGTATTTCATCCAGCAGGAAGCGGATGAGAGCGGCGACGAAAATCACCATACCGCGATTGAGGCGAACCGGCGTGCAATTAACTTAATCCATTTAACACTAGACCGGATGAAAAATTTTGCTCGTGATCGTTAATGGCGTATCGCCAGAGCAGGCGTCGGGGAATCATGGCACCGCAAAAAAAACGTGACGAGGGGAATGTGACCACAGTCGATGAACTGATCGCAAAGGGTCGTCGGGATAAACAACTCGACGAGCGCGAGGTGCTGGCGCTGTTCGAAGATCCTGACAGCGAAGAAGCCCAGGCGCTGTTTGAACAGCTTGAGGAATTAGGTGTCGAGATTATCTCGAACGATACAGGCGTCGATGCGGACGACACGCTCGATGATGCAAATGATTTTGATGGCGCAGACGGTGATTTTGATGGCGATCTCGAAGGCGACCTGGAAGGGGAACTCAACGTCGCTCGTGTAGATGCTGCTGCGCTGGCCGATGATCCCGTTCGGATGTACTTAAAGGAAATTGGGCAGGTTCAACTGCTCGACCCGGACCGCGAAACCTGGCTGTCATCCCAGATCGCGGCTTCCAACCTGTTGGTTTCGATGATCGAACGGGTGAACGCCGAAGCCTCATCCCCTGAATCCTGTGATGTGCTTCTGGTTATCTATGAACACTTGCTCACCTGCTGGACTCGAACCGTTCAATACACCACCAAATCGAACCTGGAACCACCGGATGTCGAACTGCTGATCAGTGAAGCGCAGAATCTGCGGCGAAGCTGGAATGGCAAAGACCCCTCCTATGTGCGTCTCTATCTGGAGCAGGGTGAATGGGGGCGTGATGAAAGTTGGAACCGCATCGCTTCCAGCCTGTTTGAAATGTTCGAGGCGCTTTACCTCATTCCCGCCTCATTGCAGGAAAAACTGCGTTCGACGTTTGTAGAACAGGGCGATTGGCCCGATGAAGGCGTTTTCGCGGGTTGGCTGAACAGCAACCGCCCCGAATTTAACCGGGTGGTCCAGCATGAATTTGATCTGATCCGCGAGCGTGGTCCCCAGGCCGCCGAAGCCCTGACTCGCGCCAATCTGCGTTTGGTGGTCAGCGTGGCGAAGCGTTACATGGGGCGCGGCATCAACTTCCTGGACCTGATCCAGGAGGGCAATATCGGCCTGCTGCGCGCCGTCGAAAAATTCGACCACACCAAAGGCTTCAAGTTCAGCACCTACGCCACCTGGTGGATTCGGCAGGCCATCAGCCGCGCCATTGCGGATCAGGCTCGCACGATCCGCATCCCAGTTCACATGGTCGAAACCATCAACCGCCTGATGCGCGTTCAGCGTGATCTGATTCAAGACCTCGGCTCCGAACCGACTGCCGAACAGATCGCTCTGGAAATGGAATTTCTGCTGCCCGAAGAAGTGCAGGAAATCCGCCAGACCTGGCGCGAAGACCAGAAACTTGATCCGGCGCTGGGGCGCAAACTGCGCCGGGCTGCTAACAAAGTCCGCCGCATTTTACGCATCTCACAGGAGCCAATGTCGCTCGAAATGCCCGTCGGTCAGGAGGATTCCAGCCTGCTCGGTGATTTTATCGAAGATGACAAAATTCTTGGTCCGGTTGATGCGGCGGCGCACCAACTGCTCAAAGAGCAAATTCGCGGCGCGCTGTCGGTGCTCAATTCCCGTGAGCGTGAAGTGCTCGAAATGCGCTTTGGCCTCAGCGATGGGCAGGAACACACCCTCGAAGAAGTCGGGCGTCATTTCGGCGTCACGCGTGAACGTATCCGCCAGATCGAAGCCAAAGCCCTGCGCAAACTGCGCCATCCCAACCGCAGCCATCCCCTGCGCGACTATTTGGAACTATGAACGATCTCGTTTATTGTCCTCAGTGTGGTCAGCATCTCGTCCGCCGGATGATTGGCGGGCGAGATCGTTTATCCTGTCCCGAATGCGGTTATGTCCACTACCACAACCCGGTGCCGGGGGTTGGCATTCTGGTCGAGATGGATGGCGGCGTGGTGCTGATCAAGCGCGGCGGCCATGTGAAGCCCAATCAATGGGCGCTGCCATCTGGTTATATTGAGGCGGATGAAAGCGTAGAAGAGGCGGCGCTGCGCGAGTGCAAAGAAGAAACCGGCCTCGACATCGAACTGATTGACCTCCTCGGCATCTATTCCTTTCCCGAAGGCCCACCTACCAGCGGTATCATCGTATTCTATCGGGCGCGTCCGGTGGGCGGCGAAATGGCCGCTTCGGATGACGCGGTGGATGTGCGTGTGGTGATGCCTGACGAAATACCCGAAATGCCCTTCCGCACCCATCGTGAGGCTTTGCAGCGCTGGCTGGCCCTTCAGCGCCCGAAGACCAATCCGAAAGATAAATTTATCATCCGGCAGGCTGAAATTTCCGATATGGATGCGGTGATGGAACTGCTGCGTTACATCGAAGCCAATGCCAGCCTCACCGCTGCCGAGTGGGATGCCGCGCGCCTCCGTTTTGCTGAGCGTCAGACCATCAGTATTTTTGTGGCTGAAACCACCGATACCCCGCCGCGTGTGATCGGGTTTGTCGCCATGTCGCTCGTCCAAACGCTGACCGGGGGGCGTGGCTGGATTGATGATATGGCGGTGGCGCTCGGTCATCGGGGCACAGGTATCGGCGCGGCGCTGCTCGAAGCGGCCCTGCGCCACGCCAACCGGCTCAGCCTGTCCCATTTGTATGTCAACACCGAACGCGGCAGCGCGGCGGCGCGAGCCTTCTGGCCGTCCGCCAGTTTTCAGGACAGCGCGATCTCCTATCTGCGTATTCGTTGACGAAGGCTACGTCTCTCGTCGTATAATCATCCGAGAGTATTTCACACACGGAGATTATCTATGCGTCGGGGCCTACTTCTGATACTGCTGCTTTCGTTTCTCACCGCCTGTGAGAAGATCGAAGACAAAGCCACGCCTACCCCTAACCAGGAAGCTGGACAAATGGCACAGACCCTGTTTGCTGCGCCAACCGACATTCCCGCGACACAAACCCCCGCTCCGGGGGATGCGACCCCGGCCAACGCCCTCGAAGTGGAACTTCACCGGCTGGTGGCTCGCCTGGAAAATGCCATGCTTGCCGGTGACTATGACACCTTTATGAGTTATATGTCTCAGCGCGATCCGGTTTTGGTTGCCGATTATGTCGCCTGGGCACGTGACTGGACAGAAAACCCGCTGCGTTACGTCGATCTGACGGTGTTTAATATCGAGGAAGTGTCGCCCACCGAGGCCACTGCGCGTTTTACTCTCTTATGGAGTCTGGCCGGGCGGCAGGGCGATGGTTCTTCCGGCGGTACAACCATTTCCGCTCTCTTTTACAAAGAGGGCGATCAATGGCTGTTTGGCGGCGAAAACTGGCATTCATTCGACATAGAAAACGTGCGCTTTTACTATTTCTCCGATGCAATGGTCGAGAACCAGCCCCAGGCCGATGATGTAGCGGAATATCTGGCCGATGTGTATTTTGGCGTCACCCGCGAATTTAATTTTGCGCCGGACAAAATGGCCCATATCAAGATGTACGAAAGCGGGCCGATGCTGCAAACGATGACGCGCATCTCGATTCCGCTGATCACCCGGTGGAATCAGCCCGGTGAATCGATCAAGATCACCCTCGGTCCCGAAAATACTGCCCCCCGCGAAACCTATATCGGCCAGCAGTATACACGTTTTGTACTCTATGCCATGAGCGGCGACCAGCCCGATCATTATCCCTGGTGGGTTGCCGAAGGCACAGTCCAGTATGGCGGATCACGCTTCAATACCCTGAGCCAGCGCAACCGCACGATCAAAAACGTCGCGGCGGTGGCTGTTTCCACCGAAGAAGACGCCCCCCAGCTTTATGACTGGTCAGCCCTCATCCAGGCTCCCGCCGCCGAGACCCCCGAACTCGCACAGCTTGCCCTGGATCAAGCCTTCACTATGATCCACTACATCACCGAAACCTACGGTCCGGAAGCCCGTAACGCGTGGTTACAGGCCATCGCCGGTGGCACCTCGTTGGATAAGGCCACTGAGTCCGAATTAGGCGTGAAACTCGCCGATCTGCAAACACAGTGGCACGCCTGGCTGCTTCAACAGCTTTGATTTTTACTATTTTTATTGGCGCGGGTTGCGCTCGGCAATCAGGCGCAGCCCGTCCAATGTCAGCCAGGGATCGACCATATCGAAACAATCCGTCAGCGGACCCAACACCGCCGACAGGCCGCCCGTCCCGATCACGGTTGCGCCGCCCATCAAGGGTTTGATCCGCCCGATCATGCCCTCGACCATCGACACATGCCCCAGAATCAAGCCCGATTGCATCGAATGAATCGTATTCCGGCCTATGGGAGAGGGCGGCGGCGCGATTTCAATATGCGGAAGCTGCGCGGTATGGCTGACCAGGGCATCCAGCGTTGTATACAACCCGGCAGAAATCGCCACGCCGATCATTTCCCCCGGCTCGATCACGCTGGTAAAGGTGGTCGCCGTCCCAAAATCGACCACAATGCAGTTCGAGCGAACGCGCTCATACGCGGCCACAGCATTTGAAATTAGATCGCTCCCCACCCGTTCCGGCTGATCCGTGTTGACCCGAATCCCCAGGTTAACCGCCGCGCTCACGATCACAGGGGCGTATCCGGTCTGCTGCCGCACCATCTCCGCGATCCCGCGTGTCAGCCGGGGCACCACACTGCTTACCACCGACTGGCTGATCTGATTCATGCTCAGCCCAACGCTGCTGAAAAAGTCACGAAAGAGCACCGCGTATTCATCCGGCATCCGTTCGCGCACCGTTTGCGCGCGCCATTGGTGCGTCCAGCATTCCCCGTTATGTACCCCAAACACAATATTCGTATTGCCAATGTCGATAGCTAGTAGACGAGAATAGTTACCTTGCTTGCTCATTGTTCAAACCGTAGGTTCAAAACCAGGGTCGATAACGAGAGTATAACATGGCGACATTCAACAATCTATCTGATTCGCCAAGCAAAATAGCTGTGCCGGCTCCCCTGAAAATACAGGGAAGGTTTAAGCCGATGAGAGGGGTTCC
>CAYYNB010000117.1:0-3740 GCA_964472565.1 uncultured Anaerolineaceae bacterium
GATCAACTGGTCCAGTTCCGCCGAAGTGATGGGATCGAGGCCGGCGGAAGGCTCGTCGAGAAAGAGGATTTCGGGGTCGAGGGCCATCGCGCGGGCGATGGCGGCGCGCTTTTGCATTCCGCCGCTGATCTCGGAAGGCATGTGGTTGGCGAATTCCTTCAGCCCGACCAGGTGGAGTTTCATCAGCGCCACGCGGTCGCACGCCGCGGGCGGCAGGTTCGTGAATTCTTCGAGCGGCAGGCGCACGTTTTCCAGCAGCGACATCGAGCCGAACAGCGCGCCCATCTGATACATCACGCCAAAGCGCCTCAGAATCTGGCGGCGGGCCTCGCCGTGCGCCGCCGCGATGTCCTCGCCATCTATCAGAATCCGCCCTTTCGCCGGCGAATACAGGCCGATCATGTGCTTGAGCAGCGTGCTTTTCCCGCAGCCCGAGCCGCCCAGGATCACAAACACCTCGCCGCGCCGCACCTCGAACGAGACGCCATCAATCACCACCGCGCCTTCGTAGGCGGCGGTAAAATCCTCCACGCGGATCAGAACGTCTTCAGGCACCCGGCGCGCTCCCCCCTAGATGCCGAGATAGTAATACGCCACGGAGAACACGCCATCCGTGACGGCGATCAGCACGATACCACTGACCACGGCGCTCGTTGTCGAATCGCCCACGGCGCTCGCGCCCGTGCGCGTCTGAAGCCCCCGCAGGCAGCCCACGCCCGCCACGAGGATTCCAAACACGCCCGCCTTGAGCAGCCCGCCGAGTAAATCCGTGACGCTGACAAAACTGAACGCCTGATTCACATACGTCACGAGCGGGTAGCCGAAGGATAGCACCACGATCGCTCCGCCCACCAGCCCGGCCAGTTCGGCGAAGACCGTCAGAACCGGTATCATCAGCGTGGCCGCGAGCACCCGCGTAACAACCAGAAACCGCACGGGATCAATGCCCATGGTCATCAGGGCGTTGACCTCCTCGTTGACCTTCATGGCGCCGATTTCCGCCGCGAAGGCCGAGCCGGACCGCCCGGCGAGGAGGATCGCCGTCATCAGCGGCCCCAGTTCGCGGATCATCGAGATCGCCACCAGATTCGCCACGAAAATCTCCGCGCCGAACTGCTTCATCGGGATGGCGGACTGAAACGCCATGATCAGGCCGACCAGAAAACCGATGAGCGCCACAATCGGCAGGGCGTTGACCCCCGAGCGCTCGGCCACCATCAGCGCGTCTTTCCAGCGCACACGCCCCGGATAGCGCGCCGCGAAAGCCAGCGCGGCGGCGCATTCGCCCACATAACTGATCAGATTGTGGAAGTCCTTCCAGAGCGCGACCGTCGCCCGCCCCACGTCTTCCGGCAGGCGGTTGGGCAGGGGGCGCGCCGGGGTGGGATCGGCGAAAGTTTCGCCCTCATATTGCGCGATCATCTTCTTGAAACCGGGCGCCAGGCCGCGAATCTCGAATTCCCGCCCCGCCCCGCTGAACCGCTCGCGCAAATACAGCACGAACGCGATTCCCGCGCCGTCGCAGTAGTCCACCTCGCCCATCTGGAGAATCAGCGCGCGGGGCGCGCGGGCTTCGAGAATGCGATCCGCCTTGCGCCAGACCTCGCCCGCCGTCCGCGTATCGAGCCGCCCCGCCAGGCGGAACACCGCCGCCGCGCCCTCCTCGAACGACGCCTCAAAGACGCACGGGCGCGCCGTCTTTTTATCCCCCGCCGTCCGCGGCATGGAGTCGCTAGCGGGAGAGGGCGGATCGGCGGCGCGCTTGCTCATGCGCTTGGCTCCTTGACCGGCGGGGGAGTGTGGGGTTTGACCGCCGGGCCGGGGTCTGGCCCCAGCAGAACGGCGACCCAGTGGAAGTCATCGCTGTTTTCGAGCATGATCTTGACGATGATCGTCAGCGGAACCGAGAGAAGCATCCCCACCGGCCCCCAGACCCAGCCCCAGAAAACCAGCGAGAGGAACACCACGAGTGTCGAAAGCCCGAGTTGGCGCCCGATGATCCGCGGCTCCAGAATGTTGCCGAGCGCTAAATTCACGGCGAGGTATCCCGCGGCCACGGCCGCAGCGCGCCCGGGGCCGAGTTGAATCAGCGCCAGCGCGATCGGCGGGACCGCCGCGATGATCGAACCCAGGCTGGGGATGAAATTCAGCAGAAACGCCACCAGGCCCCAGAGCCACGGGAAATCCAGCCCGCACAAATAAACCCACAACCCAAGCAGCAAGCCCGTGGCGAGGCTGATCAGCGTCTTGATCGTCAGATAGCGCTGCACCTCATCGGCGATATTCAGCAGCCGCGATATTGAGCCTCTTTCCAGCCCCAGCGCCAGCCGGAACTTGTTCGGAAATCCCGCCGCCTCGAAGAGCAGAAACACCATCGTCAGGATCACGAGCAACGTGCGCGAAAGCACACCCGCCAGCCCCCGCAGCGTTCCCCCGATCAGGTCGAGCAATTGCCCTGGATCGAATATGCTTACAACGTTCAGCGACGAGGTGTCCACTCCCCTGGTTTCGAGCCAGGTGGCCCCCTTGCGCACCAGTTCTTCCAGACCGGCGCGGTAGCGGGGCATCGCGTTCGTGAAACTGTCCAGCGATCCGCCGACAATCATTCCCGCGCCCGTCATCAGCCCAAGCAGAAGGAAGACGACCAGGGTGACGGCGAGCCATTTGGGCAGTCCATGGCGCTGGAACCAGACGAGCGCGGGCATCCCGAGCATCGCCAGGAACATCGCCACCACAAACGGCACAAGAATCGCCTGCGCGGCCTTGAGGCCCGCGATCACAAGCGTCAGCGCCGCCAGGGTCATCAGGAACCGCGCGCCAATATTCGACTGGCCCTTTTCGCTCATACGCGCCGGTGGCGCCCTTGCGCCGCCTCCTGCGGGGGACGTTGAGGTTAAATCTCTCTTCCGTTCCGTTCGCCCGGCGCCGGTTGCGCCGCGCCGCGCGCCCCTTCTCCCGGAAAATCGCGCGAGATCACGAGGCAAGCCCACACTACAATCACCCTGCCCTTCCCACAAGCGCAAAGGGCGCTAAAAAGCTTGCCCGCGGCGGGCCGGGGCGGGAAACTTGCCTTGAACGGCGCCCGGGCGGTTTCGCGGCGCGGCGGCTCCCACCCCCGCGAAACCAGGATTTCCCGCGCGCCATTCCACACCGGTTTTCCGCCCATGCCCCGCCGCCCCGCCCAGCAAACGGTCCATCCCGAAGCCATTTTACGCGCCGCCGCGTCTGTCTTTCACCGCCGGGGCTTTCACAGCGCGACGATGGCCGAAATCGCCGCCGAAGTCAACCTGACAGCGGGCAGTCTCTATCATCACTTCCCCAGCAAAGAAGATTTACTGGTCGCCGTATTAGACGCCGGTCTGACCGAAATCACGCGGGATGTGCGTGCCGTAGCCGAAACTGAACTCCCGCCGCCGCAAAAACTGCGCGAGATCGTCCATGTCCACCTTCGCAGTGAATTGGACAATGTACACATCGCCGGAGCGGTCATCTTCGAGGGCCGCGCCCTGCTCGATGTCCCCGGCGTGCGTGACCAGTACATCCGCCAGCGCGACGAATTAGAACAGCTTTATCGTGGTGTCGTTGAGGCTGGGATCGCGTCCAAAGATTTTAGCGCCGTCGATGTGGGCATCTTCATCAAAACGCTGTTTGGTGCGCTCAACTGGGTCAGCGTCTGGTATCGCCCCGCTGGACGCCTGTCCCGCGACGAAATCGCGGACGAGATCGCCGGGCTATTTTTA
>CAYYNB010000117.1:3840-19236 GCA_964472565.1 uncultured Anaerolineaceae bacterium
CGGCGCGCGGCCCGTTCCGCCGCATAGCTTCGATCCATCCATCGTCAGTCTACACGCTGGCCGAACTCCCCGAACTGGTCCGCGTGTACGGCCTGCCGCAGGTCTAGCCGCTGCTCGATTTTTTGTAAGTCTCAATGGAGCGTTTATTGAGAGGAGAAACACCATCATGCTCAGTTTCACCCCCACCGAAGAACAACAAATGTTAACCGATGCCGTGCGCCGCTACAGCACCAACGATGTCCGCCCGCTGTCACACGCGGCGGACGAAAACAGCAGTTTCCCCGCTGGCCTGCTGCGCAAAGGCTGGGAACTTGGCATCCTGCCCGGCAACATCCCCGAAGCACTGGGCGGTTTTGGCGAGTCCTACAGCGCCGTGACGGGCGTCCTCGCCTACGAAGAACTGGCCTACGGTGATCTGTCGCTGGCCCTTCACCTCATGGCCCCCGCCCTGGTCGCCGTGCCGCTGATCGTCGCCGGGACAGACGAACAGCGCGCGAGTCTGCTGCCCCTCTTCCTGGATGAAGCCGCGCCGCCCGTCACCGCCGCGCTGATCGAACCCGCCGTGTTTTTTAATGCGCACCGTCCCGCCACTACCGCCGCTCCCGATAACGGCCATTTCATCCTGAACGGCAAAAAAGCTTATGTGCCTCTGGCCGAAGGTGCGGAATGGATTCTCGTTTATGCCTGGAATGAGAATCGCGTGGACGCCTTTTTCGTAAAAGGTGATGCCGGCGGCCTGACCATCGGCCCGCGCGAAAAACTGATGGGGATCAAAGCGCTGCCCACCTATCCTGTCACCCTGACCAATGTCAAAGTGGGTGCAGACTGCCGCTTAGGAGGCACCGACGGCGCAAATTTTAACAGGCTGCTGGCTCACAGCCAGACGGCATTAGCCGCGCTGGCCGTCGGCGTGATGCGGGCCGCCCTCGACTATGCCATCACCTACACCAAAGAGCGCGTCCAGTTCGGCGCGCCCATCGCCACCAAACAGGCGATTGCTTTTATGCTGGCCGACAGCGCCATCGAAATCGACGCCGCCCGCCTGATGGTCTGGGAAGCCGCCTGGAAGCTCGACCAGGGCCAGGACGCCACCCGCGAAGCCTATCTCGCCAAGCAGTACGCCGACAAAGCCGCCCTGCTGGTGACAGACAGCGCGGTCCAGGCATTGGGTGGTCATGGTTACATCCGCGAACATCCGGTGGAACGCTGGCTGCGCAACGCGCGCGGTTTTGTGACGTTCGATGGTCTGGCGATGGTCTAGGAGGACACAATGGCGATCAGTTTTGAAATTCCCGAACGGATTATCCAGGGCTTACAGATGACCGAGGCGCTGGCCCAAAGCATCATGCGCCCAGAGTCGCGCCAGTTGGACGAACACGAACACGAACGCCCGGCCAGTTTCATCCAGATGACGTGGCCCGTCTCGCGTGAGCAGCAGAAGCGCACGCTGGATAAACTCGCCGCCCAACAGCGCGGCGACGAAACCCCGAAGCGCGACGGTCCCGGTATCCTGAATCTGAACATGGTTTACACCTTTGAAACGCTCAGTTGGGGCGATGTCGGCCAGATGTTGTGTATGCCGATGGCGCTGTTGGCAGGTGCGGCCATCGAAGCCGTCGGCACCCCCGAACAGAAAGAACGTTTTTTGCGCCGTTTTGCCGAAGGGGATCAGCCCGTCTGGGGCGCAATGGCGATGACCGAACCCGGCGCAGGCTCGGACACGTCCGCCATCACCACCACCGCCACCCTCGATCCCGACACCAACGAGTGGATTCTGAACGGCGAAAAAATCTTCTGCACCAACGGCGGTTTGGCCCTGAACGAGTCCAACGGGATCGTCGTCGTGTGGGCGACGGTGGATCGTTCCGCAGGTCGCGCCGGAATGAAGCCTTTTGTGGTCGAAGCCGGGACGCCCGGCGTATCCGTTGCCAAAGCCGAAATCAAACACGGCATCCGGGCCAGCGACACGGTGAGCATCGTCTTTACCAACGCCCGCCTCCCCTATGAAAACCTGCTCGGATCAGCGGACGTGCGCCAGGGCTTCAAGGGTGCGATGGCAACCTTCGACGCCAGCCGCCCGCTGATCGCCGCCAGCGCGATGGGCGTCGGACGTGCGGCGCTGGAATTCGTCAAGGAGAAGCTGTCTGAAGCCGGCATCGAGATTCCCTACGACAAGCCCTACCACGAACTGCCCGCCATCCAGCGCGATGTATTGGAAATGGAAGCGCAGATCAAAGCCGCGTGGCTGCTCACCTTACGCGCCGCCAGCATGCTCGATCACGGCCAGCCGAACAACCTCGAAGCGTCGATGGCGAAAGCCAAAGCAGGCAAAGCCGTCACCTGGGTAACGCAGAAAGCCGTCGAAATTTTAGGTCCGCTGGGTTACAGCCGCGCATGGCTGATCGAAAAGTGGATGCGTGACGCGAAGATTAACGACATCTACGAGGGCACCGGCCAGATCAACACCCTGATCGTCGCCCGCCGCATTTTAGGCTACACCAGCAAAGAACTCCGCTAACACCTGACTTTCCAAACGAATCGTAGGGCAGGTTGGTTAATCTGCCCTCGCGCATCAATTAATCCGCGCGCCAAACTGCCTGAATCACCCTGACCCGATCCGCTTCCATATTCCGCACGAGGTTCGCCGCTTTGTGGGCCGCGCTGCCCGTGATAAAAATATCCAATCCGAGCGCCGTTTCTGGGCGCAGATGGCTGGTCCGCCGGAACCATTCGATCGTCTCCGGCGTGCGATCCACCCACGCCATCTCGACAAACCCAATCGTTTTCAGCAGTTCGCGGATCGCGTCCGGCGGCTGCAAAAAATTCAGCCGTTTTTCGTCCGCCCAAAATACCGGGTAATGGAGATCAGCCCGGCTCCCCGCTACCGCTTCATGCAGCGCCAGCGCCCCGCCGACCCGGTACAGTTCGCGGTAGAAACGCGCCTTGTCTTCGATATTCATGCTCATAAACTGCGCCCACACCACGTCGAAGCAGCGATCCGCAAACGGCAGTTCGAGCGCATCCCCGCGCTGGAACGTCACCCGCTCCGCCAGCCCCACCCGTTCCGTGAGCATCCGCGCCGCGTGACAGTATGTCGCGGTGAGGTCGATCCCCGTCACCACGCACCCAAACTCCGCCGCGAGCGTCCGCGCCGGGCCGCCCAGGCCGCTCCCCACATCCAGTACGCGCTGGCCGGGCAATAAACCAATCATCCCGGCGAGTCGTCGGGTTTCGAACCGTCCGCCGGGATGAAATTCATCAAATGTCCGCAGATCATCGCGTTCCAGCGCGTGGATATTTTTCCCTGCCTTTTCCAGCGCTTCGAGAATCCGCGCGTTCAGATCAGTCTGCCCATACTGCGCGTTGATCAGAACGCTCATAGTTCAGCAAAACTACGCGCCGCGCTGAGTGCCGTCATCCGTCCCACCTTGAACACCGATGGGTCCAGCCGCGCATACACAATCTGTCCCGCCGGGAACCGCCGCACCGCGACCGCATGGGCACCCTTCAGCGTCACATAATACAGCGCAATCGTCGCCTCATCCGGCTGTTTCCATTCCTGCGAGATGATATGCAGCGCCGGGTTGATCGTATGCAGCAGGCCGCCCACCGCCCGCTGCCACAAAATCGGCGGTAGCCACATTTTCTGCGTCCCCAGCGTCAACACATGCGTCAGATCACCGTCTTCTGCCAGCGCCCCATAGACCGCATACGGCGGTTGCAGCACCGCCTGCGTCAGCGCCTCCCGCAGATGCTCCACTGTCGCCAGAATCCCGCGCCGTTCCGCGTCCACTTGCGTCGCGCAGATTCCGCCGGAAATCACCACCCCACTCAGCAGACTTTCCAGATCGCGAATCCGGTGCCGCATATGGGACAGGCTCAGCACGATCACCGTGATGCTCAGGCGTGCATAAGCCGTTAAGGTCTCGTTATCAACGCCCTTCAGCGCGAATGCCGCCCGCACACGCCCCTGGCTGTCCAGCAGCGCCACGTCCGACACCAGCCCGTCATGGGCATGCTGCTCGACCACCTGCGCCACATCTTCCAGCAGATTTTCGGAGTGGGTCTGTTTGCACAGCGGGCATTTCCAGGTAATCACAACCTGCCGCTGCCGCCGGATCAGCATCCCGATCTGAATCACCAGCCACCGCCCCACAGCGGTACGCGTCACTTGATCCGGGTTGCACATCATCATCCGTTCATGGGCAAAATGATGCTGTTTGACCCCGCCCAACTTTGGAATCAGGCGGTCGCTGCACACCGGGCACACATAATGGCCCTCGTGTCCGGCTTCGCTGATATGCACCGGCTGCCCAGATGGATCAAACGCCCATTCATATTGGGGATAGACTATCATGGCTGTCGGTTGAGTGCTCCATCGTCTCTTACGTTGATACACCATTGTCGTCTTCTCCGGCTCTAAAAACAAGTCCCCTACCACCAGTATAAAGCGCCATCTGTTCAGGATAAGCCCCACCAATTGGGGGATCGCACACTCACCGGATATTAAGCGACAGACCCCCAGTTTATCGGTATAATCGGTCTATGATTACGTCGATAGGAGCGAAAAGAATGAAACGTATCTTGGTTGGCCTGGCGCTCGTAGTTCTGAGCGCGGGCATTTTTCTGAATCCCCAGGTAAATGTCACCGCGCAGGATGACAAAGCCGTCAAGGAATTTAACTGGGATGAATACGGCATCACCGTCACACTACCCGGCGATTGGAATGCGCAAACGGGGAGTCAAAATTACGATTTGGCTTTAGTCTCACCTGAAGCCTTAGCCAGTGGAACCGGTTCGTTTATCATCTGGGCGTATTATCCATCCCTCGGCCAGGGTGCCACCCTCCAAAGCGCGATGGAAACCATGCTGGCGGATATGGCGAGCACCTCCGAGTTGGAACCCTACACCGTTGCGGGCATCGAAGGACTGCACTTCATCCACACCGACGCCGAAAGCAACATGAATTTCGACACCATCCTGATCCCCTACAGCGACCAGGGCGGCGTTTTTCTGATCACCGTCGCGCTGCCGGTTGAGGGCGACGATGTGACCACCCCCATCCTTGAAAGTGTCGTTATCGAGCCAGTGAAAGTCGATGCGGCGGCGGTCGATACCGCGTGGCAGGCGAGTCTGGCCGACAGCGGGAAACTGCTCTATGGTCCGGCGGATGCCCCGGTGAAAATCTTTGAGATTTTCAGCTACACATGCAGTCACTGTGGCAGTTCCAGCCATGCGACGGATCGCCTGTTGGCCCTCGAAGCCGATCCCGGCCATATCCAGTTTGAATGGGGCATGCTCAATAACAATGATTATGCGGGTGTGGCCAGCAAAGCAACCTATTGTGCTGCCGAACAGGGCAAAGGTTACACGACCTACAAAGCCCTTTGGAAAGGGTACTATGAACTTGGTCCCGAAGCGGCGTTTACCGTCGATGGCGTCGTCGGGATTCTCGATGAAATTGAAGGGTTGGACACCGACGCCCTCAAATCCTGCGCCGAGAGTGACAAATACGACGCAGCGCTGGCCGCTATTAACACCCGCGCCACCGAAGTCGGCATGACCGGAACCCCCTCCTTCCTGTTGGCATCCGGCGACGATCCGGTTGACTTTATGGTCACGCCCGATGGCACCGATTGGAGTGGCGAAATTCCCGTTTACATCCTGCGTGAAATCATCAGCAGTGTGACGGAAGAAGGCTTGACCGTTCAGGAAGCCGTGAACGCCTTATTCGGTGTCGATGCAACGGCCTCGCCGGAAGCAACCGAATCGGCAGATACCAGCCAGGCGGTGCCCGCGCCGGACAGCAGCGACACCAAAACCGCCAGCGCGACGAAAGCCGATGAAGACGACCAGGAATCCGACGACAGCCGGATGATCGTCGTTGGTGGTGCGGTGCTGTTGGCCGGTGCTGCCGCCGTGATGGTTGTGGTCTCCCGCCGTCAGGTGCCTTCCGCCAGTGACGATTCGACGGGCGAGGTTGACACCCCCGACGCGACAACACATGCTGACGAAAATGAGCCGGCCTCTGATACGTCCTCCGACGATTCAGGCAGCGACTCGTCTGACTAACAACTGGTGATTCTGATACCCCTCGTCCCCATCCTGATGATAGGGACGAGGCTGCTTGATGGAGCGAAAAATGACGTTCCAAAATTTACAAATGAACCGGGTGCTTCGGGCCGTCGCTATCGTGTCGTTCCTGGGTATTGTGTTGAGCGGCTGCGGTTGTTATGGGTATCTCATCGCTCAGGTAATGCCCGAAGTGGACTCGACGGCGAACATGACCACCCAGCAAGAACAAATGCAGGCCAAACTTGAGCCGTTACTGCGCGAGGTATACGAAGACCCGCCCACCGACCTGAACATCATCTTTGCGATCCAGTTGGGCTTTTTGCTCGTGCTGGCACTCTGGCAGGCCAACTGGGCCGCCCAGCAGAGCGACTCGCCGCAGCAGGCGGTCGGACACGGGCTGATCGTCAGCCTCGGCATTCTGATCACCTATGGGGCGCTCGTGCTGTTTTTCGCCCCCACCTCGCTCTGGATCAAGCTGGGATTTGCCATCGGTCTGATCGGCGTGGGTTGGTGGGGTGGACAAATCGCCGCCCAGAATCTCCACAAAACCAAGCGGACCGCGCCGTTTCAGCCCGCGACACCCTTTGGCAGCCCGATTCCGGGTGGACTGCCGCCATCCAGCCCGCTCTATGGCGCGCCCGCTTCGCCCGGCATGAATCCCGATATTGTGTATAACATGGGGGTTTCAGCCGCGATGGGTGGCCGTCCTGACGAAGCTCGCCAGCACTTCACCCGCGCCCTGCAAATCAACCCGCGCTTTATCGCCGCGTGGCTCCAGTTGGCAAACCTGGCGACCACGCCCGAAGAAGCCTGGAATTATATCCAGCAGGCCCGCGCCTTGAATCCCGCTGATCCGGCGGTAGTTCAGGCGGTTGGTGTGATCTGGCCCCAGGTGGCGCGCCGCGCGAAAGCCGCGTCTCAAACGAGCGCATCCCCGGACGATGTGCCGCCGCCCTTTGATCCCGGCGATGCGCCGCCGCCCGCCGTATGATCGCCCGTTTTGTCAGGGCGTGTGGTTATTGCTGCTGCGCGCCCTTGTTTGCCTTTCTGTTTTTAGCCTTACCCGCCGATTCGCTGTTAATCGATCCGGCCACGCAGGGCATTTTCCATTTCACCAACACCGGCGTTACGCTCGAAATCGGCTATGCCACCGTGACAGATACCACCCGCCTGACCGTGACCCAGGAAGCGAACGCATTTGTGATCAGCGCCACTGCCGCCGATGGTCGCCCGCTGGATCGCTTCGAGATGCCGTTGATTGCCACCCTGCCCGATGGCCTATCCGTCGTGGTGGGCTGGCCCGGCCCCATCCGCCTGCCGGATGCATCAATGCGTTGGCTGGTCGTTTTTGACGCCAACGGCATCTACGCCCTGCCCTCTGCTTCCCCCGCCCCTGACGAGATTCTCTACCTCGGCCCACTGGAACACTACACGCCCGATCTGATCGAGCATAACCTCACTTGGGATGGCACCCGTTTCGCCGCATCCGATCCCAGCAAACGCGCCATTTTGCGCACTGATCCCCAGCATCAACTCACCCTGCTGCCCACCGCTGCCCATGCCGCCCGTTACGCGGATCGTTTCGCCCCGGAAGACCTGCGCAATCCCGGCGGTTTTATGCTGCTCGGCTGGACCAGTGATCTGGTATCGGTAGTCCGTGCGCTGCGAGCCACCATTCCCGACGATCCCGATCTGCCGCTTCCCGGTGCGACGGATCCCCCGCTGGACCTGATCCTTCCCTTCGATTGTTCAGCGGATTGGGTGGTGTCCTGGGGCTATCATCACAGCACGCCGCAGAATCGCTTTGCCGTCGATTTTGCAGCCGCAAACAGCGCGCCGGGCCAGCCCGTCTACGCCGCCCACGCCGGGACGGTGTACCTCAAGCGCTACGGCACCGCCGACCAGTATATTGATGTCGGTTTGAGCGCGCGTGTGCTGTCCGACGACGGTTTCACCAGTACCGTTTACGGCCACCTCGATCCGGCGGGCACCTTCGCCCGTTGGAATGTTGACGAGTCCGCCCTCCCCGATTTCGAGTGGATCGAAGTGGGTCAGGTCGCGCCGGGTCAGGTGATCGGCGTCATGGGTCACACCGGGTACGCCACCGGGCCGCACATCCATTTTGCCATCTGGTCCTGGGATCAAAGCCTCTACCAGCCGCTCGATCTCGTACCCAATCCCGAACGTGGTTTTCGTTTCCCAGCCGCCCAGCGCCGCGCCTGTGACATCTACCGCCGGTGATCGAACCACAGAATCGCACTGGTCCGCCGATCCCACCCGTTCGGAGAGGTGAAATTGTAGGGGCGATTCACGAATCGCCCCGGTATTACCCTTAAAAAGTAGAGATTACTTCCCTAACGCCTGCAAACCCGCATGGAACCGTTGCAGTGCCCCGGCGGTTTTCGCGGGCGGCAGCGCATACGAGAACCGGATCCAATGATTCCCTGCCTCCGAAAAGGCCACGCCCGGCACTACCGCGACACCATGTTCCCCGGCCAGGTATTCGATCAGCGCGAAGCTGTCCGCCATGCCTGCTGCTTCCATCCAGTTGCCGACATACACAAAGGCATAATAGCCGCCGTCGCCCATAATGAACCGGTAGCCGTTTTCGGTCAAAAACTTCCGCACAATCCGGCGGCTCTCATTCGTCGGTTCGATAATCGTTGCTGCCGCCTTCGCATATCCCATCCGGCTCGCCGCAATCGCAATCGCCTGCCCGTGAAAACCTGGAATCACGCCATGCGAGGCGCGGCTGTTGATCAATTTGATCACATCCGCATCCGCCAGCAAATGCCCATTTCGCACGTTCGACGCACCCAGCGATTTCGTCAGCCCGTCCAGAATGATCACGCGGCGGCGTTCTTCTGGCGTAAACGCCCCCAGCATCGCGTTGGCATCCATCGGCCCCGTTTCATTGATGTAGTGGTAAATCCAGTCATACAGCACAAATGGGACACCCGCTGCCAGGGCATGTTTGCCCAGCGCAATCTGCCGCTCCACCGGGATCGTGTGCCCGGTAGGGTTATCCGGTGAGGTGATGATGATCCCCGCAATACGCCGGTTCCCATGCGTGCGGCAGAATTCCACCGATTCGGTGATCGCTTCTTCCGTGAACTGCCATCCCGCCGCCTCATCCCCCGGAGCCAGCAGCACATTCGCGCCGATGGCATACGGTCCCCAGTTATAGCTGACCCAGGGCACCCGTGTCAGCAGCACCACATCCCCGATCCGGCAGGTTCCCAGGTGGATCATCGCCTCGTACGCCTTGATCAGACCGTCGCGCCCGCCCACAACTGCCGTTACATTGTTCGGACCCCACCCCACCGCTGCATCGAGATGCCAGTAGTCCTCGACGATGGCTTTGCGAAATTCATCCGCGCCATACGGATTGTCGTACCCCGTGCCATGCGCCTTAACAATCTCATGTGCCGCATCAAGCACATCCAGCGGCACGCCGGGCAGCGATGCGCCGCCATCCCCTTGTGAGGCGTCAAAAATCACCGCCCCCTCGCCCATTTTCTGTGTGTATTTGGCGAGCGACTTTTTGATCAAAAACATGCGTGAGGGTGGAATTTCGTACAACGTGCTGGGATACGAATGGACAGGAATCAGGTTTTCTTCGGGTACAACAAATTGAGGGCTTTCACTGATAGACATTCGGTTAATCCTCGCTCTTTTTGGGTTGAGCATACCCGGCTTTCTCAGATGGTAACTTAGCTAATTCCACCAAAGCCAGCGATTTACGGACCTTGCCAAAGTATCTGAGCAGGTCTATGCTGGTGAAAGATACCCGACAAGCACGAGGGGCAGATGAAGCAGCATGATCTGATTCTGCACGCAATGATCTGTTTTCTGTTGACCTTTGGTGCTTTGACGCGCCTGGAAGAAGAGGTCTGGAACATGGTGGACCTCAATGTATTTTGTAGGTGGCTGGCCTTAGCCGCGATCTCCGCCCTGCTGCAAACCGCCCTGTTAGCGGCCCGCTGCGCGATCATCCATCGCAGGGCGCGTTCGACTAATCCTCCACAGCGTTCCATTTTCCTGCACCATCATGTAGCCCTCGCCACACGCGCCACAGTCATCAGTGCCATCGGAATAATCGTGGTTTACGACGGGTATTGGAGCCTCTACAACGCCAATTCGCGGGCCTATCCCAACAATCCCGCCTATCTGGAAATCCTGTGGTTTGCAGGTTACATCGTGGCCTTCGTGGGAATGGCCTGGTATTTCGCAGCCATGCTTCGGCAGATCACGACGATCTACCAGCTTCCGTTCAGGCAAGCGACCAAAACCCTGCTGATCGGGCTGCTTCCCGAAGTGACGGTCTATGGAGCGTTAACTGCGGCTTGGATCTGGCTGGTGATCAGCCTTGCCTCGGCCCTTTCATAAACAAAAAGCGCGGAGTGCAGCACCCCGCGCTAATCCTATGCCGGATCAACCTCAGCATTCACAGTTCGCCGCCTCGCGATCAAATGTCGAGTCGGTGCGACTTTAGGCGAATGTTCATCGTGCAGCCGGTCAGTTACCTGATTACCCAGCCACAGCCCCGCCGGATACGCCACCAGCGTCATCAGGTACCCCGCGATCAGGTCCGGCGAATGATGCTGCCGGGTGAGCAGCGCCGAGGCACTGATCAGCGCGCCCAGTGTGACCCACACCCAGAAAACGCGCATGCGAGGCCGGAACCGGATCATGAAGCACATATTGATCAGCGCATAAAACACATGTTGGCTGGGAGCCGCATTGTGGGTGCTGATCCCGTTATCCACCTCATACGCGGTGCGCATCATCGTAGCCAGAATATAATCCCCCGGTACGGTATCCGGGTCTGGTTTGACAACATACGTCGGCAGTGTCATATAGATGACATAACTCACCACTGCCGCGAACATCATACTGAGGATAAACTGCCGGTAAATCCGAATCGGCATCACATGCGCGGCCCACAACGGCACGACAGTTGCCGCGAAAAATCCAATCGCATACGGAATCAACCACAGCGGCTGAGGAGTGAGGTGTTGATCCACAAATTCGATCTTCAATTCCCACCCGTCATCTGGATCACGCAGGATGCTGTTCAGGCCATTGGTCACAAAAAACAAGGACTGGATACCAAGCAGGATGCCAAACAGCATCAAACGGTTTTGCAGAATACGAACGACAAAGTCGCTGAGTTTGTTTTTCAGCATCAATCTACACCCTTATAAACGACGGCGAAACATACGGCGCGTAGTACGCCGGGCAGCACGGCGCGCCATCCGGCGCATCCAAAAATTACGAAACCAACCCATGTTCTTCCCTCCCTACAATGCAGTTAGAATATCTTTGACCACGCCCAACGCTTCATCCGGGCAAATGGTCAGATAGGCGGCGGCTGTCTCTGGAGATCGCCACGCCGGGTCGAGCTGCATCGCTTTGGCATAATCTTTTAATGCCTCGTCGCGACGGTTACGCCGGAACTCCGCCAGTGCTCGCAGCGCGTACCCGCCATGAAAATCTGGTTGTAAGCCAATCACCGTGGATGCATCCAGCGCGGCGCGCACCATATCCCCTCGGCAGAAGGCGATCTCCGCCCGGCCTGCATACGCCAGAATATGTTCCGGCTCGCGTGCGACCACCCGATCATAATCCGCCAGCGCCTCGTCGAACATCCCCATATTGGCGTATACATTGGCCCGATTCCCATACGCGCCCACATAAGCTTCATCCAGTTGGATAGCATGCGTAAAGTCGGCTAACGCCTCGGTATACTGCGCTTGGGCGGCATAAGCCAGGCCCCGGCTGTTAAAAAAGGAGGCCGTATGATCGCTCAGTTTGATCGCCTGGGTGAAATAATGCACCGCCAGGCGATACCGTCCCATGCCCATAAACAACGAGGCCCGGTTATAAATCGCATTGGCATAGGCTTCATTCAGCAGCACAGCCTGCTCAAAATCGGCCAGGGCTGGCCCGGCTTGTTTCAGCGCCAGATACGTCACGCCCCGATTATTGTATAGCAGCGGGATGTTCGGATCGCATTTTTCCGCCGTATTGAAATCCGCCAGCGCTTCCTGGTACTGTTTCAAGTGATAAAACACCATGCCGCGATGGATGTAGGCTTCGGGCCGTTGTTCCGCCAGCCGGATCGACTCCGTATACGACTTCAGCGCCTCCTGGTATTTCCCCTCGTGAAAATAGGCGTTGCCCTGTTTCCACGCGGCTGCCGCCGCCACAGGATCGGCCTGTACCCCCGCTGTTCCTGCGGTCATCGGAGCCGCCGCCGGATTCGGTGCCGCTGTCACCGGCAGCACTTTCAGCAGATTCCGCAGTTCCGCCTGATAATCCTTCCCGGCGAACACCACCCAGTTTGGCCCGTGCAGCCGGAAAGGAATCACTTTAGGATCAAGCGGTTCCAGAATCAGCGGGATCAGCATCTTACCCTGTGCGTCCGCATAATTCCACTCCGCATGGACATTCCGCGACTCCACCGCTGCCGCTGAAATCGCCACCAACACATGGCTGCACCCGTTGATCGCGTTTTGAATCTCGTCATCCCACAAGGCACCGGGCGGAATATCGTACACATCCAGCCAGGGACGCACGCCCGCCGCCGACAAATCGTTATACAGTTGGTGCGCGAAATCGCTGTTCACCCGCGAATAACTGATGAAAGTCGTCGCTTGTTCGGTGCTTGTTACCATGCTTCCCTCAGTTTTTGCCGCTTCTGTCACAGACTCCATTATAGATGAACAACCAACAACCTCACAAGATAGGCTTCCCAATTATATGTACGTGCCAAAGTCAATTTTGATGCGCAGAAATAAAAAACGGTGTGTTTTGTACCACACCGCCCCTTTTGTGCTGGCGAATCAATCCCCCTGGCTGATTGAACGTATAGGCTTCATCGTATGTAATCAACAATCGTCCAACAAACAGGAGGATGATCGCCAACGTCAGGCTGCCCAGCAAACCGAGGGTTCAAAGTAACAGGATTAAGAAAGCCTTGCGCCACCATTATAAAACTGAATACTCCGGGAAACAAACAACCTCATATCAATATAGAATTTGTGAAAGTTAGCTGAATTTTCCAGTCCGAATGGCATAAGATGATAAAAATGTAGCAAAATGAGGTTATACTAGAGAATAAAAAATCTAGACTTGATCCAGATATCGTTTAGACTAGCTAGAGGCCGCTCTTATGACTACCTCGATCCCCAAATTTGAACTTAGTCGAGATGAACAGGTCCCCAATGCGCCCCCATCCGACGCCAACAAGGTTGCTATTCCAACTGAATTGACGTTTGCTCAGGAGGTCCGCTCCGAACGGCTGGGGTTGCTGTGGAAAATCACCCTGTTTACCTCCCTGCTCTTCTTCTGGATTCTCGTGGTGCTCAGCGGCGGGCGTAGTTCTGCCGGGAGCCTCATGCTGGTCCCCACGGCTATTTTGGCACTTGGCTCCGTTCTCACCGGGCAGTTGCTCAAACACAATTACTTCAATGCTGCGGTGTGGGCCTTTGCCATTGGTTCCGTCATCGCAACCGGATCCATGATGGGCTATGGGTCCGACTTCGCCAAAGAGTATGCCGCGTTTGTGTTTCCGCTTTTGATCTTTGTGCTCGGCCTGCTCGTTCCGGTCCGCACAACGCTGCTCTTCACAGGCCTCATGATAGGCGTGGGCCTCGGCCTGCCTACCTTTGCCGAAAAGTCGCTGGAGATTTCCAACGCCACCATTTTTGCGCTGGCCCTCACTCTCATCGCGGCGGCGCTGTCCGCCCAGGTCAGCGGTGAGTTGTTTGCCATTGCGGAATGGGCACTCGAAAACTATCGCAAAGAACGCCGGACCACCTTCGCCCTCTTCGAAAGCCGTGAAGCGCTGGAAAAAAGCCTTCACCGCCAGCGTTTTCTGACCCTCCAGGTTCAAGAAACCAACCTGGAACTCGAAGATGCCCGCAAGTCCGCCGAGGAAGCCAAGAACTTCCGAGGCCAGTTCCTGGCGAACATGAGCCACGAACTGCGAACCCCGTTGAATGCCATCATCGGCTTCAGCCAGACTATGCTCGACTTCCCCGCCATGTACGATGGCGTTGAACTACCGAACCAGTACCGCCAGGACATGAACCAGATTTTGAGTTCGGGCAAACACCTGCTGACCATCATCAACGACATCCTCGACCTCTCCAAAGTGGACGCCGGTAAACTGGACCTCGAACTCCAGCCCGTCGATTTGGCTCCCATCATCAAAGGCGTGCTCTCTACAGCCGTTGGTCTGATCGGAGACAAAGCGCGTCAGGTTCAGCTTACCAAAGAACTGCCCGAACCCCTGCCGATGGTCATGGGCGACCCACTGCGTGTTCGGCAGGTGCTGCTCAACCTCTATTCGAATGCGGCCAAGTTCACCGACTCTGGTTATATCAAGCTGAAAGTCCATGCCGAAAACAACGAGGTCATCTTTGGGGTTGAAGATACCGGTATCGGTATCCCCGACAGTGACAAAGCCAGCATCTTTGAAGAGTTCCGTCAGGGTACCGCAGGCCGCAAGAAAGGCCGTCAGGGAGCGGGGTTGGGTCTGGCGATCTCCCAGCAGCTTCTCCGCTTGATGAACGGGCGTATCTGGTTCGAAAGCACCCTGGGCAAGGGCACCACCTTCTACATCGCCCTGCCCCTGCATGTCCCGTCTGGTGAAGTCGTACCCGAAACACCAGAAAAAACTGCCGAACCGGTGATCGCGCCCAAACCAGCGCCCAAAGTAACCGCTCCTATCGTCGCCGATCCGACCAAGTAAAGAGTTTAAAACTATGCGCATTTTATATGTTGAAGATAACGAAACCAACCAGGCTCTGGTCGAGCGCGTCGTCCGTGCCAAAAAACACCAGATCGTGTTCTGCGAAGAAGGTGAAGCGGCACTGGAGTTGTTGGCCGATGATGCAGAGATCAATCTCATCTTGCTCGATATTGAACTCGCTGGACATTACAGCGGGTTGGATGTGATCAAGGCGCTCCGCGAACGCAACGATAAACGGCCTGTTGTCGCGCTGACCGCCTACGCCATGATGGGGGACCGCGAACGGGTCCTGGCGGCGGGCTGTGATCAGTACCTCCCCAAGCCGATTATTATCACCGACCTGTTGACCCTCCTGGATCACTACGAAACCGAATTGGCCGCACCCGCTGCGACACCTGCCGTCGAACCTGTCGCCGCCGCGCCGACCACACCGCCTCCGGCACCCGTTCCTGCTGCCGAACCTGTCGCCGCTGTGCCAACCACACCGCCTCCGGCACCCGTTCCTGCTGCCGAACCTGTCGATGATGCGCGAGCCACACCGCACACGCCACCCGATTCCC
>CAYYNB010000118.1:0-16811 GCA_964472565.1 uncultured Anaerolineaceae bacterium
TTTCGGAGCCGTTCTCCCTCAAATAGGGGGCCAAGGGGGGTAAAAAATCATCTCACCCCCCTCATTTCATAGGGTTTTTAATATCACAAAATGCCCAAAACAGAGCCTAAGTTTGATCTAAGCCCCGCCTAATCTAAAAATTCGGCATCCCTAACTTCTACCATCTGCTCGTTAGGTCGCCGCGCGATAATCTGCTGCATCCGCCGCACGTGCTCTTTCAGCGTGTCGCCGTACTTCGCATCCTTGTGCCGCCGCCATTCGTCTTCCAATGCCGGAATCACTTTCGGCGCGCCTTCTGCCATTCGTCCATACCATATCCGCGCCGCGTCCGCATCGCCCTGCTCTTCCGCCACCTGTCCCAGAATATACGCGCCGTACACCTGCCCCTGCCGGACCAGCGTCGGATCGTCCATAATCGAGCTGAGCGTCTGTTGGGCATCCGCAATGTCACCCTTCAGAAATTGGCACAATCCCAGGTAATACCGCGTGTTGACGTTTTCCTCGAACCGCAGCGCATGTTGAATCACCGGCACCGCTTCCGCATACCGCGCCTGGTGCCGCCGCAGCGATCCCAGCGCCCCGTTCACCGATGCAAAATCCGGCGCGATCTCTTTCGCCTGCCGCAGCAAATGGTCCGCTTTATCCCACTTGTTCAGTTCGATATACGCCAGCGCGACCATCGCCAGCTTATCCGGGTGTCCCGCTTTGGCTTCCTCTTCCAGGTTTTTGATCAGCTTTTTATAGTCGCCCTGTTGCAGCAGCGTCAGCGCCGGAATCCGCCACGCATACAATTGTTTTGTCACGCCGCGCCGCCACTGTCGCAGCGCGATCACGCCTGCGATGAAAAGCAGAAACGGCACCCACGTTCTGGATCCGCCGCCCGCCAGATACCACCCGAACGAGCCGATCCCCAGCGCCATCAGCACCAGATTCGCCACCAGTGTGATCAGCCACGTGTTCGGCGGTTCCACCGGGCGAAATCGCCGCGCCTGGATCAGCGTCCCGCGTGCCATCCACGCGAAATATGCCAGCACCAGCAGAATAATCAGTGCGATTCCATCCACCACACCCACGAACACCATCGCCAGCGCAAACCCAAAAATCAGCAGCCCTGCCGCTTCCAATGGGCCAATGCGCTGCCATGTTTCTTTAACTATCGCCATAATTCTCAACCGCTCTCGGCGTCCGCCACTGTCCCGACCACCGTCATCGTATAATTCACTGCCGACCCACCCAGTTCATAGATCGGTACTTCAAACGTCGCTGCTTCCTGCGGCACAAGCTGATCTTTGGTGATGAATACGGTTTGCGCCGCCACCACATGCCCCTGATCATCCCAGATCGCCACGATCACACGCACGGCAGCCGCAGGCCGCGTCCCAATATTCGCCAGCTCCCCGCGCACCACCAGCACATTGTTATCATAATCGGCGTGCGCATTCGCCACCGCGAAATTTTCCGACCCATAAAACGTGGACGTAGCATATTCCGCGTTCCGCCCCGCCACTTCCAGTTCATACCGCACCGTAGACGGCGGTTTTCCGCCCTCAAATCGCAAATCGAACGGCGCAGCCTCGCCCGGTTTTAACACGTCCACCGCCAGAATATCCGATTGTTCATCCAGCCGCCGGTCCTGGTTGTCATACAGAATCCCGGACAGCACAATCGCTTCCAGCGGGCCGCGCGTTGTGTTCATCACCTGCCCGGTGATATGAAACACGCCTTCCTGGTCCGTCCATGCGTAATACCCGTCGAATGCCACCACGCCGCTGTATGAGGTGACTCCCACCACCGCCGCCTGCTGCACCGTGCTTATATCCAGGCTGGCGTTCGCATCCACCTTGAAGGTGTTGATCGCCGCCCGCAGCGTGTTGATCGTCGCCGCATCCGCGCCGGTGACATCCACTTCCATCGCGCTGAAGAAAGTCCCGTCGCGTTGCAAAAAAATATTCAAATCGCGCGGCCCCAGCATCGGATACGAACGCACGCCCACAATCCGCCGGCTGTGATCCGCCTGTGCGCTGCTTTCGATCAGATGCCACTCATACGCCGCTATATCTTCAGGTGGTAAATACGCATTGGCCGCTTGCTCGAACGCTTCCGCCGACATCGGCGTTCCCGTGTTGACCACGTACACGCTCAGCCGGACCACATCTCGATCCCCTTCAACCACGCTGAACTGCACGCGCACCGATCCCGGCTTTGACAGGTCTTCCGGCTTCCAGCTTGCGGGTATGCGCAGCGAAAACACCCCCGACGGATGGTTATACGTGACAAATCCGGCATCCGGTGCAGGCACGGTCGCATCCAGAATCACCGGATCACCGAGTTCGTTACCTACCGACCCGCAGCCCGCCAGAACTATCAGCAGCACTAGGCTGATCAAAAAAGGTTTCACGTCGTGCGTTCTCGCCGGTTACACTTTGAAGTACACAAAGAGCTTCAGCTTGCCCAGTGTAATCTCGTCACCATCCCGCAGCCGTTTTTCAACCGCCGCAGGCAGCACTTCACCGTTCAGCCGTGTGCCGTTCGTGCTGTTGAGGTCCATCAGATAGAGGGCCTTGTTATCGCGTAGAAGTCGGGCATGGCGGCGTGAAACGCCTTGTTCCTCGCCTCCGAAAGCCGTCAGGTTGATATAGGTTGTATCTTCGGTCTGCTCCGTGATCCGCCCCAGAATCACTTCATGTTTCACCTGGACGGTGAGCGGTGCTTCCTGCGCGTTAAATTGCAGCATCACGACACTGTCACTGCTCAGTTCATCGGTCCCGCCTTGTACCTCTCCACCGATCAACTGTCGTGTTGCCAGTGGTACCGCCACCAGTGCGATACCGCACCGCTGGCAAAAGACCACACCTTCCATATTGCTCTGACCACAATGCGGGCATAACTGCATGATAACTGCCCTTTCTAACCTGCTAACCCGTCTTTTGGTCTAATTATCGCGCAATTTGTTCAACCGCGCATCCTTAATATATCCGTCCGGGATTAAACAGATCGGGTTTGGGTGGTGGCGAAACCTCAAGCTGCGTTTCCAGAAAGACCTGCATCCGGTTCCAGGCGTCCGTCGCCGCCACCGGATGGAACGTGTCCCGTGTGTCATCCAAAAACCCGCGTTCCACATCAGGATACACCACAATTTCATCCCCGCGCTTCAATGCGTCCAGCGTCTGCCGTACCTGCTCCACCCGCGCAACAGGGGTTTCCGTATCCTTCGCGGCAAACAGTCCCAACACCGGGCATTCCATCGTGCGCAGTTCGGCGGGCATCAATTCTGATTCCGGTGGCAGTCCATAAAACACCACCAGTGCCCGCAGATCATCCCGCACCACCGCCGTCTGTAATCCGAAGCCCCCGCCCATTCCCCAGCCGACCAGCCCCATCTTGCCGTTACAGCGGTTGTGGGTTTTCAGCGCGTTCAGCGCCGCCACCACATACGGCAGCGCCGTCATGCCGAGTTGTTTCATCAGGGCTTGGGCTTGTTCCAGCGTTTCGGCATTCTGCCGGTTGAACAGGTCCGGCGCAATCACATAATATCCCATCTCCGCCAGATGCCGCACCTGACTTCGCACAAAAGCGGTCAATCCCCAGTAATCGTGCAGCAGCACCAGCCCCGGAAACGGCCCGCCCAATTCAGGATGTGCCCAAAACGCGGGCAAATAATGCCCATCCGATACAATCTGAACATACCCACTCACCGAATGATACTGCACATGTCTGGTTGGATACATAACGCCTCTCCTTCAACTTCCACCCGGCAGCAGGTTCTCTAAGGGCGCGATGCACCCTTTGTTAAATAGACCGCCAGCGCGCCACGCGCCGCCCTTCATACGTACACAGGCGCTTAAACCCGGCGTCCCGCGCCACGTCAAGAGCCGCTTCCAGCCCAAACCCCACATGATCCGGACGGTGGCTGTCGCTCCCAATCGTCAACAGTTCGCCGCCCATTTGCCGATACCAGCGCAGCGCTTCCACCGTCGGTTGGGTCTGTCCCACCTGCATCCGCAGTCCTGACGAATTGATCTCAAGCCCGATCCCCTTGTCGATACAGGCTTGCCACACCGGGCGCACCAGGTCTTCCCAATCCGCGATCTCAAACCGTTGGTACACGGTGAACGCCGTCCGCTTCAGCACGTCCGCGTGCGCCACCACATCAAACCCGCCAACCCGCACCATCTCCACCAATTCCGTAAAATAGTCAGTGACAGTTCGTTCTGGCGGCATCTGCTCAAAATAATTCACGTCAAATACATTATACTCCCCAACCCAATGCAAGCTTCCCAGCACATAATCATACCGGTACTCGTCCAGCACCGGCTGGATGATGTGCTGCCAGCGGTGATATTCGCCCAATTCCACCCCGGCCCGAATCCGCAGGCCTTTGGGTTCATAGTCCCGCCGTGCCGCTTCCAGCTTTTCGAAAAAAGCATCAGGCCGGTAAAAGTTCGAACAGCTATCATACGGGTTGCTGTCGAAATGTTCGGTGAACGCAATCTCTTGTATCCCCTTTGCCAGCGCCGCCTCACACATTTCGCCCATCGTCGCCCGCGAGTCACAGCTCATATTGCTGTGCATATGGTAATCCATTGGTATCATCAATCCACTCCATACTAACGCCGAGAATAAACGACATCGCCCTCAATCAATTCAATCGTGATCCCATCCGGGTCTAACAGCACCGCGTGCCGGATACCGCCCGCCGCTTCGGTGGGTTCGAGCGTAAATTCCACCCCCGCGCACATCAACTGCTCCGCGATCAGGTCCAGCCCGCCCACGCGCAGCGCCAGGTGTCGCAGCCCGACTTGTATCTGCGATGTTCCCGCCGCAGCCGGTGCCGGTGGCTGATTATAACTGAACAGTTCGATCACGCCGCGTCCCGTATCCAACTGTGTGACCACTTTCCCGCCCAAATCATCAGGAAAATCAATCTGCCCCAACAACCGGAACCCCAGCAGTCCCCGGTAAAAGTCCAGGGATCGTGTCAGATCGCTGACCGTGAGCGCCACATGCGCCAGTTCATAAATCCGAGGCCGTGTGGCTGCTTTTGGCTGTGCGGTTTCAACCACCGCTTCGGGCGTTTTTTCAACCGCCGCCGTTTCCTCCCCGGCAAAAATCGGCGGCGCGATCCGCTTCGGATCATCGATATACCGTGCCAGCCGCTTGATCAGGCGCGCCACCGTCTTTGCTTCCGACGGGACATACGGGTAAATCGGCAGGTCCGCATGCAGCCCTAAAATTTCCCGTATTTCATCCGCTGACAGCGCATCCGGTTCATTCTGTCGCCCGGCGGCAACCATCAGGTGCGCTTGTGGATGCTGCTCGCTCAAGCGCCGCAGCGTATTCTGGATGGTTTTCGGAGCCAGAATTTTGACCGCATCAATAATCGCCACATACCCATCGCAATTCAGCAGCGCCGCCCCCGGAGCCATCCGGTTGCTGAGCGATTGAACATACACTGGCTGCGATGCCAGTTGGGTGAGTTTCACAAAACAGGGAACTTCCGTCCCGCCGACTCCAATGCGCGTTTCCGCTGGCTCCAACTGCCATACGATCCGCATAAAATCTTCAGTATCAACCGGTGAAATGTAATTATGGGTGGACGTTATGCGTGTTTGATCGGGCGCATAAAAGCCGAAAACTGCAATCTTGAGCATCAGAACGACTCCGCGACGAAAGAAAATTTTTTACCTGTCAATGCTGAGTTACAGGCCCCCCTACTATAGCCCAAATGACTCAGCCCGAATAGGCAAATTTTGGGCAGCGCTCTGTTATAATCGCGGGAAACATAGTTCAAGGGAAGATGGCAAGTGAGCAGATATACATTCGGAACAGACGATCCGGGCTTCCACCGCCTGGAAAGCATTGCCAGCGTTTTTAATCCTCTCGCGGCGCAGTTTATCCGGCAGCATCTTGATAATCAGCCGCGCCAATCAGCCGCCGATCTCGGCTGCGGACCAGGTTTCACAACGGACATGCTGGCCCAGGCGGTTGGCTGTCCCTCGGTTTATGGTCTGGATAACGCGCCTTATTTTCTTCAGGTAGCCGCCGCCCATTTTCCGGCGTATACCTTCATCCAGCATGATCTGACACAGCTCCCGCTGCCGGTGCAGGCCGATGTGATCTATGTGCGCTTTGTACTCTCGCACCTGCCCAACGTAGTGCAAATGGTCAACGGCTGGCTGACGGCGTTGCATCCTGGCGGCATGCTGTTCGTGGATGAAACCGAGAGCGTCGAAAGCGAGAGCGAAGTTTTCCAGCGCTATTTTGACACCAACGCCGGGATGATCGCGGCGCAGGGTGCGAACCTGTGGATCGGCCCCACCCTGGCAGCAGGCCAGTATCATGCCGAAGTGGTTGCATCAGTGTGTGACCGCATCCCGGTAGAAAATAATCGGGCGGCAGCCTGGTTTTTGCCCAATGTGGCAACCGTCTGGCAAACCGACCCCTATGTTCAGGCGCATCTGTCAGCGGCGGAATACGAACGCATTTCAACCGAAATCGCCGGGATCAAAGAGTCCGGCGACAGCCGCCTGCAAAATATCTGGCACATGCGGCGGCTCGTCCTGCGCCGCGCCGATTGAATATCCCACAGCGCCCGCCGTGTCGTGATGTCGTGAGCGCTGTGTTTTGTTTTTCCACGCTTTTACATATGGATCATGTGTCCTTCGACACCTTCCGCGATCTCGTGCAGCACTTCCGACAGCGTGGGATGCGCGTGGACATTGCGCGCTATTTCCGCCGCCGTCAGTTCCCATTTTTGCGCCAGCGTCAGTTCCGGCAGCAGTTCGGTGACATCCGGGCCGATCAGATGCGCGCCCAGAATCTCGCCGTACTGCTTATCGCTGATCAGCTTGGCGAATCCCACACCTTCACCCAACCCCAGCGCCTTGCCGTTCGCCTGAAACAGAAACTTCGCCACTTCAATCTCATATCCCGCGTCTTTGGCCTGCTGCTCGGTATACCCAAAGCTCGCCACCTGCGGCTGGCAGTACGTCGCGCGCGGCATCATCCGGTAATCGAGCGTATGCGTTTCGACCCCCGCGATCTGTTCCGCCGCAATGATTCCCTGCGCGCTGCCCACGTGGGCCAGCATCAGCTTGGCCGTAACATCCCCAATCGCCCACACGCCAGGAACATTCGTCGCCATCCGCTCGTCGATCTCAATCGCGCCGCGTTCGGTCATCTTCAATCCCTGGATATTCTCCAGCCCATAACCCTCGGTGCGCGGTTTGAACCCGGTCGCTTGCAGCGCCTTTTCCGCTTCGAGCACCTGCGTTTGCCCGTCCTTGCTCACCGTGACCTTGACGCCGCTGCCGGTGTCTTCCATCGCCTCGACGCGTGTCCCGGTCATAAATTTAATCCCCAGCTTGGAATACTGCTTTTGTAATTCCGCGCTCACTTCCGGGTCTTCCAATGGCAGCAGGCTCGGCAAAAACTCAACAATGGTCACGTCCACGCCGTAATTATGCATCACGTAGGCGAACTCCACCCCAATCGCCCCGCCGCCCGCGATCACAATGCTTTTTGGCAGCTTGTCCGACAGAATCACGTCAAGATACGTGATCACGTTCTCCGAGAGTTTAGTCCCCGGCAGCAGCCGCACTTCTGCGCCCGGTGCCAGGATCAGGTTTTTGCAGGTGAGCGTTTCTTTTCCGCCGTCGTTGAGTTCCACGTTGACCGTCGATTTGTCCTGGATCGTACCCCAGCCGTTATAGGTGTCGATCTTGTTCTTTTTCATCAAAAACCCAACACCCTTAACCAGCCGGTCCGACACCTGACGGCTGCGTTTAAATGCCGCTGCATAATCCACCGTCACGCCGCCCTCGGCGCTAAAGCCGAAATCCTTCATCCGGTGCTGGACAATATGCGCCAGTTCCGCGTTGCGCAGCAGCGCCTTCGACGGAATACAGCCGACATTCAGGCACACGCCGCCCCACCATTGTTTTTCGACTACGGCTGTCTTTAAGCCCAGTTGAGCGCTGCGAATAGCCGCGACATAACCGCCCGGTCCTGCGCCCAGCACTACCACATCATATTCTTTAGCCATCGTCCTGGCTCCTTTGGAGTACGTTTGACAATTCAGAGATTACACAAAAGGCGTTTTTTCGCCCACCTATATCACCTCTAACACGTAATAACTCACCGTTTCCGCCACCATCTGCACCCGCCCGAATCGCTCGCGCAGCATCCGATCATACGGCAGAAAACGGTTCGCAATAATCCGCAGCCGCCCGCCCGGTTTGAGCACTTCCGCCGCCTCATTCACCAGCCGCTGCGTAACCCCGGTTGATACATCAATTCCCTTGTGGAACGGTGGATTAGACAGCACCACATCAAATTTCCGATCCCGGATCTCGCTCGTCACATCGCTGGCGATCACCGTACATTGTGCCTCTAATCCGTTCGCGGCCACGCTGCCTTGTGCGCACCGCACCGCCAGCAGATCATCATCCACCATCACCACCTTAGCCCCGGCCCGCGCCGCCGCGATCCCAATAATCCCGTACCCGCACCCAATATCCAGCACCTCGTCGCCCGGCTGCACGCCTAAATGATCCAGCAGCAGTTCGGTTCCTTTGTCCAGGTGATTCCAGCTAAACACGCCCGGCTGCGTCACGATGGATATATCACCGTCTGGTCGGGTGATGGTCCGCGTTTGTGCTTCTCCCGGCTTCTCCCAGTCGGCGGGCAGTTGCAGTGCATCAGGCCGAATCGCAACCCCCACCCGTTCGCTGCTTTTGTATCCCAACACCGCCGCCCGACCAAACAGTTCGCCTGCATCTTTGATCGCGGTTTTCGCCCCGGCATCATTCGCCCCGCCGAGATATAACAGGCCGCCCGGCTTCAATGTTTGCGCCGCTGTCCACAGGTACGCCCGCACATACTCGCGCCCTTTAGGAATCTCGAACAGCACCACATCCGCCACGCCCTGCACCGCCGGATCGGGGAACACGGTTTGGCTGGTTTCCACGCCCTTTACCCGCCCCAACGCGCGGAGCGTCCGGTACGACGGATGCAGCGCCGTCACATGGCCTGCTTGTTTAACGACCCATTCGGCCAACGCCGTATCGTCGCTGTTAACCAGCAGCACTCGTTCGCCAGGGCTAATCGTCACGCAGCGCGTGAAAAGTCCGCTGGTAGCATTCAGGAAACGCTGAGGCATTTTTAACTGACTTTCTGCTCTTGGCTTGATCTTATTCCGGTTGAACTGTGATCACGAGATCGGTATCGGTCATGGTCACGGTTTGAATGTAATACGCGCCGCCGACCCGCCGCGCAAACTGGCTGTTCAGTTCCGGCACAGCCTGATCCTGGATCGCATTGTTGGCTTCGTTGACCAGCAGATTCGGGGCAGCTTGCCCGCTGACCTTCATCGATGTGAGCACCAGCGAAACATTCCGCTCATCGTGCCCGACATACACCTTCGCGCTCGCGTCCACAAATTCACCAAACAAGTTTACTTGAAAACGCACGTCCATGTAACCTTCAGCTTTGAAGTCAATTTCCGGCTCTTTGATGTCCGGGTACGCCGCCAGCGCCATCACCACCAGCGCGTTGATCTGGGCCTCTGTGAAGATCACATCCAGCGCCGCATCCTCGAACCCCGCGCCCCACAGCCGGATTTGGTTATTCCAATCGTCCGTCGTGGCGATCAGTTGGTTGTTTGGGCTAAACACCAACTGCGATATAGGGCCGCTGCTCGCCTCGATGATAGTCAGCGTTTCTCCGGTGGCTGCATTCCACAGCCGCATCCCGCCGCGCGTATCCACCGACACCAGGATCATCCCATCCGGGCTGAAGGCCAGATCGCTCACCTCACCCGCGTGCCCATCCAGCACAGCCAGCTCTGCGCCAAACCCCGGCTGCCACAATCGGACGGTCTGATCATTACCGCCCGACGCCAGCACCGTGCCATCGGGACTGTACGCCACGCTCGTCACGACATTGGCATGTCCCTGCAAGGTCAGACGCCGGATTCCCGTTGCCACGTCCCAGATTTCCACGGTGTTACCTACACCTAACGCGATCTCCGTCCCATCCGCGTTGAAATCAAGGCTGCGTACATCGCCCGTCTCCAATACGGTCTTCCGCTCGCCGCTCGCCACATCCCACAACCCAACCGTGCCGCCGGTTTCCCCCGTCGCGATCATCGTACCATCGGGGCTGAATGCCAGAATATACACCAGCGGACTGCTCCACTCCTGCAATTTTTCATTCGTGACCGCATCCCACACCCGGATCAAGCCATCGTCGCCGCTCGAAACCAGCCGCGCCCCGTCGGGGCTGTATTCCAGCGCCCGCAGCACGCCCTCATGTGCCTGAAAAATGTTCAGCGTGCTGAGATACTCCATATCCCACAGTTGGATCGTGCCATCGTCGCCGCCCGCTGCCAATGTCCGGCTGTCCGGGCTGAAAGTAATCAGCCAATCATTCCCTTCCAGTGTCCCCACCTGTCCCATTTTTGCCACTGTGTCCATCGAGATCGGCCCGCTGGTCAGCACCACCGGAGTCCGCATGACCTCATCCGGCGGCGAGTCATCATTTCCCCAACACGCCGTAAGCAGCAGCGAAATCAGCAGCAGACGTACCGCATTCCGTATCATCATCGAGTCCTTAACGCTGTTTGAATAATCCCAGCCCGATTATAACATCAGCGCGAATCGAACAGTTGTTGTATCATGAGGACATATCATAATCCGCTCAACGTCAACTCTATGGACCAGGCGCACTTTCAATTAGATGCCGTTCACCTGACGAAAGTTGTTCAGCCCGAACGCTCCGAAATCATCCTGCACGACGTGAGTCTGTCCGTCCTGCCGGGCGAATTCGTCGCCATTGTCGGCAAAAGCGGCGCGGGCAAATCCACCCTGCTGGATATTCTGAGCGGACGCCGCAGCAGTTTCGGGCAGGTTTTTGTCAATGGGCACGACATTCAGCAGGTTTACAATTACTACCGCGCCGCCTTCGGTTATGTGCCGCAGCACGGCATTCTCCACCCATCCCTGACCGTTGAGCGCTCGCTCTGGTATGCCGCCCATTTACGCCTGCCGCCCCATACCCCTGCTCAGGAGATCGAAGCGCGCATCCATCACGCCCTGGAAGAAGTCGAACTCCCGGATCGTATGCGTGACCAGCCCATTCATACCCTGTCCGGCGGTGAACAAAAGCGTGTCAACATTGCCGCCGAACTCCTGACCGCGCCGCTGCTGTTTTTCCTGGACGAACCCACCAGCGGCCTCGATCCGCTGCTCGAAAAAAAGATGATGCAAACCCTGCGTCACATGGCCGATGCGGGCCGCACCGTGATTCTGGTCACACATGCGACTTCAAACATCACCTTGTGTGATTATGTCGCGTTCGTATCCGACGGCTGGCTGACCTTCTTCGGCCCGCCCGCCGACGCCCTGGAATTTTTCGGCGTGGACGATTTCGCGGACATCTACGACACCATCGATGGACAGGGTGAATACTGGCATCAGCAGTTTCACATGCCCTGGGCGCGTCACTACAAGGAACTCATCGCGGATCGCCAGCAGACCCGTTACGCCAATCACGACACCGTGCCCCAGGCGTTCACGACCACAGAGGAACTCTGGTGGCAGTTCAAAGCGCTGTCACGGCGGCTGCTCGAACTGATCTTTCGTGATCGTACCGCGACCTTTTTGCTGGTCATCGTCATGCCGCTGATCGCGCTGGCGCTGCTCATCCTGCTCGATACCGATCAACTGGTCGGCCCGGATCACATCCCCGAATACCGCACCTTTGCCGCGTGGCGTTCTGCCGAATCCGCGCTGGTGATGATCGGTTTAGCCAGTGTGATCCTCGGTCTGTTCGGCGGCTCCTACGAATTGATCAAAGAGCGCCCGATCTTCATCCATGAATATCTCGTTAACCTGAAAATCCCGTCTTACCTGCTGTCCAAGCTGGTCGTGTTGGGCGGATTCGCGTTCGTGCAGTGCGCCCTCTTTTTAGCGGTGCTGTCGCTCAAAATACATCTCCCGCGTGATGGTATGCTGCTGTCCGGCCCGCTGGAATTATTTATCACGCTGGTGCTCAGCACCCTTGCCAGTCTGGCCGTTGGCCTGTTTATCTCCGCCATCGCCAATTCGCTCAACACCACCACCTATATGGCGATCCTCGTCCTGTTTTTTCAAATCCTTTTTTCCGGTGCCACGTTGAATCTGGACCGCGCCACGAAGCTGATCAGCCATTTTACAATTCTGCGCTGGACAGTCGATGGCCTGGGAAGCACAATTAATATGGAAGCTCTAGGGAGCAAAACGCAGCTCTGCACGCTGCACGAGTGTGAACAAATCTCTGTCGGGGTGCAGTCAATGGGGGTGACGTATGGCACAAACCTAGATCATCTGATAACGGTCTGGAGTGTTTTAGTCGGCATCACAGCCCTGTTTATGGGACTAACTGCTTTTTTTGTGAGTACCATCGCCAATTCCAAGCGCTAATGGGAGAAAGTTATGTCTTCACCTTACGAAAAAATCGAACAGGCGCGCGCCCTGCTGCAAAATCAGCAGTACGACGAAGCGCGGCGTATCCTCCTCTCCATGCCCGATGATCCGGTAGCCCTCCAATGGCTGCAATATCTCGACTCCATGCTGGCCCAGCAGCAGGCCGCTTATGGCATGCCCATTCAGCAGCAGCAGCCGCAGCAGCAGCCCGCCGCCCAACCACGCCAGGCCCGCCGGCAGAAGCCAGCCGGTGCAGCGCCGCAGCCCGCTTATTACGCCCAGCCCGGCCAGCGTTCGATCCCCCTGGTTTTTCAGAGCCAGTTTAAAATCGTCCTGGCGGTTGCATTGGCGGTCTTGTCCATCATCCTGATTGTGCTCTTTTTTGCCATTCCGCTGCTCGACACCAGCAGTTATATGAGCTATCTGGATCGTACCCGTGAAGCGCTCGAAGATGAAGCTGACAATGCCGCCACCTACGAAGAGCGTGATTACGCGCAGCAGGCCCTCGACGATTTGAACGAGTCCGATGAGGGCGTCAGCGAAGCCGAAAACGAAGTAAAAGTCACCGCCTGGCAAATCTGGCGCGGCAAAAAGGGCGTTGAAACCGAAGAACTTCAGCGCGACTGGGAAGGTAACTTCACCCTCAATCTCAACAGCATGATCAACGATCTGCGCGATGAAGTCGAGCGCCAGAACGAAGATGATTATTATGAGGAAGACTACGACTCGGACAGCGAAATTCAGCCGGATGACCTCGGCGGCTTTGGCAAAGTGCGCTTTATTGATCGCCTGCTGGTTATGTATGTGTTAGGTGGGCTGATCATCGTGATTGTGGCAGCCCTCTACGCCTTCAACATGCTGCGCGCTTTTATGTCATTGGCTGTTATCACCGGCGTCGCCGTGATTCTGACCGCCTACGCGTTCCTCTGGCCGACCCTGAGCACGTCCAATTGGCGCGGCACGATTGACGACCAGATGCTGGACATGTTGAACGACGAAACGCTGACCGAAGATACCGATGCCGAAGACCTTGTGACCACGCGGGTTACATGGCGTGTCGCCAAAGACGAAATGCTCGATATGGGCGAAACCTATTTGAACAAGGTCTATAATACAGCGCCCTTCAAGGTCGCGGCCCTGCTGCTGCTCCTCGGAAGCGCAATTCCGCTGGCTTTAACCTGGCACAATGAAAAACTCCACCCGGAATTAAGCGCCCGTGCCCAACCGCCGTTTGCAGGCTCCTACCAGCAGCCCTACCCGTACGGCAGCGAACCCACGATGATCGAATAAACTATTGGTAGTTATCCAAAGAATGGGGCACCTGTAAGTGCCCCAATGGTTTATAGCGGTTTTGTATCGGAGCCGGGTTTGTCCGGCGGCACGTCGAGGGCCTTTGGGGTTGGCGCGCTCAGCACGTCCTGTGAGGGACGCAGCGACAGCAGCCGTCGCCGGAAATCGGGCGGCGGTACGATCAATGTTTCGGGCAGACTCACGTCCTCAGCCGCCGGAGTTTCATGCGGCTGGAGTTCACCCGGCAGCGGGCCATCCGGCAGGCTGGGCGGCTGCACATTCGATGGTGGAGCAAGCACCTGCCCGGCAATCGTATGGACCGCGACCTGATCAACGGCTTCGGTGGCAGGCGCTTTAATCTCATGCGGCGTCGGAGCCAATACCAATCCGGCGCGATGTTCCTCGCCCAAATTCTGTGAACTGGCTTCTCGCTGCGGACTCTGATCCGGTGACTCCGATGCCGCAATACCCGCAATCTGTTGAGCCTCGCCGTTTATCGTCTGCTCAGCCGGCTGTGACGCCGCCGGGAACCAGGCCGCTAATGCCTGCTCACCCGTTTGGGTGTTGTTTTGCAGCGTGAACCGCGCATTATTGATCTTGAGGAACCGGGCCAGAACCTGAAGCGTCAGCGATAAATCCTGATCAAATTCAGAACCCGCCGCCAGCGAACTGATCAGCGCGTTCAAGCTAGGATAAGGCTTCTCAGATGGAATAAAGACAGCCCGCACCCATAAACCCTGCTGCATGCCGCGCGCATCCGACAGGCTCAAATATTTGAGCGAGCCAACCAGCTTGCTCACCTCGCAAATCATGAGCAGGCCCTCATAAAATGTCTCATCATGGATCGACACTTTACCCTGAAGCGACAAACGCATCTCAGCTTGCGTCTGAAGATAGGTGGTCAGCCAGACCGGGAAAAAGTTCCCGCTGTGAAGCTGAAACGCCTGCTCATTCAACGTTTCGCCATTCTCGACTCGGATCAGGGTTTCCCACGCGATGACGAGATTAGCGACCCGGTCCAGAATATGCTCAATGGGAATTGGGGTCCCTTTATCCGCCGTCGAAGTTCCAACCAGCAGGCTGCGCGCCGTGCGCAGTTCATCGATCAACCGCAGCAGCACATGTTTACGCAAAAAAGCCGCACTGTTCCAGTGTAATTCCTGATAGCGAATCATGTTTTTTCCTCACTCTCACCTGCTGAAGCTTCCGACGTAAATTTTTCTACACTTTCCGCTGGAATCACACGCGTCGTTTGGGTGTCGCGCGTCAAAGCCACATTCGATGTCGATGCGGGTGGAGTACGAAGCGAGGCCGGCGGCACAGGGGGCGGAATCTTCAAGCCGATAATGTGGGGCGGCTGCGCGTCGGAGTCGCCAGCCGAATCCGGCGAGGGCAGCGTATCAGGTTCCGGCGGCAGCACTGGCGTCATCGCGGTCGATACCCCATTCACCTGAATCGAAGGCCGTTTAGTTTCAGCCGGTTCAACTGGCGCAATCTGCCCGTCGGCATTGGGCAACACCGGAGGCCGTGAGGGGCGGCGCGGCGGCAGCGGGCGCAAAATCGCCAGCGAGGGTGTCTCGATCACGCGCTCTGGTGTAATGCTGCTTTCTGCAATCACAGGGGTAGCGCTCGTTTCCTTCGCCTGCACTTTGATGGATTTAGCCCCAGCGTCCACCGGTTTGGTTTTCGATTTAGCGACCCGAACCACAAAAAAGGCCAGTTCGCCTATATTATCAACGGTGCTCAGAATCAGTTCGCTCCCGTTCAGCCGGACAAAATCGCGCGCCGTCGTCAGTTCAAAAACGGTGTCCTGCGCCCGCCAGTGATCGCCAAACGACTTGAGCAAATCATCCAGCGTCTGGGGCAGCGGGTTTGTACGAGTAAACTTAACCCGAAACCACAACCCCAGATCGGTGGTTTCCATTTCCAGCCGCACATTGGTGCCCTGTGAAAACGCCGCCGAATACAACAGCAGCAAGGCTTCTTGCAGCGTCTCCTGGTTGGCATGCAGCAAGGGATTGGTCAGAATTTGCGGCGTCGGGCTGATTTGGAGTTGTTCGGCTAACCAGACCAGCAGCGCATTGACGTGAAAGGGACGTATCGAACGTTCCGGAATCGATTCCCCCATCTTATAGCGGATCAAATAGGACCACGCCATAAAAAGGTTGAGCACGTTCGCAATTTTTGCCGTCGCCCGATTCTTCCAATAGCCCGGTGGTTTGTCCTGCGCTTCGGGCATATCGCTCAGCGCAATCGCCGACAAGGCAGCATTGAGTGAATCGGCAATGCGATTGTAGAGCAAAAATTGCAGGTCGGAGAGCGCCTCCCAATCGGGTTCGCGCTTCATAACTTACCCCCTTCTGGCATCGCCGCTAACGGCTGACGATTTCGAGCATCAGATCAACCGGAATGGCCCGTGAACGCACCAGATAATTCTGAACATCGGCTAAGGCCAGTTCGAACAATTGCACAAGTCCCTCGTCGCTGTCTTTATAACGGCGCAGGGTTTGCAGGGTGCAGGCGGCACAACCGCGCATCGCCCGATAACTATCGGTTTCGCAGGGCAAACAACCGTTCACCCGGACCATCATCAACATAAAAGCTAAAACTTCTTCATGGGTTTCGGGCAGCGCCGACACCCGATCCACCAGTTTCCGCCACTGCTCACCCCGTGCGTTGCGCAGTTGAGGAATGGCATGGTGGGGAAACATCAATTCATTTTTAGTATACATCCCACCCTATCCTTAATATTGGCCCCCATGACATCATTACGTTCTTTGGGAGAACTCATGTTCATAGCATAAAGAACGTATTTACCCTATGATAGCGTACTCCGGTACCAGATTGGGATATAAATCGGTTTGGATACTCCAAAATGACCGGGCAGGCAGTGCGCAGAGCAAACGATAGGGATACCCAATTTATCCATTTGAGTTACGATCTGCAAGGAGGTGCCAGCGATGCCCATCTATTTTTACTCAACTATTGATCACTATGGATGCTTCTCAAATTTTTCCACACATGGCCTCGAACTGGAAGGCTACTTTTGGCCCACTG
>CAYYNB010000118.1:16911-19080 GCA_964472565.1 uncultured Anaerolineaceae bacterium
ATTCCACGATTGATCACCGCCTGACCTCCGTCCGCGCGACGGATCGAAGATCACACGGTAAAATGTGCGAAAAGTCATTCGGATTACACCACGTCATTTTGGAGGAAGTGTTCATGACCAAACGGCTGTTACTCGGCCTTGTCGTGCTGCTCGTCAGCGCTCTGCCCTATCACGTCCAGGCGCAGGACAGCACCCGCTACGAAAATGCACTACTCGGCATCGCTTTCGACCTCCCGGCGGGATGGGAAGTCGTGGAACTGGAAAATAATCGACTGCTGGCGGCAGCGCCCTTTGATTTGCAGACCGTACAGGAAGGCGGCTCACCCAGCGGCTTGACTGTGCGTTTCAGCGTCGGCACCTTCAACCAGTTGGGCATTGCCGACGCCACCGAACTCCCGAATTTGATCGCGCGGCTGGTATCGAGCGATGTTGCGGCACCGGCACCGGCGCAGGTGATGTGGGGCAACGCCAGCGGCTATGAGATCGAAGTGACGATGCCCGACGAAGGGCTGACGACCAAAGTTGGCATGCTGGCGATTGAAGGCGGGCGCGTCGCCGTGGTGCGCGGGATCGCGCCTACCGCCGCCTGGGAAAGCGGTGGGCGAGCGACTTTTGATGCATTGGCCCAGTCGATGCAGTTTTCGCTGCCGCAGCGCGACGAAGACCTGATCGCTACCGTGATCTCGAATGACGGCGGCGTGTTCTGGCAGTACCAGGAACCCCAGCCGGACAGCGGGCGCATCGTGGTGGCGGGCGGACTGACGTATGATGAGTTCGATGTGATGTATCTCGCCGTGGGGCCGGGCGGCGTGCTGGCGCTTGATATGAAGCCCGGCACACGAATCAGCTATATTGGTCCCTGGGTGAGCGGTAATTTCGTCGATGTGGCGATTGGCCCGGACACCAAGCTGTATCTGGCAAATATCGCGGATACGGACGACGCGATTATGGTGGTGGACCGCGCCGGAAATTACAACCGGAGTTGGGGCGCGCGCGGCGATGGGGATGGCGAATTTGCGCCGGGCATGCCGCTCACGCTCGCCGTCACGAAAGCGGGCGACATCTGGACCGTTTCCGAAGGGCATTCGTCCGGTATTCGCAACCGGTTGTATAAGTTCGATGCGGTGGGCAATCTGCTGCTGACCGTCGATCTCGACCAGATTAATCCCGACCTGAAGGGCATTCGCCTGGATAATAATGTCGTGACGGGCGCGCTGTATCTCGTCGGGGAAACGGGCAATCTCAACGTCGTGGACAGCAACGGCCAGGCGCTGGTCACAGATTTGGCGCAGGAAGTGCTCGGCGTGGTGACTCCGCTCGACATCACCATTGAACCGAACGATAACATCGTGATCGCGGTGCCAGCGCCGGGTGAAGGTGGCTTCGGCTTCCTCGAACTGAGCGTGGCGGGCAAACTGCTCGATGTGTTCGGGCTGCCCTACGATACGGCGCGCGGCGGCGAATTTAAACCGGGCGAATACAGCCGTCCGGGCGGGATGGTCGTGGGACGCGACGGCACGATCTATTTTGCCGAAACGAATCCCGATAACGGTTACACGCAGGTGCAAGCCTTTGTGTTCACCGGCGATGGGATTCTGCCGCTGGGCAATGAAGCCGCAGAACAACCGGTTGCCGCGGAACCAGCCGCCGTTGATGCATCGGTGGGCGGCGGATCATTGACGTATGGCGAGACGAAACGCGGCACACTCAACAACCGCTATCCCTATCATAACTGGACGTTCGAGGCGAAAGCGGGCGATCATATTGTGATCACCATGATCGACGCCAGCGGACGCGGCGAACTTGACCCGAAAATCAGCCTGAGAAACGCCGAAGGGATCGAGTTGAGCGCAAACGATGACGTGGGCGATATTCGGCCCGATGGCATGTCCAGCCGGGACGCGCTGCTTGATTATGCATTTTCTTCACCGGGCGTTTACACCATCCAGGCGGGGCGCTTCGGCGGGCGCGGCGAGTATATTCTGACGCTCGAACTCGTCCAGTAGTCCAATTCCGGGGAGCGGGTTTGGTATCCCCCGCCCCCCCTTTGACCCCGTTTGAGGGGAGATTTGGCGACGCGAAACCGGTTTTCACGACGCGAATTTAACCTTTCTCACGTCATTCAGTCTCAGGCTGCGCCAATATTTTCTTTACCCCATCCCCCCTTGC
>CAYYNB010000119.1:0-19042 GCA_964472565.1 uncultured Anaerolineaceae bacterium
TAACCTTAATGGGGATAAAAGTAACCTACTTTGGGATAAATGTGGGATAGATTTAACCTAAATGGGGCGGGATTTAAGCTAAATTGGGAGGGATTCAGGTTAAATCAGCACGACCACGGGCGGGTAGTTAAGTGCGCTGGATCGCCGCCACACAATCCCGCTCAACTGGCGGTAGTAAGTCCTGTTTGGTTAGCACCAGCGTCTGCCTCAAGCAGTTGATGAACGGGCACAATTTCCAGACCACCGCTTTCGCCGCCGTAGGCTAGACGGGTACCATCCGGGCTGAAAGCAGCTTTATAGATCGGTGCGGTCAAGTGGGCGGTGGCTAAAACTTCGCCGCTATCAGCGTTCCACCGGATAAAGGCTCCATCCCCGGCAACACTATAGACTTCGGTGCCTGTGGCATCGAACTGAAGCGCTTTTATATCGGTCTGTGGATATTCCGATCTGTCATAGAGAGCGGGCTGCAATTCGCGCTCTAGCTGAAATTCGCTGGACGACACATCCCAGATTTTGATGCTGCTTACCCAATCGCCCGTGACTAACTGGTTTCCATTTGGACTCCACGCGGCGGAACCTATTCCACCTTTATCAATCATGTCTTGAGGTTCCCATTCGAAGAAAGTTGCTGCGTTTCTCACGATAACAAATCCTAGAGAAACAGTCGCTACCCGACTCCGACTTGCATTCCAGACGAACGAATAAATACTATACTCGTTCCATTGTTCAGACTGGAAATGAGGGGGAGAGCTTTGGGCATCCCAGACCAGCAGCGTGTTTTCAGAAGCGTATATTTGATTGCCGTCCACATTCCAACTTACGCCTCTGATTGTGTCCCCAAAAGGTCCATACGAAGCTTGAAGGTCATAAGAAGAACCCATATCTAAATTCCACAAAAGGAGTTCATCTTCGGCACCGCTGCTGAGTAACTGGTTGGCGGTTGGGTGCCAGGCCAGCGCAGTGATGCAGCTGGTATGCCCAACCAGCGTTTGCTCAAGTGTCCCACTCTGCCCATCGCGGATTTCCAGCATCCCATCACTGTATCCAACAGCCAAAACACTGCCGTCAGGCTTCCATGCAAGCCTAGAAACATGCCTCGTTGTTTCTTGGGCGCTGGTTGGCACCAGTACGTCATGCGAAAACAGCGATACCAGCAGCGCACCTATCACCACCAGCTTAAACATCAACCCCAAAGCGGCAAGATGCTTCGTGTAAATTAGGTTTTTCATGTGTCCTTCCATCCACCAATCCTTGAGCGAGAGATGGTCGATCTAAGGTATCACGCTCAGGTCGCCTAAAAAGTCCTGCTACAGGCGTTGGATCGCCGTGATAATGTCTGGCGGGATTTTGTGGCGCGCCAGTGCATTCGACCAAAGAACGGACTCGCCCGCCTGCCATACCACAATTCCGCTCAACTGGCGGTACTGCTTGAGGAAATCCACCGCGCTCTGAAAGCCGCGCCGCGTAAAAAAGGCGTCGTCCTTGCTCTCGGCATGTTGGCGCAAAGCTGCCGCCGCGCGGGTTAAATCGGCGTCTGAAATTTTGCCTTCCGATACCAGCCACAGCACATTGATGATACTGGGCGGCATCTGCCCAACTTTATCGCACAACACCGCCACCAACTTACCGATCTGCGCTTCGGTATTCTCATCCTGTTCGAAGCTGCGAAGCCGCCGCACTTCGACATTAAAGCGTGTATGTGTTTTGAACGTGACGGTGAAATCAGGACCGCGCGTTTTTTGTGCCGCATAGGTTTCGTATTCGAGGGTGAACCGTTCGTCGCGCAGCAGCAGTTCAGCGGTTTCGAGTTCGGCGCGTAAATTTTTCAGTCCGTCATCACCGCTCGCATTTTTCAGCTTGGCGCGAATCTTGGTGCGGTAGCTGGTGGCAAACGCTTTGAACCGGCGCGAACCCCGCACCCACGCTTCAAATTCTGCGTAGAGTGCGGGGTTTTGGCCGTCGAATATCTCATTCAGCAGATCGTCAATCGGCGGCACGCTTTAGGCGATATACCCCCACCGCTTGAACAATATCAGCCCGTCCAGCGTCCAGATCGGACGCCACCAGGGCAGATCGGGATACGGCGTCGGTAAACCGCCATCCGCTTGCAGCGACTCCACCCAATACTGCGCTTCCCGATCCAGCACCGCTTTTTCGACGTGCTCGGCGGCATAATACCAGTAGCGGCTGAACAGCGGAAAATGGCTGCGATGCGTTTCGAGCACCACCGGAAGCTGCGCCACCATCTGATCAAACTGGGCGCGATCTTCATCCGTGCGGGCGCAGTATTTCAGATAAGCAAAAAACGGATAGCTGTAAAAATTATCGGGACCAGGAATCTCGCAAGTCTGGTAGTAGGCATAGGTTTTATCATAAAATTCCGGGCTGTCGATGCCCATTTTGGTCAGCAGCGCCGCGATCACCAGCACGCGATCCCGATCCGGCCCGGCCCACCAGGGCTGGAAGGGATAATTCACCAGGTTCTCCGGCGGGTGCGGCAGTGTTCCATCGGGCAGTTGGCGCTCCGAAGCCCACAGACTGAGGCCGCGCGGAATCTGGTGGAAGGGGTTGCCCATCAGATCAAAGATAAACAGTGCGGTTTCCCCGCCGATAGGGGTGCTGTTGGGCACCAACAGATCGGGTTCGATGCCGTTGCCAAAGCCGCTGTCAAAGTTTTGATAGGCCAGCAGCGACTTAAGGCAGGCTTCGCGCATCCCACCCGCGAAAAAGTGTTCGTATAACTGCCGTTCAAGCAGGCGGCCATTCTTAAAAATAAAGGTTTTGATGGCTGCCATCTGTTCCGCATTCAGCATAGGTCACACTCCTCTCCGACGGAAAAAAGTATACCCTAGAAAACCGACCAGCCCACCTGTCGCACCAACTGCCCCCAGGATCACCACAAGCGCCACGACGGTTACAACGGTGCGCGTCGAATCATCGCCTTCATCGGTATTTTCCGCTGCGACAGGCTCCGGTTGGCTGCTGCTCGTTGCAGCGGGCGTTGTGATTACCTGCGCGACAGCGGTGGTCACGGGTGTGGGCGATGGAATCGCCGTCGAGGGTGCGCTGGCTGCGGTAGGCGCAGATGCCGCCGGTTTGACGATGATCGCCTGCCCCTCGTAGATAGTCGATCCAATGATGTTATTCCACAGGCGCAGTTGGTCGAGCGTCACGCCGTAAACCTGCGCAATGCCCCACAACGTTTGTCCAGGCTGGACGATATGCACCTGGGAACCATCGGGTTTCGTTTGAGCATTGGCGATCACAGGAGCCGCCGTTGCTGCCGGGGCCGCCGCTGTCGGATTGTTCGATCCGCCGGATGAAATGACCGTCAGCGAGGCGTCGTCCCAAAAGACATCGTGCCAGCGCATGGTTTTGTCGGCGGTGTAGTAGGTGAAGACGGTGATCTGGTTGGCGGTAGCTTTGGCATCCACCGACAGCAGCGCCAGCGCGCCCCAGGTGAACGAACTGCTAAAGGAACTCCACTGGATGCTGGTGCTGTAGGGATCGGTGCCGCCGGTAGGATCGATCCCAATCCGCACGCGCCCGCCTGATGAGGTATCCGCGAAGGTATGGGTATCGTCGCGGCACTGCCACTGCTCGTCGTCGCACGTCCAGATCAGCGCGTAGATCGAAAAACGATACGTCGAGCCGGTCTGCGCGCTGACGGTCTGGTAGCCGCCGCCCATCGGTTGGCCGTGTTCGGTACGCAGCCGCCAGGATCGCGGCGCAGAACGGTATAACACCGCCAGCGTTTCCTGATCGCTCTCCCCGAAGGTGCCCCACACATTCCAGCCCACCGGGACAGCCCCGTTGATTGTGGCGCGCCCGGTCATCGCGTCGTCAAAGCCCGCGTTTTGCAGCAAATTGCCGCCCTGTGCCCCGGCGGATAATCCAGGCACCAGCAGCACGATCATCCATATCCAGCATCGAAAAACTTTTTTCATCATAGTTGATCCTCGCTGCGGATAGTGTACCAGAAATCCCACAGCGCAGGATGGACGGCAACCGGGCGCATGGCTGACTACCATCCAAGTTAACCATCGAAGTTAGTCATCGGATGGTGATGACAAAACCGAACACCTGTGCTATCCTATTTGTATCGTCCAACATCGCCCTTTACCAACTAACTCAAAGGGGGGGTCAGAAAATCAACCCAATTTTACAAAACCCCCACTTTGTCAAACTTCTCAGGTTCAAAACGCCAAAAGCGGGGGGGGGGGATCATTCAGATTGTTGAACTAACGTCCCGCCGCCGCGATCAGTAGACGTATTCTTCTTCCAGCATTTCGCGCAGGCGCAGATAGCTTTCGTAGCGCTCCCGCGTGATTTCGTCGCGTTTCAGCGCCTCCAGCACACCGCAGCCCGGTTCGTGGGTATGCGTGCAGTCCTGGAATTTACACTGCGCGACATGCGGCGCGATCTCGATAAAGTATCCATCGAGTTCGTCCGGCTCGACATCCCAGGGCGAAATAGCGCGAATCCCCGGTGTATCCGCCAGATACCCCCCGGCGGCCAGCGGAATCATTTCGCTGTAGCGCGTCGTATGGCAGCCTTTGGTCGTCGCCTGGCTCACCTGACTCACCCGCCGTCCGAGATCGGGTTCAATCGCATTCAGCAGACTCGTTTTGCCCACGCCCGATGGCCCCGTGAATACCGAAATTTTCCCGGTCAGGACTCCGCGCAGTTCTTCCAGGCCGAGCGCCATTTTCGCGCTGACATACAAAACCGGATAGCCGATTTTTTCGTAGAGGCTGAATGTTTTCTGCGTTTTTTCCGGCGCATCCTGAACCAGATCAAACTTATTCACACAGATGCGAATTTCGGGGATTCCGGCTTTTTCTGCTGCCACCAGAAAACGATCCAGCATCCGCGTGTGCGGATCGGGATGAGATGCTGCGAATACGAAAACTGCCTGATCCGGGTTGGCAATAATGACCTGTTCGCGTTCCGCTGAGGTGCCGACTGCTGACGAGGGCGCGACACGCGACAGCACCCGGTGCCGTGCGTCCACAGCCGTAATCGTGCCTGTATCATCAGGAAGAGCCTCAAGCGTAACCGTGTCGCCGAGCGCGACCAGATCTGTTTCTTTGTATTCTTCTTTGAGCTTGCCCCGCAGTTGACAGACGATGGGGCCTTGAGGAGTGTCTACGGTGAAAAAGCCGCTTTGTGTACGGATGACCAGACCTTTAAGCTGTTCGACCAATGTTTCCCTCGTTTGTCTCTCCTAAAAAAACGCCACGAACATCACGTGGCGTAAAAACATCACACACAGAATAACATGGCGCGCGCGCGCGCGTCAACTAGCCTACCAGTCCTCATCGAACCCGGTGAACCCGTCGGGCAGGTTCTCCATGCCCGGCGTATTGGCGAGATCATACTGCGGCGTCGCGGGTGCGGCTTTGCGTTGAATGGTGGGAATCCGAACCGGGATAGCGGGACGCTGGGCAAGCAGATTCGACGTGTCTACCAACTGGCGCAGATACATCATAATCGCGCCGATACCCGCCAGCGCCGTGACCAGTTCGAGCGTGACGCCCAGCGCCGGAAGCGGCAGATTCGCCAGCAGGACAAAAATAGCCGCACCGGCTACCAGCGTACTCAACCAGCGCCGCAGATCGCCCGGTTCGGTCACATGCAGGACATAACGATAGAACAATTGGCCCAGTGTATAACTCACGATGATGCGGCCCATGAAAAACAGCAAAAAGCCAAAGCCGCCGATCAGCCCGGCATTCAGCAGCAGCAGGGCAATGCCGGTGACAATCGAGAGGGTGTTCAGCGTGAACAGGAAAAAAATCAACACAATCACCGCGCTGATCAGAATAAAGAGAATCGCCAGCGGGAACGACAGGATAAACGTCACCAGACCCCAACCGACGGTGGTAATGGTCCGGCGGCGAACGTGCTGCGCGGGTTGGCGCACAAAATTCGGGACAGTCGTCAGCGCAAGCACCCCGATAATGAGCAGCGTCAAAATGTCGCGGATCGATCCGGTGATGTACTGAGTCAGCACCTTGCCGGGTTCTTCGGCGTTCGTAATATCGGGACGTGACTGCACCTGGGTATAACGCAGCGTGCCCTTGACCACACCCTGTGGAATCACGACGAACGAGGCGGACTGGTAAGCCAGATCGCTGTGGATCACCGCATCCTCACCGACGCGCAGCCCCGGATTTTTGAAGTTCACATCGTAAATCGGCAGGCCAGGCAGATTATTACTGCGTTCAATATCTCCCACCGACGCATCGACACGGCCTTCCACTTCGCCATCAATGGTCAGTGTCTCGCCCTGAAAATCGACACTTCCGCCGATTTTCCCGTAAATCTGAGCCTGATAACCATACACCAGCAGATCGCCGGGAAGGGCCGCACCCCGCGTAATTTCGGTGTTGAGCGCAATAGACATCATATCGGTGCGCGGATTGGTGAAATGGGCGCGTTCCTGCACACGGATATTGACGCCTACAAAGTGGATGTCATCCCCGACCGTGCCGGAAATAAACACTTTGCCGCCGCCGATCCACAGATCACCCGTAATCACCGCCGTGCGCTCGATATTAACTTCGTTGGCTATCCCAATGAGATCGCCATCGACTGTCCCCCGCACGGTGAGAATCCGGCAGACAAAGTAAAAATCTTCCGCGATATAATCTGTCGCCGCGATTTCGCAGCGATCTCCCCGCATGCCATCGGATGCTTCGACGTGCCCCGCCACGACCAGCAACCCGACCAACACCAGGAGCAAAATTCTCCAGCGCGGTTTAGACCATCTATGCATAGACCTGATCCTTCGCAATGCCCGATAATTCAATCGTAGCACAAAGCCGATAATAATTCGTCCGAGGCTGAAGGTCAAAAAGGAATACACTTGTCTAAAACAGAAGTTTCCGCTCAGGTGTTCGGTGCGTTACAATAACAGCAGGATTTGTCATATGGATGGGGAGTAACCCACGTGGATTTAACACACGAACTCGAAACGGTCAAGACGATTGCACGCATGGCGGCGTCGATATGCCAGAATATCCAAAGCGAACTGGTGAACCCGGCGCAAAAAGGCGGGCGCGAACCGGTTACAATTGCCGATTACGCCTCTCAAGCGGTGATCGGCAATGCGCTGGCGGAAAATTTCCCGGATGATGCGGTGCTGTCGGAAGAACGCTCGGAAGAATTTATGCTGTTGTTGAGCGACCAGCAGCGCGCTTTGGTGCAGCGTTTTGTCACGGATGCGCTCGGCGGATATGTGTTTGAGGAGCAGATCTGCGCGTGGCTGGATTATGGCAAGCAGAAAATAGCCGAGCGGATGTGGGTCATCGATCCGATTGACGGCACGAAAGGCTTTCTGAGCGGCAATCATTACTGTGTTGCCATCGGGCTGTTGATCAACGGCGCGCCCGTGCTGGGCGTGCTGGCGAGTCCTGGTTTTCATGACGTGGACGACGAACATCCCGATGCTGGGGCGCTGACGTATGCGCGCCTGGGCAATGGCGCTTACATGGAAATGTTGTACGGCGGCGATCCACAGCCGATTCAAGTCTCACGTGTGACGGATCCCCGGCAGGCCACCCTGCTGACCAGCGTTTCATCGGGCCACACCGACAACAGCTTTATGGAGCGCGTGGATCAGATGTTGAAACGCGCCCCCGATGCGCCGATCCGCCGCCTGGACAGCCAGGATAAACACGCGATGCTGGCGGCTGGCATGGGCGATGTGGTGCTGCGGATCGTGCCGGATACCAGCTACCGTGAGAAGTTGTGGGATCATGCGGCGGGATGTGTCATCATCAATGAGGCAGGCGGACGCGTGACGGATGTATACGGCCAGCCGCTCGACTTCACCGCCGGGACACGCTTCGAGAATAATCGCGGGGTGTTGATGACCAACCGGTTCCTGCACGACGACTTCCTGGAAGCGATACAAAAAGCGGAGATGTAATGCCTTCGACCATCGGCCTCCTACATTCAAACACAACCGCAGCACCTTCACAGGCCTTGGTCGATGAGGATGGACGTCTGATCCTGCCGCCGGACGGGGCGGCGCGGCTCGGCTTTGTGCCGGGCACACCGGTCCAATTCGAGGAAGACGCGCAAGGCGTGCGGCTGCGGCGAACAGTCCGGCGTGTGGCAAAAGTGTATATTGAGCCGACGAACTGCTGTAACCTGAACTGCCGCACGTGCATTCGGAATGTGTGGGATGAGCCGCTGGGGCTGATGGATGAGACGATCTTCAACCGTCTGGTGAACGATTTACGCGCACTGCCGCCGCCGCTGACGGTGTTTTTCGGCGGGTTTGGCGAACCGCTGTCACACCCGCGCATTCTGGAGATGGTGCAGCAGGTCAAAGCGTTGGGCGTAACCGTTGAGTTGATCACCAACGGCACCCTGCTCGATCAAGACCGGGCGCGCGGGCTGATCCACGCGGGATTGGATCGATTATGGGTGTCGCTGGATGGCGCAACCCCGGACAGTTATACGGATGTGCGGCTGGGCGCAGCACTGCCGGATGTAATCGGCAACCTGACCGCCTTCCGCGATATGCGCCAACCCATACGCTATCCGACGCCGGAAATCGGGATCGTTTTTGTCGCGATGCAGCGCAATATTCACGATCTGCCGGCGGTGCTGGCGATAGCCGAAACGGTGGGCGCGGCGCGATTGATGGTGAGTAATGTGCTGCCGCATACCGACGACATGCGCGCCGAAACCCTCTATAACCGTTCGCTGAGCAACGATGACTATTATCCGCAGCCCGGCCAGCCGCGCTTGATTCTGCCGAGGATAGATGCTAATGTGCTGGAGCATCTGCCGTTTGATATGAGTACCCGCGACAAATGGGTGATTGAAAGCGCAGGACACCAGGCAGGAAATCCCGGCAACCGCTGCCCTTTCATTGAGCGCGGCGCGACGGCGGTGGGTTGGGATGGCAGTGTCAGCCCGTGCCTGCCGCTGCTGCACAGCCATGCGGGCTATTTAAACGGGTTGGAGCGCGACGAACGGCGTTATAGTGTGGGGAGTCTGGCCTCACACAGTTTGAGCGACATCTGGGAAGCGGCGGAATATACCGGATTCCGGCAGCGGGTGCAGGATTTCGACTTCGCGCCGTGTACGATGTGTGACGGCTGTCCGATCTCCGGCACGAATGACCAAGACTGCTATGGAAGTAATTTCCCGTCCTGCGGAGGATGTCTGTGGGCGCAGGGCATAGTACAATGTCCATAAGAACGGTACTGAGGTTATGAACGAAGCGATCCGCGTTTTACATTTTTCCGACATCCATATCGGTATGGAAAACTACGGGGGAACCGATCCAAACACCGGGTTGAGCACGCGTGTCGTGGATTTTGTGCGCCGCCTGGATAGTATGATCGAAATTGCCAGAGAACGGGATGTGGACCTGGCAATCTTCGCAGGCGACGCGTTTAAGTCGCGCAACCCGTCGCCCACCTTTCAGCGCGAATTTGCCTTCCGCATCCAGGACCTGGCGGAACTGTGCCCGGTGATGCTGCTGGTGGGCAACCATGATCTGCCAACTATCGAAAAACGCGCGTCCAGTATCGAAATTTATGAGACGCTGCGCGTCCCGAATACCTATCTGGGGCGTGATTATGGGCTGCAAGTGATCGACACCAAACGCGGCCCGGTGGTTGTGGCAACCGCACCCTACCCGGTACGCAATCACCTGCTGCAAGACATCAACCTGCCGCACCGCGCCACGATTGCCGAGATCGACGCCCTGATGGAACTGGAACTGGACCGTAAGCTGCAACAACTGGCGCAGGATGCCAGCCAGTATGATATGCCGCGCATTTTGACCGGCCATTTCAGCGTATCGGAGGCCATGCTGGGCAGCGAACGCAGCATTATGCTGGGACGTGACATCACGGTGATGCTCAGCACGATAGCCGATCCTGCGTGGGATTATGTGGCGCTGGGGCATATCCACAAGCACCAATGTCTGACCGGGAAACGCCAGCCGCCAGTGGTGTACAGCGGGAGCCTGGAACGGATCGATTTTGGCGAAGAAAACGATCCGAAGGGCTTTGTGTGCGCCGATGTGTCACGCGGACGAACGCAGTGGGAATTTATCGAATTGGACTGCCGTCCCTTCGTCACGCTGCGCATTGATGTGAAGGGCAAAGGCAACCCCACCCAACACGTGCTGGACGAAATCGCGCGGCACGATCTACGGGACGCGGTGGTGCGCGTGTTGATCACCGCCGATCCTGAAAGCGATCTGCTGCTGCAAGACCGGCTGATTCACCAGGCCTTGGAACGGGCAACTATTTATCATTTAGCGACGATCCAGCGCGCCGTTGACCGCCCGGCACGGATGCGACTCGGCAGTTCACCAGAAGGTCTATCAGCGGAAGAACTGCTGCACCGCTATTTGCTCACCAAAGAAATCCCGCTGGATCGCATCGGGGTGCTGATGGAGTACGCCCAACAGATATTTACTTCAGAGGATTAGCAGTGGAACACGAACCGGAATTAGCAGATCACGTGATCAAACTCAGTCCGGCGCTGATCACGATTATTGACGGACGGACCCCGTATACACCAGCGGAAGATTTGCAGCGCGAGGTGCTCGAACAGGCCCGCACACTGGCCGCGCATGGCATCGAGTCGTTCCACCTCGACATCAACTATGAGGATTATGAGGGCTTTTCCGGCGCGGGACCGGATCGCAACGCGGCGGTTTTTACGCCTGAATTTGTGGCGGAATTGTGCGACGAGGTGCCGAGTCTGACGCTGCATTTGCTGACCCTGTATCCTGATTCACGTCTGCGCCAATTTGAAGATATTCGCCTGAGCGCGGTGTGTTTTCAACTGGATGTGGTGGGCGACCAGGATTACCTCTCGACGCTGATCGGGCAGATTCGCGGTATGGGAGCCTGCGCCAGCCCGGTGATCGAAACGGTGGGCACGGAACGCCAAAAGCCGATGGAACCGGAAGCCGTCCGCGCGCTGTTAGAACCGTTTCTGCCGCAGATTGGCATGCTCACGTTTCAGGCGGCAGGAACCGCATCCCGCACGAACGCTCCGGCAGGCGCTTTTGCTCGCGATCTGGTCAAAGCGTATATTGACTGCCTGCGACCAGGATTTGACGGCGCGATCCAGATGCAGGGCGGGATCACGACGGCAACACTGGGCGAAGCGGTCAAACTCGGCGCGGAGTATCTGGTTTGCGGCACGCAGTTATTCCGCAACCGCGAGGGGTTGACGGCGGTACAGGTGGCGGAGATCATGCGGCAGGAAGCGGCGACAGCCCTCGCCAGTGATCCCCGTGAAGCCCGCGATCCGGCGAATCAGGAAGTGGTCGAGGCGCTGTGGAAGGCGTTTGATCGTTTTGATTTTGACGCAGCAGGCGACCTGCTGCATGATGATTTTGTGTGCGAATGGCCGCAGTCTAACGAACGGATACGCGGCAAAGATAACTTTATCGCGGTGAACAAACATTATCCCGGCCAATGGCGCATCCAGATTCAGAATACCATCACCAGCGGCGATACCGTTGTAACCGAAGTTGTCGCGCAAACAGGTGATCAAAGCGCGCGGGCGATCTCATTTTTTACGCTGAAGGATGGCAAGATTTTCCGGCTGCGCGAATTCTGGCCGGACCCGTATCCGGCTCCCGAATGGCGGGCGCAGTGGGTAGAAATAACAGGTTAACATGCTGCCTCTTCGACTCGAAATCCGAAACTTTCTGGCCTATCGAAATCCTGATCCCCTTATCTTTGAAGGCATGCATCTGGCCTGCCTGACCGGACCCAATGGCGCGGGGAAATCGTCGCTGTTGGATGCGATCACCTGGGTGCTGTGGGGGCATGCGCGGACGCGGACCGATGATGACCTGATTTACCAGGGACAGGTCGATATGGTGGTGCAGCTCGACTTTTTGCAGGGCACCAGCCATTACCGCGTGGTCCGGAAACGGCAGATGGGCAAAAACGCACGCAACGGGCGCAGCGCGTTAGACCTGTTTTTGCTGGACGAAAAAACGAACACCTTTAAAGAGCAAACTGCCCCATCGATCCGGGAGACAGAGCAGCGCATCCGCGAACTGCTGCGGCTGGATTATGAGACCTTCGTGCATTCGGCTTTTTTGCAGCAGGGGCGCGCCGACGCCTTCACGATGAAAACGCCGACGCAGCGTAAAGAGATTCTGGCGGAAATTCTGGGGCTGGACCAGTGGCGGCATTACGAGGATTACACCAAAAACATGCTGCGCCAGATCGAGCACGATCTGGGCGTGATCGCATTTGGGCTGGAAGATATTGTTCGCAAGGAAGCCGAAGAACCGGCCCTGCGGCGCGATCTCGTGGCGGCAGAGGCGGCACTGGTCGAGGCGGTGGCGCTGCGCGAAGAGGCGGAAGTACGGTATCAGGATGTAGCCGGGGCACAGGAACTCATGAACGCGGCACAAAGCCGACTGGCCCAGGCGCAGCACCGCATCAAACAGCGCAAAACCGACCTGGAAGATATTGAGAGCGAACTGGCGCGCTACCAAAACCAGATGGGACAGTTGCAAGGGGTGATCGAACAGCGCGACACGATCCAAAACGGGTATGCCCTGCTGCAAGCGGCACGGGAAGCTGATCAAGCGCTGGGCGAAAAACTGCAAGTGATCAATGAGGTCAAGGACCGGCTGGCCGATGTGAATGAGCGGATTTTTGCGATGCGGGCCGAACTCGACGCGCAGGCGGGCATTCACCGGGATCGCATCAGGACGGCGCAGCGTGTCGCCGCCGAACGCGACGCGATCCAAGCCGACCTGTCCGATCTTCAGGTTGAGGTCGAACACCTGGAAGCGGAAGAGGTCCGGCGGGACCAACTCCGCGAGGCGATCAACGCGCTGAATGAAGAAAACGCCGCGCGCAAGGCCAATAACAAAACGCTCTACGACGAAATGCAGGCGCTCAAGGCACGGATTATGGATGTGCAGGCGGCCCAGGCAACGTGTCCGCTGTGCGGGCAGCCGCTCGACGAAGAGCATAAAATCGCCCTGCTGGAAGAACTCCAAACCGAGGGGAAAGATCACGCCGACACGTACCGCGCTAACCAGGGACGCCTGGGCGAGATCACACAGATGATCGGGGAATATCGGGCGGAAATTGAGGCGATTGAAACCGAACTACGCAAACTGCAAGCGCTGCGGGATCGCGTTTCGGCGCTGAGTGTCAACCTGGAAAGCGCGCAAAATGCAGCGGATACGATTCAGAGTGAAAGCACCGAATTACGGGTGATCGAAGCGATGCTGGACAGCGGGGAGTACGCGCAGGAACTCCAGACGCAGCGCGAGTCGATTCAGAGCGAGATCGAAACACTGGGCTACGACAACGCCGCACACAACGCCGCGCGCGAAACGCTCTCAGAATACAGTGAATATGAACGCCACCAGCACGAACTCGAAGCGGCGGAAATGCAGCTTCCTGAACTGCACACCGCCATCGAACAGGGTGAGGCACGGCGAACCCGCTGGCTGGCAGTGCTGGAAAGCGAACACAAAGAAGCACTCGACTCCCAAACCGAGATCGACGGGTTGTATGAACGAGTCGAAGAAGCGCGGCGGCGAGAAGAAGAAGTTCGCCAGCGCCGCACGTATGAAAAACGCGCCCAGGAAACACTGATCCGGGCACAGCAGGCGCTCTCGGCGTTAGAGTTTGCCCGGCAGCGTAAAATCGAACTGCAAAACCGACAAGCCGAATTCGCGGAGCGCCAGGCGATCTATGAGGAACTGCGGGCCGCCTTCAGCAAAAACGGCATTCCGGCGATGATCATCGAGGCGGCGATTCCTGAACTGGAAGAAAACGCCAACCGCCTGTTAAACCAGATGACCGAAGGACGGATGCATGTCCGGCTGGATACCCAGCGCGAAAAACGCACGGGCGGCGTGGCGGAGACGCTGGATATTCTGATCAGCGATGAACTGGGCACGCGCAGCTATGAAGCGTATTCGGGCGGCGAGGCGTTCCGGGTCAACTTTGCGCTGCGCGTGGCGCTCAGCCAGATGCTGGCGCGGCGGGCCGGGGCGCAACTGCGGACGCTATTCATTGATGAAGGGTTTGGGACACAGGATGAAGCGGGGCGACAGCGACTGGTCGAAGCGATCAATGCCGTACAGGATTACTTTGATCTCGTGCTGGTGATCACGCATGTGGAAGAACTGCGCGATGCGTTCCCGGTGCAGATTGAGATCAAAAAGACGCCGGATGGAAGCCGAATTGTGGTGAGGTGAGGCTATGTGGTTCGCCCTGATTCACAGCCCGCTGGTGGGGCCGTTCACCTGGAAATTAACCGCGCTGGCCCTGCGCAGACGTGAGCAGCAGGTGATTGTGCCCGCGCTGCGGCATTCGACTATTTCGGAGCGCCCATACTGGCAGCAGCACACGGATGCTGTCACCTGGGCGCTGAGTCCGGTATCGGATTACGAGCCGCTGGTCCTGGTGGCACACAGCGGCGCGGGGGTGCTGCTGCCCGCGATCCGGCAGGCGTTGGGACGGCCCGTCAACGCGTATCTGCTGGTGGATGCGCTGATTCCGCAGGATGGACAAAGCCGGTTAGATTTATTCGACGCGGCGGATGAAGTTGAAGCGTTCCGGCAGTCGGCTGTGGATGGGCTGCTGCCGACGTGGACCGAGATCGATTTGCAGGATGCGATCACGGATGACGAGGTGCGCAGCCGCTTTGTGAGCGAACTCCGTCCGCTGCCGCTGGCCGTTTACGAGGAGCCGATCCCGGTTTTCGAGGGGTGGCCGGATGCACCATGCGGGTATGTGCAGTTCAGTGCAGCGTATGATGGATGTGGAGAAGCGGCGCGGCAGGCGGGCTGGGCTTACCGCCGGATGGAGGGCACCCATTTTCAGATGCTGAACAAACCAGCGGCAGTCGCTATGATGCTATTAGAGATGATGAAGCAGGTCTAAGTCGCTATGCCTCTTTCACTGGATAAACAAAATGTGTATCGCGCCCAATATGCGGCTAAACGGCGGGGTTGGCGGCCCGCGACGGAACAATATGAAGCGCTGATCCGCGAGCTGCTGCGGCCCGATCAGCGCGTGCTGGATATGGGATGCGGGCGCGGCGGCGTGCTGGAACAGTTGGGCGCGGCGGTGGCGTGTCCGGTGGGGATTGATCCTGATCACCTGTCGCTGGTGGAACATCGACTGCCGGAGATGCCGCGCGCGGTGGCGCTGTCGGATGCGATTCCGCTGCCGGATGCCAGCGTTGATCTGGTAGTCTCAAGCTGGGTGCTGGAACATCTACAAGACCCGGCGCGCACATTTCGTGAGGTGGCGCGGGTGCTGCGTCCGGGCGGGGCGTTGGTGTTCATCACACCGAGCGCATCCAGCCCGGCGGCGCTGCTCAACCGGGTGTTTGGGCGCTTTCAGGGGTGGCTGGTCCCGCTGTTGTATGGGCGCGATGAGAGCGACGCGTTCCCGGTGGTGTACCGGGCGAACGCGCACCGCCAACTGGATCGGCTGGCGCAGGGTGCGGGCTTGCAGCCGCACACGTTCAAGCAGATCGAAGACCCGACCTATTTTGCTTTTCATCCGCTGCTGTTCCGGCTGAGCGCGGCGGCGGCGCGGGTGATGCCCGCGCGGATGCGGGAACATATCGTGGCGGCGTATCAAAAATGAGATGAAACGGGTCATCCTGATTGGCGCACTGATTCTCGGCGCAGCGGTGGCGGCGATCCTCGTTTTCGCGTATTTCGCCGGGGAGCAGATCATCGGGCCGATGCTGAAATGCCTGGGACTGGAAGCGGTGGTGCTCCTGCTGTCGCCCGTCGTGGTGGTCGGGATTCCGCTGGCCTGCAAGTCTGCTTTTATGGCGGTGGCGACGGGGTATGTCCGGCTGTTACTGGGCAAAAGTTACGTCGAAGAAAAAAAGGCAGAGAAGGAAAAACGCAAGCGAAAACCCGCCGCACCGCGATTCAGCATCCACCTTCCAACACGACCCACACGTGTCGCACGCCGCAAACGAGCCGGGTTGAAAAACAAGCGCGAACTGGACGAACTGCTGCCGCCTGAGCCTCCTAAACAGAACGATTAATCCCCAAATACGGAACAACTTCACTATAATCTCGAAAAATCTATCAACGAAGCTGTCAAATCTGAGTCGAAGGATCAGTATAAGGATCAGTATGGCGAGTCATTGCTGGGCATATCTGCGGTTGGCGGGGTTTCCGCTGGGGTTTGGGATTACAACGGTATTGGTGAGCGGCACGTTGAACCGGGTGATGATTGTGGAATACGATCTGCCCGCGTCAGTGGTGGGGCTGTTTTTTGCGATTCCGCTGTTGATCGCGCCGACGCGAGTCTGGCTGGGGTATGTGTCGGATGGGTATCCGATTCGGGGGAAACGGCGCGAACCGTATATTCTGATCGGGGCGCTGGTGGCGGCCATGGGAGTTGTGGGAGCCACGCTGATGGTGACGCACAGCGAGGCGGCGGGTGTGGTCCTGATCAGCGGGGCGCTGCTGGCCTTTCTGGCGTATGGGATGGGCAGCAACCTGGCGAGCAATACCTTTGAAGCGCTGCTGGCGGATAAGTTTGTGGGCGAACAGCGTCCGCGCGCGGTGACGATTTTCAAAGTGGTGATGTTCGTTGGGATTCTGGCGGGCGCGGTGGCGCTGGGTCAACTGCTCGATCCGTTTGAGGGCGGACGGTTCGCGGTGATCGTGATCGGCACGATGATGGTGATCAGCTTGCTGACGGCGGGCGCGATTGTCCGGCAGGAGCCGCACACGCACCGAATCCGTACGATCAGCCGGGAGGCCGCAGCGGTATCGTTCCGGCAGGTAATCCACCAGATGATCTGGGCAGACCCACAGGCGCGGCGTTTTTTCCTGCTGGTGATGCTGACCGTCCTGGGCACGCTGGCGCAGGATGTGCTGCTGGAACCGTATGGCGCGCTGGTGCTGGATATGAGCGTGAGCCAAACTACCCGGCTGACGGCAATCTGGGGAACGGGCACGATTCTGGCGATGATGGGCGGCGGGGTGTGGCTGATCAAACGGTTGGGCCACCGGCGCGTGCTGCGCTGGGGGCTGGTGATGAACAGCAGCGTGTTCGGCGGGATGATCCTGGCGGGCGCGATGCACAACACGGGCTTGTTTATGGGGCTGGTGTTTCTGCTCGGCGCGGGAACCGGATTGGCCGCGTCAGGGCTGCTCACAGCGGTGATCGAGTACACCACCGTAAAACACGCAGGGCTGCTGATGGGCGTGTGGGGGTTGGCGCATGAAGTCGGGCAAGCGCTGGGCGGCATGATGGGCGGTGTGGTGGTTGATGTCGTGCAGCGGGCAACCGATGGCGATCATCTGGTCGCCTATGGCACAGTGTTTGCCGCCGAAGGGCTGCTGCTGATCGTGGCGCTGGTGCTGCTGCGGGCGTTTGATCTGGATGTACTGCCGGGCATACCTGAAGCGGCACACGCGTAAAACATTTGCAATTCCTCGCGCGGCGTTGTACGCTCATGCGCATGCGAGAAACACAAGCCATCATTGAACGAGTGCGCCGCGTGTCGGCGGAACTGCTCCAACTGGAGCTGTCAGTTGATCCGGGGTTGATCGAGATCAAACCGGGACAATCGGTGTATGCGTGGGTGCTAGAAAACACGACCTGGACGCCGTATCTGCGCGAGCAGTGGATTCCGGTCAGTGTGCGCGCACCCCATGCGCTCACGGTTGAATTTGTGCCGGAGCATGATTATGCGCCGGGGCAGGTGGTCAGCCTGCTGTCGCCGGTGGGGAAGCCGATTCCAGTGCGCGAGAACAGCAGCCGGGTGCTGCTGATCGCGGAAAATGTGTATCCCACACCGTTTGTGATGCTGGCGCGGCAACTGGTCAACAACGAAAAAGCGGTAACGCTGGTGTTGAGCGAACGCGCGCTGCACTATCCGCTGGAACTGCTGCCGCCGGAAGTCGAGATACTGCGGCGCGATACGGATTGGAAATGGCCGGAACAGGTCGAAACGCTGAACTGGGCGGATCAGGTGATTCTGCTGGCACCGGCGATGATGCAGGCGACGGTGTATGGCAATCTGTTTGAAGCGATCCGGCAACTGCGCCAACACCAAATTCCAGATGGGTATATCTGCGGGCTGTTTTATCCGCGATTGGCGTGTGGAACGGGGGCGTGCCAAGCGTGCCAGATTCCAGGGAACGATCATGCGGACTGGCTAGCGTGTTCGGATGGACCCGCACTGGATTTGAAAAAGGTTGCATTTGCATGACGATTCAACGGGTGATGTTTCTGGGCGCGCATCCAGATGATGAGACGATTATGGCGGGCGGCATCCTGGCGATGCTGCATGAGCGCGGCATCGAAACGTATGTGGTGTGCGCGACGGATGGGCGCGGCGGCGAAGCGGGCGGCGTGGCGGAAGCGGATACGCCGGAAGGTCTGGCGCGGGTGCGGGAATATGAACTGCGGTGCGCAGCCCAAGCGCTGGGCGTAACCTCGCTGATCCAACTGGGGTACGAAGACCCGGTGATGGGTCCGGGCAATGAACTGTTTGGATTCATAGAAGATGGAAATATTCTGACCACGCGAATCGCGGCGCTGATCCAACAGATTGAGATCGATGTGGTGCTCAGTCATGGCAGCAGCGGCGAATACGGACATCCGGCGCATGTGCAGATGCACCAAGCGGTTAAGCGGGCGGTGCAGGACTATGCACCGGAAACGATCTTTTACAGCATCGGGGCGCTGGTGCCAGAGATCGAGGACCGGCTGTGGAATCAAAACGATCCAGCCCACCTGATGCTGGATATATCGCCCTGGGGCGAAACGAAAATCGCGGCGATGATGTGCCACCAGACGCAGCACGCCTTATTCATGCGGCGGCGCAAACTCACCCAGGTGCGGGATGCGCTGCGCGTGATCGAGCCGGTTCACCGCCAATGGCCGGTGGTGGCAGCGGGATCGGCACCGGATGATACGTTTGCCGAACTGCTGCTGGCGGTGGGAGCGCAGCGGTGTTAGGTTATCCCCCGCCCCCCCCTTTAGACCCCCTGGGCAGTCCATTTGAGGGAGAA
>CAYYNB010000120.1:0-13263 GCA_964472565.1 uncultured Anaerolineaceae bacterium
GTGAACGTCAGCAGGTGAACCGGCTTGTTCAGCGTCAGCATGTAATCATGTACGGCTTTGGTACCAGGCGAAATGCCGTTCCAGAGAAACAATCCCCGGTCAGCCAGTTCTACCAGGTAGCGATCCCGCTGCGCATAACCGTGCGCCTGGTATTGGATGTACCGGCTGCCCGGACGGTGGCTGCCGCCATTGCGCGGTTTACGCCCGATGCCGATCATGGTCACGTCTACACCCAGTTCATCACAGGCGCGCACGACAGCCGCATCGACACCGAGGGGATTATCTCCAACGAGGATGGTCCAGCCGTGTTCTTTGGCCCGCTGAACGGTCTGGCGCGCGGTGCGCTGCATGGCTGGGGTTGCATGGCGACTTCCAGCGATGAATAAACGATATGGTGTGGGTGAATCAGACATCGGAACCTCACTTTCTGAGGGAAAAGTCGAATGGAAAAACAGGCAATGAGGTCGCGCCAGTGTCGAACAGGCTAGACGGCAGTTTCGCTGCGCGGGGGAAATTCTGTCCTGGCAGCAGCCGACCTCGACGCCTCGTCAGTGTAGGGTGTCACCTGGACGTGTCCGCGCCTATGAGGGGATGGCGCAGAGTTCAGAGGCCCTTCCAGCGTATGGGACAACCCCATACAGTCCACGATGATCTACAACGGGCAGCCGCCCAGACCGGAGGTGGTCTGGCGGCTGGAGGCGTTTGACACCTGGGGTTCTGCTGCGCCCGCTAGAGTCAGGCCAACGGATGGTCCGTTGAGCGTCGAATTAAGAGGGCCGTTTCCGGCTGGCTCGCTTCGTGCCCAACTCGTAGCGCAGGCAGTTCCGCAGATGTTTTTGGTAAGGTGCTTTCTTTCGCAAGTCGTTCAGCGCAGCCGCTTCCGGCGGTGTGTCGTCGCCAGACCGGCCTGAACCTCGCCTGAGTGGAACGGCGCAAGCCAGGGCGAGGTTCAGAGTCCGCAGCCCGCCCACGGGCTGGACACACCGCGCGGCTGCGCTATCTTGCGAAGAAAAGAAAGCACCCAGAAACATCGAGGCGGTCGCTACGATGGGCGGACCGAGAGAGGGAAACAGAGGACGTATGACGTACACGGCGTCGAGTTGGCACGATAACAAAAGCAGATAAAGACCTGGATATCCTTACCTGCTTTTGACCAAGTTTTAAAATATTTGCTCTGCTATTCTAGCTTCAGAAACTTTAGTATCTCTTGTACGATAATCAAGCACAAGATATACACGGAATATCTGAGCAGTTGTTAGGTTCACGGAACGAAATCCATGATAGGCTTCAAGGTGACTCCCTCGGCTTCTACTGCCCGTCTCTGTGGCTGATTCAGTGTGATAAGAGAATAGTGTGATCGGCGTGCCAGGGCAATATAGGTGGAGTCGTAGACAGCAAGCTGATGTGCGATACCGATTTTTAGTACTGTGTCCAATGCAGCTTTTTTACCGGAACATGCGTCAGAGGAAGTTTGCGCAAATGCCTGAGCAGAATTTGCGCATGGAAAAAGGGCATTCCCTGAAACCGGACATGCTTCCACGACACATTAGCACATTCCAGCAGGCAGAATTCCGGCACAATAAACCGGTCTCCGATGACCGCGCGACGAAATAATGCACGGGCATGGGGCGTATGAGAACCTTGAATCAACCGCTCAATCACCACGTTGGCATCAAATCTAATTCGATCCCGTCTGGAAGATGATCACTGCGCAACCGCCAATGTGAACTTGCGTTAGCTATTTGCACGTTGGTTAATCGGAACAATCTCATTGTGATTGCCTGAAATTTTTCGGTGAAAAGGAATCTATCAAATCCGAGCATGAAACAGTGGCGCAAATGGCATCCAGGCGGCAAGTTAAGCATTAGAGAGTCCTTTCTCTGCGGTTAGGCCATCTGTAAAGATCCCAAAGTTAGGACCGATCAAAAGGAGAGTCAGGGCATAAGGGCAGCAGCAGCAAAAGCAATGGGTGGATAATCCAGCCAGTGCTGCATGAGGCCGTTCATGGTTGTAATCATACCGCCAAGGTTCCGTGATCTCACGCACATCGGAGACGGTATCGAACAAATAGGCATCCAGAACATCTTCGCGATAGGTGCGATTGAACCGTTCGATGTAGGCATTCTGAGCGGGGCAGCCGGGTTCAATGAAAGCCCAGAAAACGTGATGCAGTTCAGCACAATCGGCGTTATTCCGTATTGGGTCGCCATATAGGATTCCCGACCGATGTGTAGGGTAAGTCGAAACTGCGGATCGTTCCAGTCGGAAATAGCACTTTGAGCTGCGGGACCTTAGTGAATGCTTGCAGGGCAAGATGTACGCCATCTGGCGACAGGACAAATGGTGTCATAAAACTATCTATGTCCATTGCCTGTGCTTCCAAACGCTCACTTGCAAGCCAATAGCTGAATATACCACTCCAACCCTCTTGGGGATTGTACCTGGTAAAATAGAAATATCCTTCGTCTTCGGCCCAAACAGGGCATGACGCAATACTACCAGTCGGTTCAAAGACATGGACAATGTCTCCCTGCGGATCGAAGATCACCATTCTATTCGTAGCAATTCCGGTAGAATTGCTGAGACTGGTAATGGGAATCAGCCCCGTCAGATAATTTCTGGATGGAGAAAATCCCGGACAAACGTAGTAGTTGTGCGATTGTTGGATTGTTTCATCCATATAGGGCTGAAGTACATGGTGGATGTCAAGCTCCTCACCCGTTTCCAGGTTTACAATTGTTGCCTCAGTCCTGAGGAAGCCAAGGTCAAGCCCGACGTAACGCAAGTCGGAGGACCAAATTGTAGGTTTTCCGGTCTGTTGTGTATCCATCACAAACGGCGTTTCGAACCGAACACCCAGTGTTTGCCCCGTCGATACATCGGCTTCGATCAATTGCCAAACCTGTTCTTTCAGGGTAACAAAATACACTTTGCTTCCGTCCGCCGACCATGTCACCGTATTTTCATCATAATACCGCATAAAATATGCCATTTTGTCCTTGAAGCATGTTTGCAGGACGCCTTCAACTGTCAGGATGCAGACCTCCATGGTTGCACCCTCCTCCATGCCAGGAGCATCTTTACTAACGAAGGCAAGCAAGTCTCCTTGAGGCGACCAGCTTAGAGGGACCAGGATATCATGATCACTGCGGTATAGATCGACGAACTCCTCCGTGCGGTCATCGAGAATCGCGAGGAAAAATGAGGAAGACCCATTACTGTCATCGTTTCTAGCCCCAAATACAATATCTGACGGTAGCGGCGTTGGTGGAGAAACCTGCCCCGACGTGGTGGCATCGGGCAGAAGCCCACAAATACCGATCAGCAAGGCGAGCAGATATTTTCTGGCTTTCATCGCGACTCACTCCTTCTTAGGGCCCGTATATTGCGCTAAGGTGCTGGTTGGCAAGCATAGGACGCCCGCAATCAACTTTATGCAAATCTGGCAACGAGTTAATTGCGGTCTAGACCAATGGATTTGGATTATTTGTCTACTATGTCTGTTTTGTATTTTTTGTGTATTCCCACAAGTTCCCGAATTGCTGTCTATCACTACAACCAAGTTCGCTCATAACAGGTGGAATGACCTGCTCGATCAAGCGTCGCCAGGTCATCGATGTATCGATTCTGAATGGCTTGCATCATGACTACCGCTGAGCCGCTTGACGGGAAAACTATGCATGGATGAGCTAAATAACCCTCACAGGTCCATTCTCTGCGGTTAGGCCATTAGCTTAATCTGACTTTCAGGTTTTAACGAGCTTTGTACAAAGTTTTCCCTACTGGTCGCTCTGTTCTTGCATAACGCAGCGTACGTGCGGCCATGGATAGTAACGCGATTGTTCCGAGAGCGAAAACAATGTTATGGATCAGCTTGGCGCGGATGGTGACATCTCCAAATGGCTCTACCAGGAAAGCTATCCAGGCTCTGGTCAGCAGCGCACCGCCCGCTAGGGCAAGCATATGAAGATCATTCCATCCTTTACGTTGTGACCAGCGCCAGACTTGGATCGCCAGCAGGATGATCACCGCTGCATCAATACCGGTGCCGCCCCAGCTAATCCCGAATTGAGCGTCGATGCCTAGCAGTGAAAGCACTATTTCTATAATGGTCACCAGGCTCAGTAAAACAAGGGTCATAGTTCCAATCAGCCAGGGAGTTGGAACCGGTTTATCGATTACGGATTGAGGGCGTTTCTTGACGATAAATGCGGCACTGATAAAAGCCACAACGACAGCAGCGGAACCGATAATTTGCGCTGGCGAAGCGAAAAAATCTTCGTCCACGGCAAGTCCCCAACAAAGAAGTGCCGAAATGAGGAGATACAGAATAATTGTTACCGTTAAACTCTTGTTCCCTAACCAAGGAGTTATTTTCCGCCGGGGAACACACGTCTCAACAATCAAGATGGGCGTGCCTATACTCCAGATCGCGTGCCCAACGATGAAATTCAGTGCATTATTACCACTGATACCGAGTGCCGGGATATAGGTGTTTTTTAGATCTTCGTCCCATGATTCGATATCTATAAAGGATGGGTTGAACAGACTCTGGTCAACCAGACTCGCCTGAAACACTCCAAAGGCAAAGGCGAGCAGGATGATCGTGAGCCATCCCCGTCCAGTACGGCGTGTGACTTCGCGGATAATAAGCGCCGCGCCGCCATACAGGGGTGCAAAGAACAACAATCCGGCGAACAAAGCGGGAAAGTCGCCCGTCGAATCTCCATAGCCGATCAGATACTCAGCAGGCAGCGGAGCCAAAAAGTACAGCGCGAATGCAGGAGCAAGTCTTATAAGCAAGCCCGGTTGTTTCGTCATGTTTTTTCCCTCAAGCAGATTTTTGGAATACCTGGACATCACTCTATCACCGCTCACAAACGATCTGAAGTCACGCGCATCACTCCCAATCGTGCAGTCTGCACGGTCCGCCATGACGCACGTCACTGGAGCCAACCCGTGACCTGTGTTACGATGGTGAGCAATGAAACGCGCCCAGATTGAACCCGAACTGCTTTCTCTCTTTCGCCTGACCAACGGCTTTTGGTTGCTGGTTTATGGCCCCAACCTGCTTGATCAGGTTGACGACCCTACCAAACCTGTTCTGCCAATGGCACTTGGGGGTACGCTCACGGCGATAGTGATGCTGCTGTATTTGTACTCCAGCTGGTTGCAACTCCGGCTGAGCCGGTGGTATCTACCGGTCGGTTTGTCGGTTGCCTCAGCAGGCGCGGTGATGGCTCAGTGGTTCAACATTGTATGGCGCACCAATCACGGGGTGCCCCCGGATGCAGATAGTCTCAGTGAGCAGTTGTTCATCCTGCTGTTCGTGCCGATGATTATCACTGGCGCGCAGTACAATTTCAGGGCGGTGCTCGCCTTCACAGTGATCACCGCTGCGATACAGGGTGTTCTCGCGCTGCCCCTGGTTTCCATCGAGAGTGTGCCGCTAACCTTCATTGAGGACGATATCGTTGGGCGGTTGTTTCTTTACCCCTTTGTAGGGTTTATCGTTGTACGAGTGGTGGCAGGTCAGAAAACCGACCGTAAAGTATTGACTACAAAAAATATCAAACTGACCCGTTACGCGACGACGGTCGAACGGTTGGCTATCAGCCACGAACGGAACCGTCTGGCGCGCGAACTACACGATACCCTGGCACATACGCTAAGTGCCGTTGCGGTGCAGCTTGAAGCGCTGAGCAAACAACTCGACCGGGATCCTGACAACGCCAGACACACCGTAAAACAATTACAGGATTTGACCCGCGGCGGTCTGCACGAGGCCCGTCGCGCCCTGCAAGCCTTACGGGCAAGTCCGCTAGAAGACCTGGGGCTACTACTTGCCATGCGCCAGCTTGTCGAATCGGTAAGTGAACGCAGTGGAATGACAATCGCGCTCACTACTCCAAATGAACTTGACGGGCTGTCTCCGGAGGTTGAGCAAGGTATCTACCGTATCATGGAAGAAGCGCTCAACAACGCCGCCCGCCATGCCCGTGCTCAGAATGTGACCGTTTCACTGCGGCATGATCGGCGCAAACTCCGTCTGACAATCACAGATAATGGTGTTGGTTTTGATCCCGAAAGGGTGTCATTAGAAGGTCATTATGGTTTGGTGGGTATGCGTGAACGAGCACTGCTGTGTAATGGTCAGCTCGAGCTTGATAGCACACCGGGCACAGGCGCAACCGTGCGTCTGACGGTTGAGGAATGACTATGATAAGGGTTTTGATCGTGGATGATCAGGTGGTTGTCACTGAAGGATTGCGCGTGATTCTCAATCTCGCACCAACCATTGAAGTTGTTGGCGTGGCCTATAATGGTACCCAGGCGTTTGAACTGGTCGGCAAGCTCAAGCCCGATCTGGTGTTGATGGATCTGAAAATGCCGGGCATGAACGGCATTCGAGCGACTCGTGCCATACGAGAGCAGTATCCGGACACCCATATCCTTGTGCTAACAACCTACAGTGCCGACGAATGGGTCTTTGATGCAATTCGGGCGGGAGCATCGGGTTATTTGCTCAAAGACTCCGATGGGGACGATATTGTTGCCGCTATCGAAGGCACTGTCGAAGGACGGACGCATATCGACCCGGCAGTGGCCGATAAACTGCTTGCGCTTGCACGGCAGCAGATCCAGCCCAATCTGACCTTCTTCGCCGCGCTGAGCGAGCGAGAACTCACCATTCTCCGTTATATTGCGCGCGGGCTGACAAACACGGATATCGCTAACAAACTGACCCTCGCCGAAGGCACGGTACGGAATAATGTCAGTACCATTCTCAATAAACTTGGCATTGCGGACAGAACGCAGGCTGCCGCACTGGCGTGGCATCACGGTCTTGTTCATCGCGGTATGGATGATCTGAACAGCAATGATGATTAGAGTTGTTCTTCATCATTCGCGCGTGATCTATTCAGCGACCAAAGATATCCCTCCTTTGGTCTAAAACCCAAAAACCACCTTGAACAGGTGGTTTTGAGCTTTACAGGCTGGATTTGACCATCAAATATTGTTCGAATCTTTTCAGCTTCATGAGGGATAACAACCGGGCCAACTCCACATCACCGGATTTCGCATAAAGACGCTTCATCCCGTAAAATCAGCCTTTATCCCTTATATTGAAATGTATTGTCTCATAAGGAATAACATGTCAATCCTTACCTATATTTGCCTTGCCTCGGTTGGTATTATCCTTTTCGCAGCTTTCACATGGTGGCGTGCAGTTCGCCGCCATGATCCCTGCCCCGTCTGGTTACACAAGCTCGTCGAAATTGAAAATCCCTTCACAAGAATCAGCCGTTCATTGGTGGTTGTCCAGCATTTGGATCTTCAACCAGGGATGACTGTTCTGGATATAGGTTGCGGGCCGGGGCGAATTACCATCCCTCTTGCCAAACAGGTTGGCCCACAAGGGGAAGTGGTAGCCCTGGATATCCAGCCGGGGATGCTGCGCCTGGCCCAGGAAAAGGCACAGGCAGCCAATCTATCCAATATTCGCTTCCTTCAGGGCGGCGTGGGAGAAGGCAAAATGGGACAAAACCTGGCTGACCGGGCCGTGTTGGTTACCGTGCTAGGCGAGATTCACGAACAAGAAGCGGCGTTGAAAGAAGTATTCGACGCGCTCAAACCCGGGGGTATTCTATCGGTGACAGAAATCATTTTTGATCCCGATTTTCAGAAACGCGACAAAGTATCCCAACTTGCCCAGGCTGTTGGGTTCAAAGAGAAAGAGTTCTTCGGGAGTCGGATTGCGTATACTCTGAACCTGGAAAAGCCATACAATAGTCAGGATTAGAATGTGGGTTCACACAGCACCACTATTTTGCCAGAAAACCGCTCGCTGTTTTAGGCATCTATGTCATTCCCGGCAAAATGTAATATCGCCGCAGCCAATCGTTCAAAAGCTGTTTTGAGTTCTGGCGGCTGGTGAACGACAAGCGGGCAGCCCAGGCCAACCAAAAAACGAGCTATCCAATCAATATCCCCAACGGCGGCGCGAAACAGGATGCCGTTGGGGTATTGCACAAGCGTTCCTAACTCTGGTGGAACACGCTCCGCTACCTGTTCCAGCGTAGTTTTCAACAGCACCTCAATATTCCAGCGATCAGGAATAGCCGCAATGGATTGGTAGAAAAAGCCAAGACTGTCAAAGTCGGCGGGTGGGATAAATGTCTCGTGTTGTAGTTCTACATCGACAATACGATCCAACCGAAAAACACGCCTGTCAGCGCGAAGATGGCAGTAACCAATGAGATACCACCGTCCGTCATGGCAGACAAGTCCATACGGATCAACGATTCGTCTTGTTTCATCATTTTCTGTTTTATAGATGATCCGAACCTGCCGTGTTTCGTGAATGGCCTGACCTAAGTAAGCGAATATGGCCTCCTGGACTTGGGGCCGGGACACGGGCAGATCAAAAACGAGTGCAGTCTGGATCGATGCTGCCTGTTGGCGCAGCGTATCAGGCAGTACGCGCTGGAGCTTCGCCATCGCCCCTTCGACTGCGCACGAGGCTGCACTCAGACCCAAATGGCGGGCAACCTGTAATCCGACAACCAGGGCTACCATCTCTTCGTTCGTAAACATCATGGGCGGGAGTTTGAAGCCAGGACGCAGTGAGTACCCTCCATCTCGCCCCATTTCTCCCTCAACAGGAATACCCATATCTTGCAGCATCACGATATAACGCCGCACCGTCCGGACATCGACTTCCAACCGGGAGGCTAATTCCGTGCTGCTCAACCGTTCGTAGGTTTGCAGCAGTTCAAGAATAGTGAGCAAACGAGTGGTAGGGGAATACATGGCCGCTTCTCTACTCGCTTCAAAAGTAGGATCGAATTCGTCCTACTTCGATTTTATACTGAGAATATCGAATGTTCAATCAACGAGAGGAAAGACCACATGGCGCAACCAGATCTGGTTGGCATTGTTGTTCGTGATATGACTCAGGCACTTCAGTTCTATCGTTTGCTCGGACTGGAAATCCCTTTGGGTGCCGAAACCGAAGATCACGTTGAGTTCGTGACTTCTGGCGGGTTTCGAATCGCATGGGATACCGAAGCGTTGCTCAAAAGTTTCAATCCCGACTGGGTCGTGCCGGTTGGGCAGCGTTTGACCCTGGCATTTAAATGTGCCAATGCCGCCGAGGTGAACGAACTTTATGAGCGATTGATTCAAAACGGGTATCGGGGTCATAAAACTCCCTGGGATGCCTTTTGGGGCCAGCGTTATGCCGTCGTCGTGGATCCAGACGGTACCCTGGTTGATTTGTTCGCCGCCCTATGAATCTCAAACCCCTGCGTTTCATTGGCGAACCGATCACCATTGAGTTCGATAAGCCGCCGCTGTATGAAAAAAAGCCGGATTGTCCAGATCGATTCATCTGGCACGGCGATACTTACCCAATCACTGAACTCCTCAGCGCGTGGCTGGATACAACTCGGCGTGGACGAATGGCACGTAATATGCAGCCTGCTCACCTCGCGACAGCATCCAATCGGGGATCATGGGGCGTCGGGCGTTACCATTTCTGCGTGCGCGCGGAATCAGGTCAATGCTTCGATTTGTATTATGACCGCAAACCCACTGATGCGGGCAATCGCAAAGGGAACTGGTATCTGTTCTGCGAATTAGCCAGCTCTGAATAACTGACCTCGCTATTTACCCATCCATTCGAAGATTTCGTCCTCAAATCCGAATGGATGGGCACTCTATCGAAAGTCATGCCCATCCCCCTGTAACATCGCTGCGCGCTTGGTCATCACCGAAGGCACCGTTAAAAACCATGTCTCAAACATTCTCGCCAAATTGTAGGCCGGGAATCGTACCCAGGCGGCGGATATTGCTCGTCGCCTGGGTCTGATTTGAGCGCAAGTTATCGTCTAAAGAATGCGATGGCTTTCTCCCATGAATCAGCCATAGCATGGGCGTTTGTTTCCAGGGTTCCACCCAGCGTAAAGGTAAGCCGGGGACCCATTTTCATCGAGATGATACCGGCAGGGATGATGTAGGGGGCATACGTCTGATGTCCCGCCTTTTCATAGCAGAAGAAATCATAAGCGTGTGGATAGTTGTGTTTTCTCAACTGCTCCACGATCTCAACACAGCCGTCGTATGAATTCCACATGTTATCTTGCCTGCCAGCAAACAGAAGGATGTCAGCCTGGGCGTTTTCGATTTTGATACGGGTAGCTTCCTGGTTGGCTGCTGCTGCCAGCCCTTTCCGGTAGGTATGGGCAAAGCCAAAGGGCTGATTGCGTAGGAAGCAGTTGAGCGCATTCAAAAACAGGACGCGGTTCCTCAACCGTATATATGGGATTGCTTCGCCCTGGTAGGTCCACGACGACACATTCTTAAAGTTGAGTCCCTGGAAGCAGTACGCGTGAGGAGAAAATGCGGCTACCCGGATGATGAAGGGATACCGCGAGGCGAGCAGCAGCGCCAGCTCACCGCCTTTGGATGTACCGAGCAGCATCAGTTCTTTCGCATGCGTGATTGGATTTTTTTCCAGCCACGCGAAAACCCTTTCGAAATACTCCAGCGGAATTTCGGCGAGTGCGGGGGGCAGACCCTCCGCTTTGAAATACGTCAGCGACAGGACATTAAAACCGCGTGACGCCAGCAAAGCCGACATCGGCGCTAACGCCGCGAGATCGCCGCTGGAACCTACCAGGTTCACAATCGTTTTGTGGTCGGAATTCTCCGAATAAAACAGGTCTCCGACAAATTCATCACGGATCGACAGACACTTGATATCGGGTGTCTTGAACTGTCGTTCCAATCTCGCGGAGGTGTGATCCAGGCCGCATTCGGCGGTGACATCGATAAACATGCTCTGGTCCACCGAAATGTTCTCGCCCAGTTTCTGAATTGCATGGGGATCGGGGTTCATCACGGATTCGATCAGCCCCATACTGCCGACATAATTATAGCAGCCGTTGTCCGGTTTCTGAGTGGATAGATCAATCTGTCCCGCCGCATCTGCGGTAAACCAGGCAAACGACTCCAAGGGAACGTCAGGTGCCCAGGGCAGACACAGCGACGCGCTAATTTTCACTTTGCCGGATGGTGGTAGTTCCGAAATAGAAATACTAACTCGTTCGTCAGCGAGTGCTACCAGGGGGTGTATATGCAGTTTCATCTCAGGCTTCTCCATCGGTCGGTTGATTCATGTGTATATCACCTTCAAAACCATCCATCTCTTCCCCGTCATACCGGTAAAGTTTTTTGAGCAGGTTCCATAAGACCTCCATCTCCTGCTCGCTAAACTCGTGAAAGAGTTGGCTAAAAAACTCCATACCGAGCATCCCGTCTTCATTCAGAACCTGGTATCCAGCCTCCGTAATGACTACATTGACGGCGCGCTTATCCCGCTGGCTGGGTTCTGTCACAACGTAGCCGCTGTTTTCAATCAAAGTGACCAGTTGTTTCACGCTCTGCTTGGTGGTGCCCAATTTACGGGCAATATTGTTGAGTGAGGCTTCACCTTCGGGCAGATGACCGATAGCGATCAGGGTCATCAACTGCCGCGACGTCAGGTGTTTCAGGTATTGATCCCCTTTGACCTGAAGTTTATTCGCCAGGGAAAACAGCGTCGCATAGGTTTGCTGCATGAGAAACATGGCCCTGGTATATTCCATCAGATAACCTCCTCAAAATTGGACAGTATATTGTCCAATAGAATAGCAGAGATTCTCAAAAGGTCAATATACTGTCTATTTTAACGAAGTAGAATTCCTTGGAAATGGCCAGACCTAAACGGCAGTAACCGAGAGGAGAGCGATCCCTGGTTAAACCGCGGAAAAAAAGACAAAAGGGCTTGAAGGCCCTTTTTTACTGTCAAAAGCTATCGGTTGCGCCAAGTGAGGAATGCGCCCGCGCTAGGGCTTGTTGAGACTACGGGCTGTACCGACATGAGACCAGCGTGCGGTTACGGACGAAGGGGTCGGTCACATTCGGATCTCTTTGAACATGCAACCCTTATGAACGGTGGTTCGACTGGCGTACCACGCGGGTTGAACCTCTTACCGCCACGTTCGTGAACATCCGGCGGGTTGTGAAGGCGAGCCATTTCAAGTGCATGGCGATGTGGGTAATTACAGTGAATAAAATGAACATACTACTCCAGGCGTGGACCGCACGTAGGTGTTCGTTGGTGCCGACTAACCACAGCCACAAGCCAGTAAATGTGATAAGTGCAAACAGTACCAGCAGGCAACAGTCGATGATGAAATTGACGCGGACTTTTTTACCCAGCCGCGAAAAACGTCGCAGGACATTCAGCCACCAATCCCAGTGCAGCACCAGATGCAGAAGACTCGCTACCGCTATCGCCAATCCCAGTCCGCTATGAATAGTGCGTGTTTTTGCGAGTTCATTCGCGGCGGGCGTGCTCTCACCGTCCAGTATGAAACCGGTAAAGGTAACTCCCAGAAAACAAATAAAAATCACCACATCGATCCAGAAATTGGTTCGTGTTTTGGCAGACATTAACCTGCACCTCCAGGCTTGTTATTACGTAATTAGCCCCATTATGGCAAGCAAATCTCCCGAAGATCTGAAGATTCTCTCGAGACATTCTGTAGATTTTTTGAGCCAGAGATCAAACAGAGATTTTCTGTAGGAATTAATCGAGGCTTACGGCGAATTCAAGCAAGAAGCTTTGCGACTTGAGCCTACGTCTGCGCCACAAACGGTCAACTATGACGGCTGGGAGCACACCCAACCTGGCAAGTCTTGTTCCCTGCGATTGTCATCATTCGCTGTTTTTTGCACGCCTTCCTGCGCATTCGCGACCACTGTAAACGCCTGGATAACTACTACCCCTTGATCTGTTATCTGGTGTGGCGGATTTATCACGCTACCTGCCAATCCGCCTACTATCGCGACTTCAAACATTTCCTCGTGTTTGCGGAAGCGAACCTCTTCGGCGAAGCTTTGAAGGCTGTACAGCGCTTCAAGTCAAAACGCTCCCCATTGCTCAACGGCTTGTTTTACCCCGGCTGTCATCGCGTCAGTACCATGCTCAACCGCCATAGGCAATCGCTCACGCGCTGCCTCTACATGGCGCGTGATTTCCGCGGGCATCGCACGTCGGCTCACCTTGAAGTGCACACCTGGGACCTCATGCACAACTTCTTGCCTTACTGTCCACGAGCCACAGTCCGGTCTGGCTTACCCTATACCTCACCTGCTCATCAACTCAATCGGTTTCGATATCATGATAACTGGCTTCAAAACCTACTTATCGCC
>CAYYNB010000120.1:13363-18980 GCA_964472565.1 uncultured Anaerolineaceae bacterium
CACCACAAAATCCGGTAGAACCAGTATAATTAGAGCATTCTTAACCCTACGAGACAGCTATGGAAGCATCCATTGAACACCGTATTCTGGTCGTTGACGATGATCGCCAGATTGTTGCCGTCATCCGTGACTATTTGCAGCAGGCCGACTTTGTGGTCTTAACAGCTTACGATGGCGAAACCGCTTTGCATACAATTCGGCGCGACCGTCCCACATTAGTTTTGCTCGATTTGATGCTGCCGGCCCGCGACGGCTGGAACATCATGCAAATCATCCGCGCCGATCATAGCCTGCGACGTATCCCCATCATCATGATCACCGCCCGCAGTGATGACACCGATAAAATCATCGGACTGGAACTTGGCGCCGATGATTACATCACCAAACCGTTTAATCCGCGCGAAGTGGTGGCACGGGTGCGGTCGGTGCTGCGCCGCACGTATCAAAGTGAGGCTGATCCCGAAATCGAAAAAGTGCTGCGCTGTGGCGCTCTGCGGTTGAATCTGGCGACGCGCGAAGTCATCCGCGGCGATGAGATCGTGTCGCTCACACCAACCGAATTTAAGCTGTTTCATGCGCTGATGGCGCACCCCTCGTTTGTGCTGACGCGTGCCGATCTCATCGAAAAAGCATTTGGCCAACTGTACGATATTACCGATCGCACACTCGATAACCACATCTATAACCTGCGCAAGAAAATCGAGCCGGACCCTAACAACCCCACCTATATCCAGACTGTGTATGGGATCGGCTATCGCCTGATGGAGCCATAACCGTGAGTCGTTTGTGGGTACAACTGAGTCTGGCCTTTGCCTTTACCGGCTTCGTCGTGATTTCGGCCATTGCCATCGTGCTGCGCTATGAGGAAGTGGGCGATCCTGCCTGGGATATCGCCATCACGACTGCCTTACTGCAACCAAACAAGTTTACGGCGGAATTAGCCGCTCGCTACGAACAGAACGGCAATTGGGAATTCGCGGGTCCTTTGCTGGAGGCCGAACGCCATCAGTATGCGGCCACCCTGCATACGGCCCCGCACTTTGAGCTGGTGACCGCCGATCAATCCCAGACACTGTACAGCACCTTGCACAGCCAGTATCTGCACCTGGAAACAAGCGCTCTCTATGTCCCAATTGGTCCTGACGACCAACCCTATGCCTATCTGAGGGCCACCTCTATCAGATTTCCGTTAGGTGAAGTCACTGCCTTTCTGGGCGTTTTGTTTTTGAGTTTTGTGTTTAGCATTGGGTTCGGGGTGTTTATCAGCCGCCGCCTGACGCGCCCCTTGCGCGATCTAGCTGCCAGTGCCCATACCTTCCGTGATCGTCACCTTGACCATCGCGCGGCGGTACAGGGCAGCAGCGAAATAAAAGCGGTGGCACTGGCCTTTAACGCCATGGCTGAGGGATTACAGGCATCCGAAGCCATTCGGCGCAATCTCGTCGCTGACGTGGCCCACGAATTGCGAACTCCGCTCACGGTGTTACAAAGTCGCCTGTATGGCATGTTGGACGATGTCTATGAGCTAGACAAAGCAGAAATTGCCAATCTGCTGGATCAGATACGGCTCCTGAGCCGGTTAGTCAACGATTTGATGGAGTTATCACTAGCTGAAGCACGCCAACTGCCGCTCGATTTGCGTCTGGTTGAACTCAAACCCCTGCTTGAAGAAGCGCTGGTCACTTTTGATCTGGTGGCACAAGATAAAGCAATTACGTTCATTACGCAGATTGACGATCAGCTCCCGCCGGTGCTGATTGACAGTGAACGTATCAATCAGGTCTTTTTTAATCTGGTCAGCAACGCCCTGCGGCATACGCCTGCTGGCGGCACAATCCATGTGGATGCGACCCTCCATCTGGCGGAAGTGAATATCACCATACAGGATACAGGGGATGGTATTCCGCCTGAACACCTCGCTCACATTTTTGAGCGTTTCTACCGGGTGGACCCTTCCCGCCAACGTGCAAGCGGGGGTAGCGGCTTGGGATTGGCCATTGTCAAAGCGATTGTACAGGGGCACGGCGGAACGGTCATCGCCCACAGTGACGGGATTCCAGGGCAAGGCACCCGCTTTGTAGTGAGTTTACCGGCATCAGACACTCCTGGGCTTGCTCCAGTAAACTAGGTGCTTATGTCGGGCTGCTCAAAGCACGGGACAAGCAACGCACGGACTCGACACACGTCCTGGCTGCTGTACGTAATCTCAATCAACTCGAACTGGTGCATGAAACACTGCGTCATGCCCTCAACGAACTGGCCGGTCTGGTTGAAAAGTTGGGTACCTGGAGATTGGTTTGACTGTTACGGCGAACGCACCAGCAATTATCTGCTGCCCAAAGCTGAAGCCGAGCGTCAGCGATGGGCGGAAATGGTCAGCCAGGATGGGCTACAGCTGCTGGAACAAGTCTGTCAAGCTGAAGTATCCCCCTGGTACCGGCCATCGACATCTTGCGGCAGGTTTGGGTGCAGACTTACTACCAGGATAGAGGTGTAAAATCCAAGCACACGAGCGCTATGGGATGCTGAATAGGTTTGAGTCACCAATAACTTCCCTTTCTAAAGGTCGTATTCAGCGTGCTTGTTGCTACACTATAACGCTGAAGTCTGCTTCCCAAAATTCAAAGGAGAAAATTTCCGCCTTATACAGAGCCTTACTAGCATTGCTATGGGACCAGCACAATCTTTCCGGATGTCTCAGATTTGAACAGTACTTCATGAGAGTGCGTAGCCTCGGCCAGTGGCAAAATCTGTCCGATGACAGGTCTCAGTGTTTTGTTTCGTAAACCTTCAAAAATAAACGCGTGCATTCCGGCCATTGTTGAGGGCGGCAGATTACCGATGTTGGTCCCCAGGATAACTCCATCCCGGCTGGTAAGCGCCTCCGCATCGATTTCAATCGGTGTGCGGTCGCCAATAACCGCAATGCGTCCTCCGTTCGCCAGAATGAAAATATCTTGTCTGACGTTCGCCGAAACCAGCTCGATAATGACATCAACCCCGCGCCCATCGGTCAAATCCAGAATGCTTTTGAAGTGTCCTTCTTCGTAATGGTTGACAACGTGGTATGCGCCCTGCTCAATGACCAGCCGTCGCCCTTGTTCGGTTCCGGCAGTCCCAATCACACGGCAGCCAGCCGCTACTGCAAATTGGGTGGCGGCAATACCCACTCCGCCCGAAGCACCATGGACCAGCACCGTTTCTCCTGGCTCGACCCTACACCGCTGAAATAAGCCGCGATAAGCCGTACCATAAGGGATAAAAATGCCCGCGCCCTCCTCAAAGCTCGTATTTTCAGGAAGCGGGTACACTTGTGATGTCTCACAAAGCACTTCTTCTGCATACGTACCGCTGATATTAAAAGCCGTGTAGACTCTGTCGCCCACTCGCAGTGTTTCAACATCTGGTCCCACGCGCTTGATGATCCCTGCCCCATCGATACCCGGTGTAAAGGGCAGTGTTACCCAGGAATAAGCCCCCGCCCGGCAGTAAGTGTCTACCGGGTTAACGCCTGCCGCACGCAGTTCCACCACCACCTGACCTTTTCCGGGAACCAGTTCAGCAACTTCTTCCAACCGCATCACATCGGGGCCGCCGAATTGGCTAACGCGGATCGCTTTCATAGTTTCACCCTTTCCTGGAGGTCAAGATCATTTCTGCTAAACTCACTTTCAGCATAACGCTGGCTGACACTTTTGCACATCACTTCATTTCCTTAAACAAAGGCCGGGGGTGGAGATAGAGTCATTATCCTCTCTATTTTTCACAATTTGAACCATTTGCCGCTCCTGTGGTACTTACCTTTTAGGAAGGGCAAAATGCTACGTATTGGTGTGATGAGCGAAGCGAGTCAAAAATCGGCTGAAAGTCTGTTGTTGGACCGGGTGGCTCATAAAGACAATGAGGCGCTTGCTCAGCTTTATTCGCGATTTGCGCGACCGCTATTCTCTTACCTCTTCCATCTCGTCGGGCAAAAAGAACTTGCTGAAGACGTGTTGCAGGAAGTAATGGTGATCGTCTGGCAGCAAGCGCATCTCTATCAAGGTACGGGCCAGGTGGCGAGCTGGATTTTCGGGATAGCTCATCACCAGGCTTTTAAAGCTCTGCGCCGCAACAGGCTCGATGTTGATCTGGAGACGGCGGTGGAACTTCCCGACGAAGTGACTGTCCCTGAAGTAGAACTGCTGCGCCGCACCACTCACGATGCGATCACACGGGCGCTGGCGTGTCTTTCCCCCGAACACCGCGAAGTATTGGAACTGGCCTTTTTTCAGGATTTTTCGTGCAAAGAGATTGCGGCCATCGTGGGTATTCCTCTCGGAACGGTGAAAAGCCGCCTGAGTTATGCCCGGCAGGCCTTAAAAGCGGCCCTGCTTCATAATCACTGGGAGGGCGAGTAATGAATTCTTCCCGCGAAAATTGTCCCATCGATCAATTGGAATGGTATGCCAACCGGACGCTCTCTGCCGCCGAACAAACGGCTGTTGAAGCGCATCTGGAAGAATGCGCGGCCTGCCGGTCTGAGGTCGAAGTCTGGATCGAGCTGCGCCAGGCGATGCGTGGTGTAATCGCCCAGACGCCTCGCCCGCGCGCTGACCTGCTGGCCGAGATCGAACGCCAAACGCAGAGCATGACGGCTTCCGTGTCCTGGCTGCGCGCGCTGCGGCGACTGCTGACCGTTTGCGGCGATCACCTTCGCCTCCAGGTCCGGCTGATCCGCTGCGAGTTGTTCTGGACACCTCTGCTGCTAATTCCGCTCACCGCTTGGATGGTGATTCTCTCCCGCTCTGGGCAGGAGATAACGGATTCGGCAGCAATGCTGGCGGTGTTAGTTGCCGCACTGGGCAAAGCCTTTCTCTACGGGCAAGAAGTCGATCCCCCCCGCGAAATGGTCTTGAGCACGCCCACGTCGCCGCGTCTGGTGCTGGCGCTGCGCTGCGGGGTGATGTTCGGCTACGATCTGCTGTTCAATGGGGGAATTGTGCTTCCGCTGCTGGCCTGGCAGGGGATCGTGACTCCTGGCTGGTTTTTGAATCACTGGCTGGCTCCATTGCTGGGGCTGGGAGCAGTGGCTGTGTTTTGGGGCACGCTGGTCAATTCGGGGCTGGCGGTTTTCGTCTGTCTTGGCCTGTGGGGAATGCGCCTGCGTATTCTCTACGATCTGCCCTGGCAGCGTCATTATGCCAGCTTGTGGACCAGTGCGCCCTCGATGGCTGTTCTGGCCCTGCTGGCGCTGCTGTTGACCCTGATCTTGCTTGAACGAAAGGAACGTTTTGCATGGACCGGGTGATCGATATCGGGGCCGCACTACGAGCCGAAACAGTTATGCAGTGGCGGCGTCAGGGCTTCTGGCTGACGTATGCTTTTATGGCGGTGTTGTTAGTGCTGCTGACCGTACAGAGTGCGCTGTTCTTCAAAAAGCTGCCATCAGATTATTTTGAGGGTTATGTCTTCACTGAGTCCACACTGCAATATCTGCTCGTCTTTGGTTCGACGGCTTATGGCGCGCTGCTGCTGGGACTGGTCTCCGCGCTGCTGGTCGCCGACCGGCTAGAACGGGATCGGCGGCTGGGGATGCTGGAGTTGCAGCGTTCCACCCCGCAGCCAAGCGGCGCGT
>CAYYNB010000121.1:0-18942 GCA_964472565.1 uncultured Anaerolineaceae bacterium
TCGAGCGCCGGCGCCTCGTCGGCCGCGCCCAGCCCGCGCCCCACGCCCGTACCCCCAACGTGGCCCACATCGTCGCAAATTCATTCAGTTTATCGTAAACACCACGTGGCATTGCGCCTAAGGAATTGCTGATTAAATACGTACAGGTGGAAAGAATTGGAAATTCATCACGCCATTTTAAAAGATCCATCGTCTTTACCTCGTGCGGAACCACTTGTCACCGGGGAGTGTACATCAGGCGATTTTTTCTTGCGAATGCTCAAAATGGTACAGCAAATATTACAAATTGATTTATACTGTGAACATGTGAGGTATCATGACTAAAATTTACGACATTACACGCACCCTGGCTCCATCAACCGCCCCCTGGCCCGGCGATTCGCCTTTCTGCTTTGAGCATACAGGCCGTATCTCCGAAGGGTTCTCGGTGAATCTTACCCGGCTGTCCTTCAGCCCGCATGTCGGCACCCATGCCGATGCCCCCTATCATGTCGCCGAAGGCGGCGAACATCCGGCCACCCTGCCGCTGGAGAAATACATCGGGCCAGCTCATGTTGTCACCATTCAGCGCCAGCATGGTGGTATTATGCCTGATGATCTGGCAGATCATGATCTGAGCGGCCTACAGCGCTTATTGATCCACACCTGGGTCAGCGCTAACCCCGACACCAATTTTCCTGACGATTTTCCTTATCCAACGCCTGAATTAGCCGATTGGTTGGCCGAACGGGGCGTGGTGCTGCTGGGGTTGGACAGCCCATCAATGGATTCATTTACCAGCAGAGATTTGCCGTGCCACCACCGGCTGTTCCAACATGGCATTCTGAATCTGGAAAACCTTAAATTAGCCGGGGTCCCCGATGGGATATATGAACTGGTGGCGCTTCCCCTCAAGATCGAAGGCATATGTGGAAGCCCGGTTCGCGCCATTTTGCGCCCTATCAAGTAGTTTTGGACAGAAACAATTCAGACGCGGTATGATTGGGGTGGGACTAGTGGGACACAGGGTTAAACGCGACATGCCGCTTGTAATGATTGTCGATGATGAACCTGGACTGCTCAAGCTCTTCTCAGGATTGATCGAGAAATTGAACTGTAAGTCAATCCAGGCGAATGGCGGTGCGGCGGCATTAAATATACTCGATCAGGAAACTCCCGATCTTTTGATTCTTGATCTTGCCATGCCCGAAATATCCGGGTTTGATGTGCTTCAATATGTCCGCAGCATCCCCCGTCTGGACGAAATGAAAGTCATGATCTTAACCGCCCGGCCCAATCTCGTGCCGGAAATCGAAGAGATGGGCATTGACTGCTGGATCGCCAAGCCCGTCATGCCGCGCGAATTTATGGATTTAGTCCAGACCGTTTTAGCCGGTTAAAAAAAGGGGCTGTTTTAGGTGTTTTAGCAGTTTTAGCCCCCATTCACCGCTTTATCCAACAGCATTTGCACGCTTACCCCGTGATACGACCATGCACAATTCTGGTTGCACAGGTCCTGCAAAATCGGAAGCGCCGCCTCATACTGGCCGCCATTCACATAGGCTCGTGCATTGATATAACTTTCGACAAAATACGCCTGCCCCAACAGCAGATCATCCACCGGACCAATGTCAGCCGCGCGGTAGACAAAATCAACGCCGCGTCGCAGCCTGTCTTCGCTGTCGTCTTCAGTCGTGCGCGGATCATTTGTACCATTCATATAATAGCCGCCCTGCTTTTCGAGCGCTTCCAGCAGCATCGCGTCCACTTCCACGCGGCGGTGATCCGGCGCGACGCCAATCAGCGCATCCAGCCATTCGATAGCTTCTTCATAGGAAGATAAACGCATGGCGGCTTCAGCCTGCGAATACAAATACGTGGCCGAAAGTGTATCAACCGTTGGACTTGCCGTAGGCGCAGCCGTTATCTCTATCGTAGGCGTGGGGGTAAAGGTAGGGGCAATCGTTGGGGTTTCCGTTTCGATACCCGCCGAGGTCGGTGTCGGCGAAGGCAGCGAAGTCCGTGTCGGACGGGATGCCTGCATCGTCCGCGCCTGCGCCAGTTTTGCTGCACTATCTAAAGCATATTGAGTCGGCGCTTTGGTTATTTCGACGATCCATTCAAACCGCTGCACCGCCATCAGGTTACCTTCGGCCAGCTCCGTCGAACCCAGCCGGTACTGTTCCGCGATTTGCGAGACAGCCTCGCGCGTATGTTTGACATCATTCGTCGCCAGCCCGTCCCGGTATCCGGCAACCCCCGCCATACCCGCCATAAGCAGGCATAAACAAACCATGATCGCCATCACCAACAGCGGCAGCAGCACGCGTCCGCGTGGCCGTACCACTGCTATTTCTGCCGTATCATCGAGCGGCTGGATGGGTTGCAGTGGGGCGGTTGCCGTCTTAGGCCGCGTATCTTCTTCCTGAATGGGTGGCTCGTTAATCTCAATTTCACGGTCTGCATCAGACATCACAGCGAATCCTCTTAGGCAACGGTATGCGGGTCGCATTATAGCGGCTCCGCGAGAGCTTGTCCAAGACGCCTGCCTGACGATCTCTCCACGCCGCTCCATCTTAAATAACTTTTAAAATGCCCGTTTTTGCCATGATATTTGTGCATGTTGCACAATAGCTTTCGTTTAAATCTCATAAAACATGCCCAAAGACAGAACCCGGCACTGCTTCTACAATTTTTTCAACATTTGAACCTGTGGGGGAGAACAGAACATGAGCGCCGTTTCAACATCTACTGACCTCAAAAGCCTCTTTAAGTTGGCGCTCCCGATTGGCAGCCGGCTGATTACGGGCCGACCGGAAGCGGTGATAAACTGGGTATGTGGCTTGCGCACGCGCCCACCCATTTTTGCCGATATTGAGGGCGGTGAATTGGTCCTGGTTTCGACCGCCACCCTCAGCACCTATCAGAAACCACTTTCGCTCGAAACCGTAATCGAAGAATTGATCGAAGCCAAAGCTGGCGCGCTCGCCGTTCGCGGCACCATCACCGCGCAGGCCCGCCAGATTGCCCAATCGTCAAACTTCCCCTTGATCGCACTCTCAGATCGCGCCCCCCTGCCGCACATCGAACGCGCCATTCAGCGCTTGCTCACCAACCAGCAGTCGCAGTATGCGCACCGCGCGTTTGAACTTCAGCAAATGCTCCAGCGGCATGCCGCCAGTTTCCGTGGGTTGACAACCATGCTCAACGTGTTGGCCCGCGTGTTGGATCGCCCAATAGTTGTCTATGACGAAAAAGGTGCCGTTTTGAGCCGGGGCTTGCCCGCCTCGCGCGAGCAGGAATGGGAATCACATCTGGCGCTGGCAAGCGGTTCTTACGTAGTTGAGCGGGTCCGCGATCAGCACGGGGTGCTCGATGTACCGGGCGGAATTGCGGCCTCGCTGACTCACGATAGCCACTTGCTGGGCTATATGTCAATTTTGACAACCGATGATCCGCTGGATGAATTTGATCGCCTCGCACTCGAATATTGTGCGCCGATCTGTGTCCGCGAGATGGTTCGCCAGCAAACGGCTGACGTGACCCTTGATTATGCCGCGCCCACCCGCGATTGGATTGCCGACTGGCTGAGCAGTTCAGCCGCTGATGATATGCTGCTGTCGCGCCGCGCCGAACAGGACAGTTATCAGACCGATGTCTGGTATGCGGTTGTGCTCTTCCATTGGACCCCCGCGAATGAATGGGCCAAAAGCAACTTTTCGCCGGAGCGCATGGTCAAGCAAATTCGCGCTGAAATGGCGCAGCGTCGCATTCAGGCTCCGGTTGGACAATATGTTGATCGTGCCGTGCTGCTCTTCCCGCTCGATGAACCGCAGCAAACCCAGCGCCTCAAGCAAATCACCGATTTGCTGCACAACGCGCTGTCGCAGGCGGCAGGCGAAGGCGAAGTGACAGCGGGTGTGGGGCGTCCGGCCCAGGGCTTAACCGCCCTGCGCGAATCATACCGGGAAGCGGATCGCACTTTGGCGCTGTCCGAACAGATGTGGGAAGAATCCAAAGTCGCGTTTTTCGGTGAATTCAGTCTGTACGAACTGCTGCTCGGCGTGAACGATGCCGCTATTCTGTCGAGTTTCTGTGATCGCTGGCTTGCCCCGCTCTCCAACTACGATGGACAGCACAACACCGATCTGCTGCCCACACTCGACGCCTATTTCTCGAATAATGGCAACATGGCGCGCACCGCTCATGTGCTCAATATTCACCGGAACACACTTGTCTACCGCTTGAGTCGCATCACCGAAATCATGCAGTTGGATATGGACGATGCCAATGTGCGGCTGAATCTGCAACTGGCCCTCAAAGTCCGGCGGATGCTGCTCGCGGCAAACGGCAAACCGAACTAAGCCCAGTTCGAAGAAAACTAAATTCCGAAGCCCGGCCCCAACCGGGCTTTTTTTGTGCTACCGATAAATCGCCCGTGCCTGCCGGACTGACCAACGCCACAGGATAAACACCGCGATTTCACGCAGCAGAAACACCCCCATAGTATTGAGTACAGCGCTGAGCAGATCCATTCTCAGGGTGAAGTTCGCCATCGGGCCAAGCGTCAGAAAGGCGAGCAGGCTGGTTCGGCTCAGCGGAATAGAGCCGGCTTGCAGAATAAAAAGCCCTATCACACCCAGCACTTCGGCCAACCACACACTAAATACGGCAACCAGCGAATTTGAGAGTCCCACCCGCACCGAAGGTGAAGAAGTCGAAGCCGCAAGAATGGCCGTCACCACAAGCATATAATGTTGCGCGCGATCAAATGCAAAAAGCAGTATACTAATAGCGGGTATGATAAGTACCATACCGCACAGAAAAAATTCCATCGACGCGTTGTTTCGCGCCATACTCGTAGGTATGAGGGTCAGGCTGAGAAGCCCTACGCCCGCCGCTATAATCGACAACAGGGCACTGGTTCCAAGCATGAGACGGCGCATCCACCACAAGGCACCGCCGGTCTTACCGATCAAAACTGCTTCCATCCCATCCGGGAGCACCCCCAAAAGCTCCCAGCTTTGTTTCACTCGCTCCTCTGGTATGAGCGGGCCAAGTGTGAGACAGGTTGTCAGAAGTAAGAGCATCAAAGGAGGGACAAATAAGAAAAGCAAATTATTCACATATAAAATCGAAACCACATAAAGGAGGATAATCACGGCGATAAACATAAAACGAAGAAGCGGTGAAACAGCGTAACGCCACGTTTTAACATACCACACGGGTAAGTGTGACGTTTCGCGCAGAAAAATCGGGTTATAGTGTGCATTTTGGGCAATGACGATCTGTCTGAATAATTTCCAGGATTGCATGCTCGATCCACCACAACACTTTGCATTTTGATATTGTACGCCGCCAATGACCTTTTGGTATAAGTTGCCAAAGAACTTGAACAAAAATGGTTCCCAAATCGTATAATAAGAGCAGGTCGTACACTGACGCATTCCAACCAGATGCAAATATTTTAAGGAGGACAAAAATGCTTGGACGTTCTAAGTTTTTGGTTCTGATGCTGGTGCTCGTTATGGCACTCTCCGGTATCGGCATCAGCGCAGCTCAGGACGGTGGTAAAGTTCTGCGCACGGCATACCTACCCGGTGATGTGATCATTGACCCCTCACTTTCTACCTGGGCCAATGAAATTCAGATCATCAACCTGACCAATCCGGGCCTTACCGTGTTTGACGAATTAACAGTCGAAGTCCAGCCGGGTATCGCCAGCGAATGGGCCGTTTCCGACGATGGCTTGACCTATACGTTTAAACTCATCCCCGACATCGCTTGGGTTCGCTACGACGCCGAAGCAGGCGAAGTCGTCCAACTCACCGATGATGCGGGTAATGTCCGGGTTGTGACGGCTCAGGACGTGGTTTACGGCATCAACCGTACACTCGATCCCGCCACCGGTTCGCAGTATGCCGGCACACTGGCCCCCTGGATCGTCAATGGTTTGGAAAAACTGGCAGGCGAAGATGTTGAACTCGGCGTAACTGCTGTCGATGAATATACCGTCGAAATCGTATCGCCCAAAGCTGCCGGTTTCCTGCCCATGATCTACGGCTTGTGGATGTCGCGCCCCGAACCGCAGTGGATTATTGAAGAATTTGGCGATGTCTGGACTGAACCAGCCAACTATGCCAGCTATGGGTCCTTCACGGTCAAAGAGTGGGAACACGACGTTCAGATTACCCTGATCCGTAACCCCTTCTGGACCGGCACCGACACCCTACCCGTTCCCGTCCTCGATGAAGTCAACATTGTCTACCTCGAAGACCCGGCCATGCTGGCAGCGTATGAAGCGGGTGAATTGGACTGGATTCCGATTGTTCCCCTGCCCGACCTGCCCCGTCTCCAGGCTCAATATCCTGAAGAACTGCGCATTGGCCCCGATACCTGCACCTACTACTACGGGTTCAATACCGCCATTGCCCCCACCGACAACGTTCACATGCGCCGCGCGCTCTCGATGGCGATTGACCGTGCAACAGTTGTCCAGATCACCGCAGGCGGTCAGGTTCCGGCGGGCTTCTTCACCCGTCCCGATATTGCCGCTGGCCCCAGCCAGGAACAATATCCTGATCTGGCAATCTACACCGATGCCGAAGCCGCGAAAGCCGAACTCCAGGCTTATCTGGACGAAACCGGCTTGACTGTGGACCAGATTCCTCCCATCATGCTGATGCACAACACCTCGGCAGCTCACGCAACAATTGCCCAGGCCATCCAGCAGATGTGGAAAGAAACACTGGGTATCGAAATCGAAATCTCGGCTCAGGATGCTCAGACCTATAACGAAACCCTGCGCCGTGATGCCCCTGCCGTCTGGCGTTTGGGCTGGTGCTATGACTATCCCGATGCGAACAGCTTCATCAATGACGTGTTCCGCACCCAGGGTCCCGACAGCAACAACCACACCAACTGGGGTCCCGATGAGTTCTACGCGCTGCTCGACCAGGCGGGTGTAGAAACCGATGTTGAAGCCCGGCGCGAACTCTACGCCCAGGCCGAATACATGCTCGTCAACCAGGACGCCGTGATTGCCCCCATCTACTTCTACACCTCGCAGCAGATGACGAAAACCTATGTGGTCCGTACCTTTGCTGTTAACCGTGCCGAACGGTGGGATAAGTGGGACATCCAGTAAGCTCAGTTTGATGATTTATGGAGAGAGGGCCTGTGCTCTCTCTCCCTTATGTAACTTAGGCTATCCCCAAAAAATAATTATCCCATTTATCCGGTTTGACTCCCCTTCCCTGAGGGAAGGGGTAAGGGGGGATGGGGTAAAGAAAATATTGGCGAGCCTTATTCCGAGAAAACCATTATGGGACAATATTTCGCAAGACGATTCCTCTATCTGCTGTTGGTCTTGCTGGTGGTGTCAGCAATTACATTCTTTATCATGCATCAGATTCCGGGCGGTCCGTTCTCCAAAGAGAAACAACTGCACCCCACTGCCCTCAAAAATCTTAATGCCAAGTATCATCTTGATGATCCGTTGTACGAGCAGTACATCAATTACATGGGAGATCTGTCCATCCCCGCCATTACGCCAACAGATCGGGTCTTCTCGGTTACTGAAGATTACCTCATCAACATTAAACTGCCTTTTCAAAAAGACAAAACCTTCCGCTGGATGAATTTTGGTCCCTCATACAACTCACGAACGCTCAGCGTAAGTGCGATTGTCCGTGACCACCTGCCCGTTTCAGCCCAGCTTGGCGTGATGGCACTTTTGATCGCCATGAGTATCGGCATCCCTCTGGGAACAATGGCGGCGCTCAAGAAAAACAGCACCATTGACTATGTGAGCATGAGCGCTTCGATTCTGGGGGTGTCGGTGCCGGTGATTGTCTTGGGACCCACACTAAAATATATCTTTGCCGTGGAATTAGGATGGGTTCCTACCTCTGGCTGGGGAAGCTTAAAGCAGGCGATTCTACCGGCTTTTGCGCTTGGTTTTGCCCAATCAGCCCTGTTAGCCCGGTTGACTCGTGCCAGCCTGCTGCAAGTGTTAAACGAAGACTATATTCGCACCGCGCGGGCGAAAGGGCTGCCATCGCGCCGTGTTGTCATTATCCACGCCATGAAAAACGCCATGATCCCCGTCATGACCGTACTGGGGCCGCTCTTCGCGGGCCTCGTCACTGGGACCTTTGTCACCGAGCGTGTGTTCGGCATTCCGGGCCTCGGCGCGTACTTCATTACCAGCATCACAGGTCGTGACTATACCGTGATCATGGGGACCACATTGGTTTTTGCCTTCTTTATTGTCGTTGCGAATTTTGTGGTCGATCTCACTTATGCCTGGCTTGACCCCCGCATCCGTCTTACGTAGGAAAAGTAACAATGACCAGTATTGATCTGACTCAACAAGAACAAACGGGAATTCTACGGCTTGAGAAAAAACTTGAAACAAGCCGTAATCCCTGGCTGGATGCATGGCGGCGGCTGCGCAAAAATCGAGCAGCGCTCGTTGGCTTGGCGATTATCTTGCTCAATATTGTGGTCGCGGTTTTTGCCGACGACATCGCCCCCCACGACTACACCACGCCCGACTATCTCGCGATGAACTCGGCTCCCCAATGGATTGTTGACGTTTTCCCCGCGATGAAGCCTTTGGGTGAACCCGGCGGTTATGTGAATGTTCAGGACAAATACATTCTGGGCACCGATAACCTCGGACGTGACTTGTTGAGCCGCATTATCTACGGATCGCGTATCTCACTTTCAGTGGCCTTCATCGGTCCTTTTTTTAGCCTCCTCGTTGGGACGCTTTTTGGGATGCTGGCCGGGTATGCCGGGGGGCAAGTCGATAACTTCATGATGCGTATTGTAGACATCATGTATGCCTTCCCCACTCTGCTGCTGGTCATCCTGTTGATGGCGTTTTTCCGGGCCAGTGTGGATGCCGGTCAGGAAGGAACGCTCATTTATAAATTAAATAAGCTTGATGCCTCGTTTGGCGGCATGTTGTTTATTTTTATCGGTATCGGCTTAACCTCCTGGATGGATACGGCCCGTTTAGCCCGCGCCCAGGTGCTCTCGATCCGGCAAAAAGAATATATTGAAGCCGCCCAATCCGTCGGCTCGCGTGATTCGGGTATCATCTTCCGGCATGTCCTGCCCAACATTCTTGGCCCGATTGTCGTCGCCGAAAGTCTGGCGATCCCGCGTTATATCTCCTTTGAAGCCTTTCTCAGCTTCATCGGCCTGGGGGTTAATCCCCCGCGTCCGAGTTGGGGTTCTATGATTGCCGACGGTTCCAACGCGCTGATCAGCTTCCCCCACCAGGCGATCTTCCCGGCATTAGCACTCTTTATGATCATGTTTGCCTTCAACTTTTTGGGTGATGGTCTGCGTGATGCACTCGATCCTCGTTCCTCAAAGGCGGGCTAAAAAACCGCCCTGTCCATCGAGCGGCTGGCGCGCGATCAGGCGTCAGTCGCTTGTGCTAGCTTTTTCACGCAGCATCTTTCTCCAACCGGCTAACCGGCAGCCGGATGCTGATTGTAGTCCCTACCCCAACCTGACTATCAGCCGAAATCGTGCCGCCATGTAACTCGACATACGATTTCGCAATCGCCAAGCCTAATCCAGACTCATTTTCACTCTGTTGGCGTGACATATCCGCGCGATAAAACCGCTCAAAAATATGCGGCAGATGATCCGCTTCAATTCCTGCGCCCGTATCCTGTACGCTCAACACCACATCCCCATCCAACCGCGCCGCCAGTGTGATACAGCCCTCTTGCGGTGTATACCGCAGCGCATTGCTGACCAGATTGCTCAACACCTGGATGATCCGATCTGGATCGGCATGCAGCAGCGGCAGATTCGGCTCGGCCTCCACCGCCAGCCGGATGCCTTGCTGTTCGGCCTGATGGCTGAATGCCGCCGCCGTTAAGCGTATCAATTCTTCCGCCGCGATCCATTGTGCGTTCAGTTGCAGTTCCCCCGCATCCGCCAACGACAGGGTGCGCAAATCTTCCACCAGATGCTGCAAATGCCGCGCCTCGTCATGCATAATTTTGAACCGCGCGGGATTCGGCTTAAGCAGTCCCTCGCACAATGATTCGAGATACCCCACCAACACCGATAGCGGTGTGCGGAGTTCGTGCGCAATATCCGCGGTCATCTGGCGGCGCAACTGGTTCGCCTTCACCAGATCCGCGCTCATCTGGTTAAAGGCGGCGGCCACCTCCCCGACTTCATCCCGGCTGCGCACCGGCACTTTTTGATCCAGTTTCCCGTGCGACAAAGATCGGATCGCCTGAGCAATCTCGCGCAGCGGCCTCGATAACGAACGCGCGAAAAATAGGCTGAGCAGCAGCCCTAGCCCGATCATGCTCACCGTTGCCAGGATCAGCATCCGGTTGATCCGGTCCAGGTAGGCTTCTTCCAACGCATCCCGTTCCGGGAATTCATTATTCGTCAGGACATAGCCTACCGTTTCCCCCTCCACCACAATCCGGTCTGCTTGTTTCAACTCGCTGGCCGGTATCACCTCATCTGGCCCATAGTCCTGGCTCGGTGTAATCACTTTACCATTCTGATCCACCAGCGTGAACTTGTTGGCGCGCATAGTATTAAACGGCGGTTCTTCCGGCGGCGGCATACTCTGCGGATCGGCGTTTGGTCGGAACGGCAGCCGTCCCCGCGCCATGCGCATATCGTCCCACGAACCGAAAACTTCATAATACGCCACCATATCCGCGATAAAGTTGGCCCGCTCTTGCTCCAATACATAACTATCGAACTCATTGATCGTCACCCGCTGCACCAGCACAGCGACAATCAGCACCCCCGACAAACTCGTGATGAGCAGAGCCAGCGTTAACTTGACGCGGAGCGACATCCCCTAATCCTCCGGTTTGAAACGATACCCCACGCCAAACACCGTTTCAATATAAATCGGCTTGCTGGGGTTTTCTTCGATTTTAGTCCGCAGGTTGCGCACATGAACATCCACCGTCCGCTCCACGCCTTCAGGAAAATCCCCTTGCAGCAGCGCCAGCAGATCAGACCGTGAAAACGCCCGTCCTGGTGAAGTCATCATCACTTCGAGCAAACTGAATTCCGAAGGAGTGAGCATCACCTCCCGCTCGCCCACAAATACCCGGTACGACGTTCGATTGAGGATAATATCGGCGGCGCGGATAATATCCGGCGGCCCACTTTCCAGCCCGGATCGGCGCAGCACGGCGCGGGTCCGCGCGATCAGTTCGCGTGGGCCAAACGGCTTGGTGATATAGTCGTCCGCGCCCAATTCCAACCCATGCACCTTATCCGTCTCATCCAGCCGCGCCGTTAACAGGATAATCGGCGTGTCCGATTCCTTGCGATACACCCGGATGAATTCATACCCATCCATTTGTGGCATCATAATATCCAGCAGAATCAGGTCCGGTTTTTCATGCCGCGCCACAAACAGCGCGTCCCGCCCATTATCCGCCGTAAACACCCGGAATCCTTGTTCACTCAGCAGTTCCTTCAGGAAGATCTGCACATTGAGTTTGTCATCGACAATGAGAATCGTCTTTGCCATCGCCTTATCCCCTGATTTTGGCTTCACTACGGGCGGGGCAATTCACGAATGACCCCGCCCCTTTCCTCCCTCTCATTCCTGCTGGCTGGTGATATACGTCTGCGCCGCCGTATACCGCTCGTTCACGTGGCTAAGCAGTTCAGTCAGAGCACTGTCGAATGCATCCGGCGAACTAAGATTAGTATAGCCTTCCGTCTCTTCGAGCACATAGGGCGCAATCAAATCATGCATGGCCTGCATGGTAGCGCTGACTTTACTCGGCTCAAACGCCCCGTTGATCGTCTCCTCCACATACGTCACATAACACGCATGATAGCTCGCATCATCCATCAGGAAGCGGATCAGCGGCCAGTTATCGCCCACACTTTCCAGGTCCAGCGTAATTCCATCCATGCTGCCGCCGGGCATTTGTCCACCCATGCCGCCGCCCGGCATCTGACCATCCGGCGGTTGCATCTGCTGACCATTCTCCCCTTGACCGCCGGGCATCTGTCCGCCGGGCATTTGTCCCCCAGGCATCTGACCGCCAGGCATCTGACCGTCAGGGCCACCGAATCCGCCGCCCATGCCCGCCATCATCGCCATGTTGTTATCCCACGGAATCCAGGTCAATTGTCCCGCATCATTGTATAGATAGTAATTATGCGCCATCTGCCCATAGGTATCCCAGTTCTGCACAACGGTATTCACCGCCAGCCACCGCAAAAACCCATCGACATCAAACACCGCTTCCAGTCCGCTGCGCCATGCCGCCGGATCACTGGTCCGTGTCTCCGCGTGCAGCGCCTCGAACATCGCCTCTACATCGCTGTAATCTGCCTCGTCCTCGTTCGTTTCCTTCTCGAACGAATCCAGCGTAAAGCCATCCGCCGCAAATGTCGCCCCCGTACCTTCCGGTTTATACACATTGCCGCTGTCATCCGCGAACTGCGTTTCGATCACCGTATCATCAACCACTTCCACCGCCGTATACACGCCGAAATATACCGGACCTTCGCCATAATCCACATACACGGCATAAAAAGCGGTTTGCGCAGCGGGCACCCCGCTTTCGCGGAAAATATCGGCAGTGATCTTTTCGCGCAGCAGCGAATCATCACTCCAGTTGCTCGAAAAGCTCACCTGCTGGAAACCATAGAAACGTTGGTTATCAATCTCTGGATAATCGTCTTCAAATTGATCGAAGTCCAGTTTGAATGGTAGTTTGTAGACACCGCCGCTCCATGTACTCGCCAGGCTCGAATTACCCTTGAAGCGCATCCCGACCTTCGTCCATGTTTGCCCGTTAAAGGCGACATCCACCGCAACCCACACCGGATTCTGATCGGTTCCAAAGTCCATCATGCCAGCGCCCTCTGGCATCTGTCCTGGTCCTGCGCCCTCTGGCATCTGTCCCGGATCAAATCCCTGTGGAGGCTGCCCCATGCCGCCCATCTGTGATTGGGAGCCAAATTCCCCATACAGATTCGTCATATCGTCCAGCATCGCCTGCCAGGTTTCGGGCGAAATCGTGATCGTCATGCTGTTCACCGCATCGTCAGGAAAGACGACGCTGTAATCCGGGTCCGTGTCTTTTCCGTGCGAATACTCGTCCCATCCATCGGGCCGCACCGGATCATCCCCATCCTGTGCCTGCGCCGGGATTGCGCTCGCGCCGAGCAGAATGACCAGCGCCCCCATCGTTGCCAGTTTTTTCATCGGTTTCGTGCTCCTGTTAATCATCATCCCCATCATCCAATTGAATATGGTTGGTGCTCAGTTTCACCTGGGCGGTTTCTAACGCCTTGCGGTTGTAGTAAACGTTGATTTCCGCCGTGTCCCGCAAAAAGTTCAACCGCCCGATCTCGATCCGCATGATCGGCAGCCCAGTGCGCGTCCGCAAATCCTCCATCAGCAGCGCCCAGTTTTCGGGCCGGATCATGTCTATCCGCTCATAAGTGATCGCTTTGCGTATTTCATACTCAAAGCCCCATTCCCGTTCGAGAACATACAGCAAAATCACCGTACCCGAATTTGCGATCACCAGTTCAGGATAATCGCCATTGTTCAGAAACATCGAATTCAGCACCGGCAGCGCAATCACCACAAACAGATACGTCATCTCCCGGATCGGGATCGTCGAGGTGCGGTACCGCAGCACCGAGAAAATCGCAAACAGGCCGAACCCCACCCCAACGCTCAGGTTGGAATCGTTCAGCAATCCCATCACCAGGAAAATAACGGTGTTGAATGCGAAAAACGTGAACACATAGTCTTTGTCCCGCCGCTTGGGATAATAGATCAGCCGCACGATCACAAAGACGATCAGGAGATTAATGGCGAAGCGCCCCCCATACTCAACCCAAGTATCCATCTTCTTCCTCCATCAGTTTCCCCACCATTCGCATTCGCATTTTGAAATTATTCCCCTTCACTCCGTCATACAACAGACACACCCCTGCACAATACTTGCTGAATGACATGGGCCGGATACCCGCCCGCCGCATCACCTGGATAAAGTCGGATTGCGTCGAAAAATGTTCCTGTTTGACTTCCGCCACCGCGATCCCCGGCAGCGCGGCACACGCATCCCCCCACCCAAACTCCAGATTCAAATCCAGCGTCAGGCGTTCCGGGCGTGTTTTGCTCACCAGGGTGATCCGCAAAAATCGATTCCACAGTTTCGGTTCCATTTCCTCACCGTGATACGGTGTATGCGTTTCAACAAACGAGTCCGTTTTTTCGCTCAGCTTCACATCCGCCGCCCGTATCTGGAACCGCGATTTGATCGTCCGTTCCTGGTTGGTCTTGTGTTTGACCTCGAAGAACATCAGCGCCGAATCGACATATTCCCGCGCGCGCACCTTATACCGCGACCCCAGCCCATTATGGTGCTGCTGGTAAAGCTGAAAATCAGGCGTATCATAATACAGGGTTTCATAGTGGTTCAGGCGCGTTTGTTTGATCTCCAATACGCGATACTGCCCGGCTATCTCCCGCAGCGTGTCATGCAGTTGGCTTACGCGCATCACATACTTCGTATCCGAGCGATTCAGCAGCGCAACACGATCCATCTCCGCCAAACTGATCGGATCAAATCTCGCCAGCATCCGCTTGATCCGGCTGGCTGCCTGTTCAAATTCCGTCACACAGATTGGTTGTACACCCTCAGCGATCATATAGACCTTCCCGGCACGTATTCGTCTTTACGACTGTGACAACGATAGTTTAAAAATATTTAGAAGTTGTTCAGACTATCTGAGAACTTTCTGAAAACAGGACTGATTTCCCAGGTCATCTCCCCGGCTTCATTCACATTTAAGTTGACCTGAACATTTTCTAAACATCTTTTGCATATCGTTACCGCATCTGACATTCAAAGGAGAAACCAATGTTCACACGAGGCATCCAACTGCTGTTGATCGGGGTTTTGCTGCTGCCCGCCGCTGGGCTAGCCCAGGCATTTCAGTCTAGCTCCCCGACAACCATCACCCTGAATGGCGCTTCCATCACCGTTGATGGGGCGGGGGCCGTTGTCGAGGGAACGACTGTCACCATCATCTCAGCCGGTGATTACAACATCAGCGGCCCGCTGACCGATGGGCAGGTGATCGTGAATACGCAGGATGAAGAACCAGTTCGCCTGATCTTAAATGGGGTCGAGCTTCGTTCTTCGACCAGCGCCCCGATCTATATCGCCGACGCCGAGGAAGCGCTGATCGTTCTCGCGGACGGAACCACCAACACCGTAACCGACAGCGCAGCCTATGTTTTCGCCAGCCCGGACGAAGACGAACCGAACGCCGCCGTTTTCAGCAAGAGCGATCTAAACATCAGCGGAAACGGGACTCTGATCGTCAGCGCGAACTACAACGATGGCATCGCCAGCAAAGACGGTCTGACCATCGCCAGCGGAACGATCACCGTCAACGCCCTCGATGACGGTATTCGCGGCAAGGATTATCTCGTCGTTCAATCCGGCACCATCACGGTTAATGCCCAGGGCGACGGCCTGAAATCCGACAACGAAGAGGATGCCGCCCTCGGCTACATTTCCATCGAAAACGGCGTTCTGAATATCACCGCTGGCGGCGATGCGTTCGATGCGCAAACCAACGTCCACATCTCCGCTGGCGATTTTGTGATCACATCCGGCGGCGGGGCCAGCGGTGTTGTCGATGCATCCACCTCAGCCAAAGGCATCAAAGGGACAGCGAACGTCACCATTGACGGCGGCACGTTCACCATTGATTCAGCCGACGACGCCATCCACTCCAACAACAGCCTGATCGTCAACGGCGGCACCTTTACCATCTCGTCCGGCGATGACGGCATGCATACCGATGCCACCCTGGAGATCAACAGCGGCGACATCAACATCACCTACTCGTATGAAGGCATCGAAAGCGCCGTGATCACCATCAACGGCGGCAATATTCACCTTGTCGCCACCGATGACGGCTTAAATGTCGCGGGGGGTGCAGATTCATCCGGCATGGGTGCTATGCCGGGCCAGGGAGGTGGCCCCGGCGGCAGAGGGGGCCGTGGACAAGACAGTTTCGCGGCATCCGGTGATTACTTTCTCTATATCAATGGCGGCTCCATCGTGGTGGATGCCATTGGTGATGGTATCGATGTCAACGGCACCATTGAGATGACCGGCGGTTTCGTCCTCGTCAATGGCCCCACCGAGCAAATGAACGGCGCGCTGGATTACGATGGGTTGTTTACCATCACCGGGGGATTTTTCGTCGCGGTGGGCAGCGCAGGCATGGCGCAGGCTCCCGGCACCACATCGTCTCAATATTCGCTGCTGCTGAATCTGGACTCAATGGAAGGACCGGGCACCCTGATCCACATCCAGGCCAGTGATGGAACCGGCCTTCTGACCTTTGCTCCCACCAAACTCTACCAGTCCATCGCTTTTTCGTCGCCCGATTTCGTCGCTGGGGTATCCTATGACGTTTATATCGGCGGCACTTCAGACGGCACACTGACTGATGGCCTCTATCAGGGCGGCACCTACACCCCCGGCACCCTCTACACCAGCTTTACTATCTCAGACATCGTAACCGCCATCGGTGCTGCCCGGTTCCGCTAAGTCTATTCGAAGGGGGTGAGGTTCATGCTAGATGGGGCGTGGCTTGTGCGCGCCCCATCTAGCGGCTCCACCGCCACGCGGCAGCCAGATGAACAATAAAAAGGCCCGCCATCAGAACAACCGCAGCAGGCACCACGCTCCCCCAGTTGGCGGTATCCGTCTGTGGAGGAACAATGATCGACAGCCCCATAAGTACCATCAAACCGATCAGCAGCCCATAACACCCACAGCAGCTTGTCACCTGGGAGCGAAAAATTTTCCTCGTTCGTTTTTGGCTGCTATCTCGATTCAGCGCCTCTCCCGTGACCGCGTGGCCCAACTCGCGGATTTCGGCAATCCAAAACAGCCGTTCAGGCACGGTTACAGTCCACAGCGGCGGAATCCACAGGCTGTAGTGGATAACCACATCCGTTTTTGGCATACCGGGCACGGATTTCGTCGTGATCTCCACCTCCGTTCGGACCTGTTTCGGTGAATTGACGACCAGCGCCCGGACATGCGACCCGCGTGTATAGTGCAGGTCGCCGGGCAATCCTCGCTTTTGTTTAGGCCGGTAAGAAAATAGTGGCGCAGCCTTATCCACGTTTCCAACAGGACGGTACTCAGCCAGTTCCAGGTATTCCCTGGCATGACCAAGTACCGCGCTCACACCCATTTCGGTTTCAACGGTCCATACAATATCAGCTTCTCGCGACCTGCTGGCAGGTGTAACTGGCTCTGAGAAAGGCAGAATACCCTCGTTTTGGGCATCGCTCAGCATCTGAATGTCGTTTTTCGACCGCTGGAGCGCCAATCGATACAACAGGCCCGTCTCGACGAACTGACCAAACAGCATCCGCTTGATATTATCTGGAATGCCGTCATCATGGCGCTTCCGTTGTGGCTCCCCCAGGACGGCGGCCACCCGCTGCATCAAGGCTTGGCGCGCGGGTTGAACATCCCCCCGAAAATCGATAAGCGGCAGATCAGCCAGTTCGTCAGGAATCTCGCAGTTCCGAAATAACAGCGGGATAAGCGTGCCGTTGGCCGCCGCGATTTCATCCTGAACGCGTGGATCAGTGCATGCTTCGGGCGTCAGGACGATCAGGCCGACCCGCCCTTCACCAACTACAGAATATCCGGCTTCGTTTAACAGTTCGCTCAGCGTTTGCGCGATATAATAATCATTCGGACTGTAACTGATAAAAATGCCCGCTTCAGGGTGCATAGCCTTCCACCGTAACCACCGCATCATAATCGCGACCTGTCGCCACCTGAATCTCCCCTGTCGTCAGGTTATATACCACCGACCACTGGGTACTGCTCGCCTGTGCCACCTCTGCCAGCAAATCCATTGTTTCCCCAGCCGTCAACCTGCCGCTGCTCGCCTCTAGCGCTTCTGTGATCGTATCGTACCGCCAGCACTGCCCGCTCGTGTCCTTGAACGACGCGCAGATAAAATTCGTCGCGATCAGCCAGGGCTTCTCGTTCGGCGTGACCACCATTTCCCCCCGGTAAAATTCGATCAGCACTGCTTGTCCCGCTGCATCCGCGATCAGGTAATGCAGCGGCGGCCCACCTTCAATCTGAATATTATAGTGGTTAAAAATTTCCAGCGCTTCGTCCACCGTCGCCGCCCGGTCCAATACCGCCCGGATAATCCCGATCGAGTCAATCGTCTCTCGCCCCGCTTCGACAGGCATATCCGTCGGATCAACAGCCGCCATCGCTATCGCCAACCCGCGTTCATTCATCCCATCAAATGGCAGCAGCGGCGCATCCAGCAGCGCGCGTCGTTTTTCCAGCGGCAAATCTGCGATCCCATTCGCGGCCTCACCCTGAAAACCAAAATAAGCGAGGTCCACCATCGATACCGATGCATATCCCTCACTCGGATCAGTATACAGCAGCAGCGCCGGGCTGTGAGCCCAGTCGAAGTTACGTCCATACACCCGGCTGTTTTCATCTCCCAATGCCGCCAACAGCGAGCAGGCCCAGGCGGGTAATTCAGCCGAATAGCGCCATGCGCCTTCTGCCGCCGGATCGGGATAATCGCCATAGTAATGCATGATATACAGAGGATGTTCGTTGATCTGTTCCAGGCTGTTCAACGTCTGAATTTGTTCTTCGGTGAGATCACCCTGCCGTCTGTGGGCCTCGCCATCGAACGCCCCCATCGTCACAACGATGCTTATCCCAAGTAAAATAATCCATCTTCGACACATTTTTGCCTCCCCTAATCAACGGTTATGAAATTATACGAACAATAAGACCGATCCAAGAAAATAATTATCCCATTCTTCCGGTTTGACTCCCCTTCCCTGAGGGAAGGGGTAAGGGGGGATGGGGTAAAGAA
>CAYYNB010000122.1:0-18716 GCA_964472565.1 uncultured Anaerolineaceae bacterium
GCCTGCTGCTCCGGCGCGACCTTTTCAACGTCAGGCCGGGCGAACGCTGGCTCATCCTGGTGCTGGTCTTCCTGCTGGAGCGGCGGTTCGGCCTGCTGCTCCTCGGCAAACATATCAAAATCGGGCGGGGCGAAGGCTTCTTCTTCCTGCCGTTGTACTTTCGGCAGGCGCGACGCTGGTGCCGCCGCTGCGGGCGGGGTTGCCGGTTCGCCGCTTGCGCCAAACAACTTGTCCCAATCGAGTCCATCCGCTCCCGGTACGGCTTCATCCGCCTGCTGGAACCATGTGGGGAGTTCCTCTTCAACGGGCGGCGGGGCAACCGGTGGCGCGGGTTCTTCAGCCGCAGGCGCGCTCATAAAATCCTGCGAATAGTCGATCTGTTTAAACCAGTCGGGCGCATTTTCTTCTTTTTGTTCATCCAGTCCCATAAACCAGCTTGGGACGAATTCCGGCCCGCCGGGTTGCTGCGGCGCTTCCGGTTCGGGCTGCGCCTCCACCTGATCAAACCATGCCGGCACTTCTTCCATTAAACGCTCCGAGTCGGCTTTTTTCGCTTCCTGTTCGCGCTCGATCTGCCGCTGTTCCCACTCATCATAGGTCAGGTTAGCTGCGTCATCCTGGCCTACAGGCCGGATGCGCCGGATGCCGGTTTGCGGCGGGGGCGGTGGCTCCTCGGTGGATTGAGTCAGCCAGTCGGGTAATGCCTCGCTGGGCGCTTCTTCTTCCTCGCTGGGCGGCATTTCGGGTTCCGGTTCGGCCATACGCAGCCAATCGGGGAGGCCGTCGGCAGGTGGTTCGGCGGCTTCTTCATCCGCCAGGATCGGCAGATCATCAAATGCATCTTCCGCCAGCCAGGGCATTTCCCCGGAATCCGCCTCTTCTTCTTCCCATTCATCCTGCGGGACTTCAGGTGCGGGTTGCTGCGGTTCGCCACCCGTCAACCAGTCCAGTTCTGCCGCTTCGCCCGGCGGCGTCATATCATCGCTGGCGGCCTGACCCAAATCGCTCAGCCAATCCGCTTCTTCGGCGGCGGGCTGGACGGGGGGCGGCGCGGCGGGAGGTTGCGCGGCGGGCGTTTTGGGCGACAGGTCTAACAGCCGCTGGCGCAGCGACGGCTTGACCGGGGGCGGCGGCGGGGCAGGCGGTTGTTCGGCTTCCGCCTCGGACAGCAGATCGTCAAACGTGTAAGCGCGATCCGTTAACCCGGCGCGTTCCGCCATCGACGGGCCTTTTGGCTCTTGGGGTGTTTTTTGCTCTTGGCTGCGCCAGGGCAGCATCCCCGTAAAGCCGTGTGGAATTTCGCTCCCGGTTAATTCTTCGCTCGCATCCGACCATGTATCCTGCTGCACCGGCGGCGGTTCGTCGCGCTGCACCGGACTCGGTGGGGGTGCAGCGGGCGCTTGCCGGGGCGGCGGCGGTGCAAACGCTTGCCAGGGTGGGGCAATCGGTGAGTCCGTCACTCCCGCTGGTTTTTCCCCGCGCGCCTGCTGCCAGGGCGCGGCCACCGGCGACTCGGTAGGTGCAGTCGGTTTTTCGCCGCGTGCTGCTTCCCACGGTGGGCGCACGGTTCCGCTGGATTCCTGCGCTTGGGGCGCTTCTTCTTCTTCGCCCCGCATCCAGTCAGGCATCAGGCTGTCATCAAAATTGAACTCGTCCGGCATAATGCTCAACTCTCATCCAGGCGCTTAGTCGCGGTACGAACGGTCCTGGCCCAGCAGCACGCGGGCACCCACCGTTACTGTACCCAACCCCACGCCGATTAAAATGCCGCGTGCCCCGGCTCCGGCTGGAATACGAACCAGCCAGTCACGGGTATCGCGCAGGACATCCAAATTGTCGAGTGGAATAAAACCAACCAACACCACCATCGCCGTCAGGCTGAACGCCAGATGCCAGATCGTCACCCGGCGGCGCATCAGGCGGTAGGCGGCATACACCAAAAAGAAGACCAGCAGCGCCGCTAATGCCGATTCCAGGCTGACCTGTACGGCTTCAAATACGCGCTCGCTCATCTGCTCCCCTTCCAGATCGCCCGACCAGATTTCAGCGCGATCCAGAACCCGCAGCGTAATAATACCAATAGCGGTCAGCACCGCGATCAGGCTGTAGGGCCAGCCGTATTCCCCGCGCCGCATTCGCCCAAAATGAACAGCCAGCAGGTTGAGCAGGCCGAGCGCGACGGCAATGGCGATCACCACTTTCACAAATTGCAGCGTGAAAGTCGCCATGATCCCCATCGGCGTATCGGAATCGCTCAACAGCCCGATCAACATCACAATGCCCATGCTGATCATGACGGTGGTAGACAGAATATTTAATAACCGGTGGCGTCTCATTCCGCCGTCCCTTTCACAGCGCTTGCAGGGCCGCTGCCAGAATGCCCAGAATGACTAACCAGCGCAGAAAATCCATCGCGATAACCGTGCCCATATCCACCGCCCGCCCGTGCATATAAGCGGCCCCGGCATACAACTCTTCGCCCAGCAGCACATGATCCGCCTGAGCATAGGCAATCGCCTGCCCCTGGAGATGATCACTGTGGACGATCAATGCCTGGTCATGGCGCAGCGAGCTTTCGCCTAACAGGGCCGTTTCGACCCCAAACCGCCCCAGCAGCACATTGCTGGAGGCGTCAATATCCGCCGCCAGACTCGACGCGCCCGCTGCAAAAGCGAGTGAGCGTGCCCCCTGCGGAAACCAGATCGCCGCTGTCGTGTGGTACGAGTCCAGCCGCTGGCGATATTCATACGCCCGGCGCAGCGTATCGTGGGCCAGGGGCAGTGTCACCGGGTCGCTCAACGTAATAATAGGCGAATGGCGCGCAATCGCCAATCGCTGTGTCAGCCGGTACACCAGTTCCGCCGATGCCAGCGCCGCCACCGTGCTCAGTTGGCCGACTCCGCTGCTGCCCAGCGAAAAATGAATCTGGTAATCGCTTTCCACCGCGTCCGCTGCCATTTCCGGCAGCACCACATAGGCCGGAATCCGGCGCAGACTCAGCGTCCGGTGTCGGGCGATCATCCGCCCGATCAAAGTCGCCGCAATCGCAATCGTCAGCACTGCCCAGGTCAGTTCACGGTTATCCATTGGTGTCTGTATCCGTCAATTGTTCGCGCAGCCAGGCTACTCCGCCGGGACGTTCCAAAATCTGCGCCAAAGATTTGATGTCATCGCGTGGGAGCAGAAGCCCTAATGCAGGTTGTGCCACATATAACAGTTGCGCCCCCAGCGGCCCCAGTGGTTCCCCCGCATCCAGCAGCGCCCCCACGATTCCGTCGAGATGCACCGCGCGCAGCCGCTCCGTCCACCGTGCCAGTTTCGACTCTACGTTTGACATAGCGCCAGTATAGCACACCGCCGTCTGTGGAGAAAATCGGACAGATCGCCTATTGCGAATCCTACGCTCTCAAAACGATCTTGACATTCCCCCTTTTTTTCCGTATCCTGATAGCCAAAGCATTGACCGGGACAAACACTGGCACTAAACACCATCCCAGGGAGAGCGGGTCATCGACTGGAAGCCTGCTTGATCGTGAAGCCAGGAATACCCCCCGTGAGTGTTTTGCTGAACCCGACCCGGCACTAAGCAAAACCGGCTGGCCCCGTTACCGGCTCCCTGAGAACACAAAGTCGTTTGTGTTGAAATTGGGTGGAACCGCGTGGATGCTAACCCTCGCCCCAAATATGTTTGGGCGTGGGTTTTTTTATTAATTTGGTCGAATCTAAACGGCGAAAACTGTTGTACTATGTGTGTAGGGTTAAAAATCAGGTAGAGGATTTCGCCGTGTTAGTCAAACGTGTCTGGATTGAACAGGAACCAGAAGCTGGTTTTGATCCGCGCACCGATAGTGCGGATGTGCTGGTCGAAATGGAAGACGGGCAGTTGTGGCAGGCTCATTTTGTCACCCTGGCGCATCTCCGCCAGGAAATGCAGTTGAGCCTCGAAGTGGCGCGTAATCATAAACGCGCGTTGGCTCCGACTCCATTTTTGGCGCTCGAAACGCCGCATGTGATTGTCGATTTGCTGATGCCGGAAATCATCGAAGATGTCGTGGATAACCTGATGGTTTTGGGCGTGTTTGAAACTGTGTTTTCAGAATGTCTGAGCGAAGAAAGTGAGTCCCCGGCGGCAGCCGTTTAACAGGAGACAGCCATGACTACAGATGATACGGGTACTGTCGGGCGGCCTCGGTAGAGACATTTTGCGCTGATCTCTGCCGCGCCGCGCCGCTTGCGGCAGCAGGGTCCAGCGCAAATTGCCCCTGCCTGCACACATCCCATAGGTTGATTTACTCATGTGACTCGCTCAACCAGAGTCGGAATGTCTGGTCGAGTCTGCATGAGATTGGACAGGATAAGGAACATGGAACGTTACGAAGACAGCCAGCTTTATCGTATCCGGCACTCGGCGGCGCATGTGATGGCGCAGGCCGTGCTGGAAAAGTTTCCCGAAGCGAAAATCGCCATCGGCCCGCCCATCGAAGACGGTTTTTACTATGATTTCGATCTGCCGCGTTCGCTCACCGAAGACGATATGGCCGAGATCGAAAAACGCATGCGCGAAATCATCAAAGAAGGTTTTGCGTTTGAGCGCCGCGAAGTCAGCGCCGACCAGGCCCGCACCATCTTTAAGCATCAGCCCTATAAGATCGAACTGATCGAAGGGCTGGAAAAAGGCGGCGTGGATGAGTACGGCGAAAAGACCCAGGATCAGGTCGTGATCAGCACCTACAAACAGGGCGGCTTTGAAGACCTGTGCCGGGGGCCGCACGTCGCCAACACCCGCGAGATCAACCCTGACGCGGTGAGCATCACCTTCAAAGCCCCGGCGGGAGCCTATTGGCGCGGCGACGAACATAACCCGATGCTGACCCGCATCTACGGCACGGCCTGGCGGACCGCTGAAGAGTTGGCAGAATATCTGCACCTGCTCGAAGAAGCCAAAAACCGCGATCATCGTGTCTTAGGGCCGAAACTGGGCCTGTTTGTGATCGATCCGCTGGTCGGCAAGGGCCTGCCACTCTGGAAGCCGAAAGGCGCGATACTGCGCGAGATGTTGGAACAGTTCTTGCGCAAAGCCCAGTTAGATCGTGGCTATTCGCCCGTTGTGACGCCGCACATCGGCAACCTGAATCTGTACCGCACATCGGGACACTATCCGTACTACAAGGACAGCCAGTACAGCCCGATTGATGTGGATGGCGAAGAGTTCCTGCTCAAGCCGATGAATTGCCCGCACCACATCATGATCTACAAGAGCGAACCCCGCTCCTACCGTGATCTGCCGATTCGTTATGCCGAGTTTGGCACGGTCTATCGCTATGAAAAGAGCGGCGAACTATCGGGTCTCACCCGCGTGCGCGGCTTCACCGTCGATGACTCGCACCTGTTTGTGACGCCGGAGCAGTTGCTCACCGAGTTTATCGAAGTCGTCCGGCTGACCCAGTTTGTGTTCAACAGCATGGGCCTGACCGACTTCCGCGCCCGCGTCGGCATCCGCGATCCCAAGTCGGATAAATACGTGGGTGATCCGGCGGTTTGGGACAAGGCGACGGCGGCCATCATCGAAGCCTGCCAGGAATTGAACCTGAACTATGTGATCGAAGAGGGCGAAGCGGCCTTCTACGGTCCCAAGCTGGACTTCATCTTCCGCGACGTGCTCAAGCGGGAATGGCAGTTAGGCACCGTCCAGGTGGACTATAACTTGCCGGAGCGCTTCGAACTCGAATACGTCGGTGCAGACAACGAACGCCACCGCCCGATCATGATCCACCGCGCCCCGTTCGGATCGTTGGAGCGTTTCATCGGCATTCTGATCGAACACTTCAACGGGTCATTCCCGGCGTGGCTCGCGCCCGTTCAGGTTAAGATGATCCCGATTGCGGATCGCCACCTGGACTATGCCCGCGATGTAGCGGGCCAGTTGAAGGCGCGCGGCTTCCGCGTCGAAGTGGACGACTCCGAAGGGCGCGTCGGCGCGAAGGTCCGCGAAGCCTCGATCCAGCGCGTGCCCTGGCTGCTCGTCGTCGGAGATCGGGACATCGAAAAGAGCGCGGTTAGTGTGCGCTTGCGCAGCGGCGAAGACCTTGGCGCGCTGCATGTCTCGGAATTCATCACCTACGCCGAGAACATCATCCAGTCGAAGACGCTCGAACTGCGTTAACCGTTCGATCAAAACAAGTCCTGCGGGGGCGATCCAGCCAGGATCGCCCCCTTTTGATTCAGGGGAATATGACTCTGCCGCTTTTGGAGAAGGGATTTATCGTGTCTGACTACTTCGGAGAACTCGCCGGAATCGGCACATCTGTTTGTTGGAGCTTCACCTCGATCCTCTTCACGTTGTCCGGGCGCAAAGTCGGCTCGCAGGTCGTCAACCGTACCCGCCTGCTGATGGCCGTTATCATGGTCAGCCTGCTGCATTTCGCCACGCAGGGCGCATTCCTGCCCATTCACGCCCCATTATGGCGATGGGGGTATATGGGGCTGTCCGGCATCATCGGTTTTGTGCTGGGTGATGCCATGCTGTTTGAAGCCTTTGTGATGATCGGCCCGCGCCTCACCATGCTGCTGATGGCGCTCTCCCCGGTCATAGGCGCGGCGATTGCCTGGATTTTTCTGGGCGAAGAACTGGCCGCCCCGGAGATCATCGGCATCCTGTTAGCTGTGAGCGGCGTCGCCTGGGTGGTCACCGCCCCGCGCGATGGCAAAAAGACCGGCCTGCCCGATATGCCCACCCGCTTTTATGTGATGGGTGTGCTGCTCGGCCTCGGCGCGGCGCTGGGGCAGGCGGGCGGTATGGTTTTTTCCAAGCTCGGCCTGCGTGACGATTTCCCGGCGCTGTCCGGCAACATGATGCGGCTGGTTGTCGCCAGCGTTACGATCTGGCTGATCACCTTGTTCCAGGGCCAGGTGCGCGCCAATTTTAGAGCCTTACACGAAAACCCGCGCGCCGTTTATATTATGTTCGGCGGCGCGATCTTCGGCCCCTTTGTCGGCGTCTGGCTGTCGCTGATCGCCGTGCAGAATACGGCGGTGGGGGTTGCTACAACCCTGACCAGTCTGGCCCCCATCATTTTGATCCCGCTTTCCTGGCTGTTGTTCAAAGAGCGCATCACCGGGCGCGCCGTCGCCGGGACAGTGCTGGCAATGGCCGGGACAGTGCTCCTGTTTTGGGCCTGAACCGGTTTTTATTCGCCGCGCGGTATGGCCTGCGGTAGACTTTACTTGACAAACTTCTGACGCCGAATTGAGTGAAATGTCTGATGGAAAGTATCCGCGCTGCACACAATCTCACGATTGAACTTTATCCGACCTCGTGGCGGCTGGTCAACGGTTCGCTGGACCCGCTAGACTCCTCGCGCCTCGCGGCCTTGTTCGAGGCATCTGCCCAGGGCATCACCTGTTCGCCCGCCTTTACCCAGGCGCGCCAACTGCCCGCTGAACAGCTTGCCCCGGCAGATATTGCACGGGTCGTTGTCGGGTGGGCACCGGAGAGCAGCAACTGGCACCTCGGCATTCTGTTAGCGGCCCGTCCCAACAGCGGCCCCCAGGTGCGCTGGTGCGGGCTGGCAAGCTGGCCGAGCGGCGATTCCGCCGATCACATGGTCGAGGCCAAACTCGCGGGCCAGTCCTTAGCGCGGATCATTGATCGTCCCTTCCATCTGATCCCGGCGGCCTCGCAGCCCCTCAATCCATTGGGTGATACCCAATCGCTTCAGCCCACCCAACGCCTGGACGTGCCCGAAATCGCAGTCGAAGACGAGTCCGCTGCCGAAATCCCCGAAATTCCGGTCAAAGATCCGCCCTTTGAATTTGAACATTGGGAATTTTCCGCCACCCCCCAGGGTTATGTCTGGCAGTTGCGCGGCAAATCCCTGCTGATGATCGGCGGGCGCGTGCTGACTTTTACGGTGATGACGTTCCTCTTTTTTGTGTTAGGTCTTGGGGCGCGTTCGCGCGGTTTAGCCTCGGTTAATCCCGAATGGCTTCCCAATCTGGGGTTGGCTGTCGGTGTGGTCATGGCGCTGCTGGCCGTCTACAACCTCAGCCGGTTTTTGATGATCAGCGATATTGTGCTCGATGTCAACCAGCGCGAAGTTCGCCACCAGGGACGTTTCACCCGTCAGGTCGCATGGCATATTCCATTTGATCGCATCCAGTATCTGGTGCTTTCCCAGTCGGCGGCAACCGCAATGGGGCGCAAAGGCAAGGATCAGCCGATGCGGATCGCCCAGGAAGTCTGGCTGCATGTCTATGATTCGGACAAGTTTCGCCCGGTAGTGAGCTTCGGCCACGTCGAGGGCATCAGCGCCCAGTGGGATGTTGTGCGCGTGCTGCAAAAAATGCAGGGCCGCCGCCATCTCCACCTCGCGCACTACGACACCCCCGCACACCATGCCGCGCTCGTGATGGCGCGTGTCGTGGACAAGCCTGTCTGGTTGGATATCCGATGATCGAATTAACACGTACCGGAAAAAATACCCTCGTCGTCGAAAATCCTGTCCTGGTGGCGTCCGGCATCTTTGGCTTCGACGGCGCACCCTATCAGGATTTGCTCGATCTCACCAAGATCGGCGCGATGGTCACAAATCCGGTGACGTGGAAACCGCGCCATGTCGCGCGTGGGCCGCGTGTCGTGGCGCTGCCATCCGGGGCGCTCGTCCATACCGGACTCCCGAACCCCGGTCTGCGCCGTGTCGTGCAAATGTACGGCGAGCGTTGGAAACACAGTTATGTGCCCATCATCGTTCATATCGCCGCCACCTCCACTTCCGATGTCGCCCGCTGCGCGACAGTGCTGGAAAACTGCGAAGGCGTGGCTGCTCTGGAATTGGGCTTGCACGATCAATCCACCCGCGCCGAAGTGCCCGACATGATCCGCGCCGCCCTCGAAAATACGCAACTACCGCTGTTGGTCCAGCTTCCGCTTTACAGCGCCCAATTGCTGGCAAAAGTCGCCCAGGATGCCGGGGCCGGGGCTTTGGTGGTGGCGGCTGCGCCGCGTGGCACCGCCCGCGATGCTGAAACCGGGCGGCTGGTCGGGGGGCGTGTCTACGGCCCCTGGATCAAAGCCCAGGCGCTGCGCGCGGTGGGGCAGGTGGTTCAATCGGCTGCCGTGCCGGTGATCGCCTGTGGCGGCATCCATTCCCCCGACGATGCGCGTGATTTTATCGAGGCGGGCGCGTCCGCCGTGCAGATCGATACCCTCGTCTGGACACAGCCCCATATGCTCGATGTCATTGCGCGGAATCTGGGCGGTCTGGAACTGACGCGCGCCACCGGAGCCTTAGCCGATGAATGGGAGCCGGGCATGGGCCAGACCATGTGGTTAGACCGCCAGAAACGCTGGCACAACCTCCCCGCCGATGACGAATCCGGCGCGCTCAGCCCTCCCGATCATTTGCCTGAAGAATAGCGGCGGGGGTTTGCTGCCGTTCGACCCAGCGCGCTGCCACCCAGCCGAAGACGAGAATCCCGGTGTAGTTCATCGCTAAATCCAACAGCGAGAACCCCCGTGCTTCGAATCCGATCTGCGAAAACTCTTCGACGGTGAACACCGCCGCGATCACTGCACTCCCCAGCAGCACCTTCCACCGCCCGATCGTCACGCGCCGCGCCTTCAGGCTCAAATTCACCAGCAGCGCCAGCGTTCCCACCAGCACAAAATGCCCGGTTTTATCTCCGCCTGGCACCAGTTCAATCAGCCAGAACAACCACGCCCCGTTTCCCGTATCCGCCAGAATCACCACCCCCACAATAAACACCACAAATCCAATCGTCAGCCATTTCATCACACACCACCTTTCCAACCGGCATATCCCTTACACGTGCTGTTTCACTTTTACTCACAACCCATCACTCAAAAAAATGAAAGACCCCGCCGGAGCGAGGTCTAGATGAAAATCGATAAAGACGAACGAACTACTACACACCATTCAATGCGTCAACGATGTTCTGGTAGATATTGCGGATGCCCGGCCCCAGAATCGTGAGCAAGGCGATAAGAACGACAGCGACGAAAATCAGGATGAATGCATACTCCACTAAGGCTTGGCCGCGCATCTCCTTTTGGATGGCGCGATGAGCCACCAGCCATTCCCAGAAGGCCATCAAACTGCTCCTTTCTTGCTAGATGAAACGAATTAATGATTGGATAATCTTTTATTAATTTTAATCCATTCCATCCTATTGCCGTCATAGTACTGAAGTCATCTAAATTTTACATCTTTTTCTGTTCCTAATCAACTGGCTACATCACTTCTAAAGTTAATCGCCATTTGAAGATAATCAATGTTTACCTTGAATTTTCTGATAAAACTGATTGACATTTTTAATCTGCTTTGCTACTATTTAATCAGAGAAGCGTTCAACGTTGAGGAAGGGTCTATGTATCCTGTTTATCCGGTTCCCGGCCACTGTCCGGTCTGTGGCGAAAATATGACGGTTACTCGCCTGTACTGCCCGAACTGTGATGTCACAGTCGAAGGGCGTTTTTCGCTGGGCCGACTGGCGCTGTTAACTCCTGAACAACTGGAATTTGTGGAAGTCTTTTTGCGCTGCGAAGGCAAAATTACGCGCGTTGAAAAAGAACTGGATATTTCCTATCCCACCGTTCGCAGCCGCCTTAATGAAGTGATCACGGCGATGGGTTACGAGGTGTCCGGCGGTTCCGAACCGGCGGAAGAATTAACCCCAGCCGCGCGCCGCCGTGTGCTGGACGATCTGGCCGCAGGCCGCATCAGTTCTGAAGAAGCCGTCGAACTCTTACGCGGCGAAATGCCCTGAAAAGGAGAAGCGATCATGATGACCCGTAAGGAAATTCTCGAAAAACTGGCGGCAGGTGAAATCGACATCAGCCGCGCCACCGAAATGCTCAACACCGCCCAGGAATCAGTCGAACCCCCGGCTGTTTCTGCCCCTGCTCCTGCCCCGTCCGAATCGAAATCGGGCCACCGCTGGCTGAAGATTCACGTCAGCAATCTGGAAACAGGCAAAAACCGTGTCCGTGTAAATGTGCCGCTCGGCCTCGTCAATCTGGGGCTGAAAATCGGCTCACGTTTCACCGATGAAGTCGATGATGGGGTGATGCACGATGTGCTCGACGCGCTGAAAAACAAAGAAATCACCGGCACGCTCGTGGAAGTCGAAGACGAAGACGACAACGAGCGCGTTCACATCTTTATCGAGTAGTTCCTTCGGCAGCTCAATAGGAGAAAAGCGAGAATGACACGCGTAGTTTACGAAAATGTGGATGTGCCGGTCATCGTCCAGCAGGTCGGTGGCGATCTGCGGTTGCGCGGGCGCGGCGGTGGCGATCTGGTTGCCGAAGGCGATGGTCTGCGCGTCGAACGGATCGGCAACGGTCAGCCCTATCTCGTCCGCTGTAGCGGCGACTGTCGTTTGACCGTCCCCACCGAAGTGATGGTGGTTGTCCAGCAGGTCGGCGGTGATGCCAAGATCACCGATATTGGCGGTGATCTCGAAGTCGGCGGCATCGGTGGTGATCTCACCCTGCGCGGTATTCATGCCGCCCAGGTCAAAACTGTTGGCGGTGATTTGCGCATCAAATGGGCCGAAGGTAATGTGACGGTTGAAGCTGTCGGCTCCGATGCCACCGTGCGCGAGGTGTCCGGCGCGGTTTGGATCGCGGCGGTGGGTTCCGATCTGTATCTCCGTAACATCGAGGGCGGCTGCGTGGTGGAGCAGGTCGGTTCCGATCTGGTTTTGAATCTGGAATTCAAACCCGGCCTTGACTATCGCTTTAACGCCAGTAAAGATATTCTCTGCCGTGTCCAGCCGGGCATGGATGTTCGTTTTGAATTGCCGCTCGATTCCAAAGTCGCGCTTGATATAGATGCGCAAATGGCCGAAACCGAGGAAAATGGTCATCAGGTCGTGACCTTCGGTGATGGCAGCGCGGTGGTTCATGTGGAAGATTGCACCGAACTCCGGCTCGTGGGTGAAGAAGATGGGTATGTCTTCGACCTCGGTATTCAAATCGAAGAACAGGTCGAAGCCCGGCTCTCGAATCTCGAAGAGCGGCTCAGCCAGCAGTTGGAAGGGCTGGACGAGAAAATCCAGGCCCGCGCGCAGCAGTTCGCATCCCAGGCCGAACGCTGGGCCGAACGCGCCCAGCAGCAGGCCGAGCGGGCGACCGAGAGCTTCCGCCGCAGCATGGATCGCCAGAAGGAAAAGCGCAAGCGCGGCCCGCGTGATTTTAGCGGCTGGGAAGCTCGTCCGCCTGCACCGTCTGCCAAGCCGCACGATCCGGTGACGGAAGAAGAGCGTTTGATGATCCTGCGCATGGTGCAGGAGAAAAAGATCAGCATCGAGGAGGCCGAGCGCCTGTTGGCCGCCTTAGAACGCCAGGAATAAACAGCCTATGTCGGCATCGCTTGTTTCAACCCAGGAAAAACTGAACGGTTTGCAGCCCATTCACATCCGGCGCGATCTCGCGGCCATTGCCGACCTGATCGAACAGTGTTTTGCCTCCTCGTTGGATGCCGGAGGCCGCGCGGCAATTCAGGAAATGCGCCTGATGAGCCGCTCCGGGCCGCTGTTGTGGATGCTCGGCGGGTTGAAGCAGGTTATGCCCGGCCTGGATCGTGGGTTTGTTTGGTATGAGCATGGCCGCTTGGTAGGGAATGTCTCCATCACCGGAACCGGGTATGGTAGGGGCTATGTGATCGCCAATGTGGCGGTCTACCCGGAACTCCGGCGGCGGGGCATCGCGCGCCAACTGATGCATGCCTCGCTGGATTGGATCGCGGCGCACGGCCAGTTCGCCACGCTGCAAGTCGAAGCCGGTAACGAAGGCGCGCGTCGTTTGTATGAAAGCCTGGGTTTTGTCGCGCAGCGCACCTTCACCCGTTGGCGTCGTGCCACGTCTTACCATACGCCCGGCGCGGTGGTCGAATCGCTCCAGGCGTTGACTCGTCGGGACGCGGGGCGGCTCTACCGGCTGGCCGCCAGCGTCCGTCCGAACGAATGCGGCGGCTTAGGCTGGCTGCGCCCGACTGAATTGGAACGCCTGCGCCCGCTGCGTTGGGGCAGTTTGCGGTATCTTTTCAGTGGTCGAACCGTATATTATTGGGGACTGCCCAATTCCGACGGCGAACTGGATGCCGCGCTGATCACCGAATCGCGCTTGGGCAGTTTAACATCGTTGTTTGATGCGCTGCTGCGTCCTGAGCGTCAGGGTGAACTCGAACTCAGCCTGGTTTATCAGGCCATTGATCTCTTGGGCGGGCGACACCAGCCGCTCGTGACCGATCATCCTGCCGATGACGAACCGATGAACGAAGCGCTGCGGCAGTCGCATTTTAAGCCGGAGCGCACGCTGGTGCATATGATTTGGAATCCTACGGAGAAAGGACCGGACACGGATGACCACCGCTGAAGAACGCATGCGGATTCTAGCTATGATCCAGGAAGGTAAAATTACCGCCGAAGAAGGGGCGCGGCTGCTCCAGGCGTTGGGCAGCGGCGCGCGGACGCCTCAGCCGCCTGCGGCTCCCTCCCGTGATCCTCGGATGCTGCGCGTGCGCATTACCGATGTCAAATCCGGTAAAGCGAAGGTGAATGTCAACATTCCGATGGGGTTGGTGAATGTGGGCATCAAGCTCGGCGCGCGTTTCACTCCGACCAGTTCCGGCGTCGATTACGATGAGATCATGACCGCCATCAAAAGCGGCGCAATGGGCAAAGTCGTCGATGTCGAAGACCTGGAGAGCGGCGAGCATGTTGAGGTCTGGGTTGAGTAGGGAGCAGTTTGCTCCCTGTTACATGTATCGTCTGCGGATTCAGCAGCGTGTTGAGGCGCTGTGTGTTCGCCAGCAGCACCGCGATTGGTTGGTGCGCCACCTGGCGCTGGTCGCCTGGTGCGTGGACGGGGATCGGTAAACATGGAACTTCAAACGGCGCTGGCAATCGTCGCCCCGCATGACGTGCAGGCGTTGGTCGTGCCGCTGCTCAAACAGTATTCGCCGGAGTTGTTGATCGTTTTCCCGGCGCATATCACCGTGTTATATCCCTTTGTCCCGCTGGATCGCCTCGAAGACGCCTGTGAGACGCTGCGCTCCCTCTGCGCGGACGTGGCCCCCTTCGAGATTACGCTCGCTGGGTATGATCGTTTCCCCGGCACCACGTTTTTAAATCCGGTCAATCCCGCCCCGATCCACCAGCTTTACGCGAAGATTCACGCCCGGTTCCCCGACTATCTGCCCTATGGCGGCGCGTTCGGCCCGGACATCCACCCCCACATGACGGTTGCCCAGTTCAAAACCGAAGCCGACCAGCAGCAGACTATTTTTCCGTCCTATGCGCCGATCACGTTTCTCGCGCGGCGGCTGCATGTGTTATCCGGCCCCGGCACGCTGGATCGTCCCTGGTTAACCGAAGCCGTGATCCCGTTCGGCTTGTAGCTCGTCGGCTTACAGTTCAATCGGCTGGCTTAGAATCGCCGTCACCAGGTCCACCGTCGCTGCAATATCCCGCCGATCTGCCGTTTCGCTCCGCGTGTGAACATACCGCACCGGGACAGCTACCGCGCCCGTCGGCACACCGGACCGCGCGATCTGGATCATGCGCCCGTCCTGGCTCCCCAAATCCAGCACTTCAAGCTGGTACGGAATCCCGGCTTCTTCCGCCCGCCGGATCATCAGTTCGCGAACTGCCGCAGGCACGATCAGCCCAACATCCTTCATTTTGATCGCCGTGCCCTTACCCAGTTCCACCGCCGTGAGCGGATTTTTGGGAGTGTCGCCCGTCGGCGTGACATCCAGCGCGATCCCAAAATGCGGATCGAGACCATACGCGGCGGGTTGTGTCCCCCGCGATCCGACTTCTTCCTGCACCGTGAACACAAAATAGACGGTATGCGGGGTGCCGCTTGCCTTCAGCCGCCGCATTACTTCGATCTGGACCGCGCAGCTTACCCGGTTATCCAGGCTCTTGCCGATCACCCGGTCCCCGCGCCATTCCACGTTGCCCACAAACGCCGCCGGATCGCCCACTCGGACATTGGCGCTGTGTTCGCCGTCGCTCGTATCCACGAAAAATCCGCTCGCTTCGGGCAGATTGCGCCGCTGCGTGAAGATATTTTCTACCGCTACCGTGCCGGTCACGCCGCTTTCAAACCGCACTCGCGCCCCCAACAGCGTCGCTTGCAGCAGCGTTCCGATCTGGCTGAACCGCGCGAATCCATTGCGATCAATATGGCTGACGATCAACCCGATCTCGTCCATGTGCGCAGCAGTCATCACGCGTAAATTCCCGCTCCCCACCCGGCAGATCAGGTTGCCCAGTGCGTCCACGCGGATTTCATCGGCCAGCCCCTGCACTTCCTCGCGGATCAGTTCGCGGACCTGATGTTCATAGCCTGATGGTCCCCAGGCTTCAGCTAATTTTTTGATGAGTGTTTCCATAAGAATCCCCAGTATGGTGTGATGAATTGAACCCGACTAACAACTAACGCCAAATCACGTCTTCCGTCAGCGCCATCATCCCCGCCCGCACCAATCGACTCTGGTTGTCCCAGTCGCTCAGATTCATCACCAGATGCGGCCCATGCAGATAGCGGCAGGGATTCGCTATAACCACACTCGGAATCCCGGCGTTGCTGCGGTGAATAATACCCGCATCCGTGCCGCCCGCGTGCTGCGGTGATCGAAATTGGTGCGGTATCCCTTCCCGATCCGCCACCGCCACCATATGCCGCACGAGGCGCGGATCGGTGATCATTGACGCATCCATCACCGTGATCGCCGGGCCGTGTCCCATTTTGGTGATCGTCGTCTGATCCGGTTCGTCGGGGTCTTCCGGCAGATCGTGGCAGGCCGTCGTTTCCAGGATAAACGCCACGTCCGGCTGGATGCGCTGCGCCGCGACTCGCGCCCCACGCAGCCCGACCTCTTCCTGTACCGTGAACGCCACATGCAGATCAAACGGGAACCGCTCGCCCTGAATCAGCCGGATCAGCGAGGCGCACCCCGCCCGATCATCGAACGCTTTCCCGCGCACCGTCGGCCCCAGTTCGACCATTTTGCTGTCGAATGCGATCAAATCCCCCGGTTCAGCCGCGCTCTGTGCGCCGTCTTTATTCGTCGCGCCAATATCGATCCGCAGCCGCTCAATCTCCACTGTATCATCGCTCTTGTTGAGATGAATCGGCACCCACGTCACGACGCCCGGCACTTTGTCTTTTCCCACCAGCACCCGCGCGCCCGGCAGAATCCGCGCGTCCAGTCCGCCCACCTGCCGGAACCGGATCGATCCGTCGCTGTCGGAGCCTATGACCATCATGCCGACTTCGTCCATATGCGCCGCCGCCATCACCCGCAGCTTGATCTGTCCGGTTCCGCGCCGCACCGCCAGCAGATTCCCCATCGGATCGATCTGAATATCCTCAACATAATCGCGTATCCGCTGGATGATCAGGTGGCGCACCGCGTCTTCATCATTCGACACGCCAATCGCATCCACCAGTTCGCGCAAAAGTTCAATCGTTTCTGCTTCCATACCGCTCCCATCATCCATACGCCCAACCTTCCCCCTCTTCCAACTCGCTTGGAGAGGGGGACCGAGGGGGTGAGGTTCGCTTTTCTGGGGGATAGGGGTTCTACATCCCCCACTCAATCTCATTCAAAAAATCCGGCGTCAGCCCGGCCACGAACGCCGCCAGCAGCCGCCCCGCCCGTATCACATCTTTCACATCCACCACTTCCACCGGCGTATGCATATTCCGCACTGGGATGCTGATCAGCAGCGACGGCACTCCCTCACGGCTCACCTGGATCAACCATGCATCGGTGCCGCTGTTGCCCGGCAAAACTTCCGTCTGGAGTTTCATTTCCAGGTCTTTTGCCAGGTCGCGCATCACCTTAAACAGCTTGGGGTGGAAATTCGGCCCGCGTCCGAGCGTTGGCCCCTCACCGAGTTTGAAGCCTTCATCCTCACCGACGCCGTACTGCGTGCCAAACGTCGTATCAATCGCAATCGCCATATCCGGCTGCACGGCATACGCTGCCGTAAGTGCGCCATACGCGCCGACTTCCTCCTGGACCGACGCCACCGCCACCACATCCCATGCATGGCTGCGCCGCGTCAGTTCATCCAGACACGCCGTCACCGCCGCTACCGACACCCGGTTATCCAGCGCTTTGCCATACAGCCGCTCCCCCTTGAGATCAGTCGGCGGTGTGTCAAACGTGATGATGTCTCCGATCCGCACCAACTGCGCGACCTCTTCCGCCGGCAGTCCCACATCGATCCACAGTTCCTGTGCTGAGGGATACTTTTTCCGGTTGCGGGCCATATGCGGCGGCGCGGCCCCAAACACGCCCGGCAGCGTGCGCCGCCCATGCACCAGCACCGTCTGCATCAGCAGCACCCGGTAATCGATCCCGCCCAGGTTGCTCGTGCGGATAAATCCATCCCGGACCTCACTCACGATCAGCCCGATCTCATCCATATGCGCACTGAGCATCACTTTGCGGCGCGGTTCGGGGCCGTTGCCCCGCTTGACCGCGATCAGGCTGCCGAGGCCATCCGTATACTGTTCATCGCTGCGCGTGGCCCACTCAGCGCGGATCACCTCGCGCACCGGGCCTTCATGCCCCGCTGGTGCGGCGGTCTGGCTTAACGTTTTGATATGAGATTTGATGTCGAACGGCATAGGTTTCTTTCACTATTGAGTTTTTTAAGACCATCCCCTGGATATGTTTGACTCCCCTTTCCTTAGGAAAGAGGGAAGAGGGGATGGAGTAAACGCAGGCTAAGGGGCTGGTACCAACCCCTCTTGGGTGGGGGATGGCTCCAGCGGTGGATCGGTGGGCGGTGGTACATCCGTCGGTACGTCGGTTGGCGGCGGTACATCCGTGGGGGGCGCAGTCGTGGCCGACGGCGCTAAGGTCGCGGATGGTTGCAGCGTCGGTGTCGGATACGGTGTGACGGTTGGCGCGTTGGTCGGCTGGATAATCTGGTAGGTCGGCGTCATCGTCATCGTCCAGGTCGGCCAGATAAACGCGGTTGCCGTCGCGTAGATCGTCAATTGGGTGGGAGTCGGGCGCAGTGGATCGCGGGTCGAAGTCGGCGTTCCCGAACGCGGGCTGGGCGACACCTGCGATGTGGATCCGGCCAGTGGCGGGCGCTGATTCTCTTGGGATGACGGGGTATCTTCTTTGGTGTCTTCCGGTGCCGATGCCAGCAGCACCGCTCCGAGACAATAACACGGCAGCGTAATCAGAATAATCGCCAGCAGCATAAATCGGACAGTTCGCTGGTTATTGCCGGAGAAAAGATCGAAACCCATTCCTGCGCCTCATGTCTTCACGTGATGTCCGAATGGTAGCACGCTCCCCCCCGTGTGTCAAAGCCGCGCCCTGCGCCTCCTTTCTCCGCGCGAGGAAAGGGGCCGGGGGATAGGGGTGAACCTCTGTAACCCCCACATTATTAACCATCCAAGTTCACCATCGAAGTTAGCCATCCAATGGTGATGATAATTCGGAACATATGTGCTATCCTGTATCTACATGTCACCGCACTTTTACAACTCAACCCGGAAACGCAAGGGAGGGCAAAAAATCGCCCCAATTTTACAAACCCCCCACTTTGTAGAACTTCTCAGGTTCAAAACGCCAAAAGCGGGGGGGGGGGGGACCGACCTAGGTGGCCAAAAATTGCCGGGGGGCGGGGGGGGTAAGAAGGGTTTTTGCCGG
>CAYYNB010000123.1:0-18618 GCA_964472565.1 uncultured Anaerolineaceae bacterium
GCCGCTCGGTGATCGTGGTGGGTCCCAAGCTCAAACTGCATCAGTGCGGTTTGCCGAAAATCATGGCGCTGGAACTGTACCGCCCCTTCGTGATCAGCCGTCTGGTTCATTACAACTATGCCAGCAACGTGAAGGGTGCCAAGCGTATCATTGAGCGCGAACGGCCTGAAGTCTGGGAAGTGCTGGAAGAAGTGATCCAGGAACGCCCGGTGCTGCTCAACCGTGCGCCAACGCTGCACCGCCTCGGTATCCAGGCGTTTGAGCCGCTGCTGGTCGAAGGTAAGGCGATCCAGATTCACCCGCTGGTCTGCGCGGCCTTTAACGCGGACTTCGACGGGGACCAGATGGCCGTGCATGTGCCGCTGAGCCAGAAGGCCGTGCAGGAAGCGCGCGACCTGATGCTGAGCACCAAAAACCTGCTCAAGCCTGCCGACGGTTCGCCTGTGGTCGCGCCGTCAAAAGATATGGTGTTGGGCTGCTACTACCTGACGATGGACCCCACCGCCGAAATCGTGACGCTGAAAAATCGCGCCGATGATTTCCGCTCGTGGGAAGTGCTGCGGCAGGGTGGGTATAAGATCGGTGCTGTGGAGAATACCGCCGGTTCGCGCCAGATCGAATATCACGAACTCGATTACAGCAACGAGATCACGCTGCTCAAGCCGATGAAAACCGAAGATGGCCGCACGATCAAACCCTTTGATCAACTCGTGCAGGGGCTGATCGACGGGCGGTTTGATGCCGGCGTGCATAACACCATCGAATTCAACGACTATATGGCGAAGAAGCCTGACACCCCGCTGGTGCTGGCGAATCTGTCCGAGCGCCGTCTTGTCGTGGACATGAACGAGATCGAGTATCTCTACGGCATGGGCGTGGTGGATCTGCATACGCCGATTCTGCTCGGCAACTTCTACGACGATCCGAACCATCCGCTGCCGCCGCAGCCCGAACCGACAACGGTAGGCCGCGCGCTGTTTAACCGGATTCTGCCGGACGATATGCGCTTTGTGCAGGATACCTTTGGCAAGAAGAGCCTGCAAAAGCTGGTAGCCCGCGTTTACCAGAAGTGGGGCGCGGACATGACTACCGACGTGGTGGACTCGATCAAAAATATCGGCTTCCACTACGCGACGGTTTCCGGCACGACAATTGCTGTGTCGGACCTGGAAGTGCCCGAAGAGCGCGAATATATCCTGGATGAAGCCAACGACAAGGTAGAGAACGCGCAGCGTGACTTCCGGCGTGGGTTGCTCACCGAAGAAGAACGCTACCAGCTCACGATTGATAGCTGGAACGATGCCAAGTCGCGCCTGCAAAAGGTGATCGGCGACTCGCTCGATCCGTTTGGTCCGATTGCGGTTATGGCGATCTCTGGATCGACCAAAGGTGGCTTTGGCCCCATCACGCAGTTGGCCGGGATGCGCGGTCTGATGGCTGACCCGTCCGGGCGTATCATCGACCTGCCGATCAAGAGCCACTTCCGTATGGGTCTGACGGCGCTGGAATACTTCATTTCGACACACGGCGCACGTAAAGGTCTGGCCGATACCGCGCTGCGTACCGCTGACGCGGGGTATATGACGCGCCGCCTGGTTGACGTGGCGCAGGATATGATCATCAACCGCCATGACTGCGGCACGCAGCAGGGCATGTGTCTGCGCAATCCCGCCCATCCTGATAACCAGGACAGCAAGGGGAATCCGATCCCCGAAGTGGACGTGGCCGGGCAGGACCTGACCGAACGTATTCTCGGACGCAGCGCCGCCCGCGATACCTACGATCCCAAGACGGGCGAACTGATTGTTCGCCGCAACGAGATGATTACCGAAGAAGTCGCGGATGCCCTTGAAAAGGCGCTGGTCCGCGAAGTGTGGGTGCGCAGCCCGATGACCTGCGCGTTGATTCACGGCTGCTGCGCGCTGTGTTACGGGCGCGACCTGGGGCGCGGTGAACTGGTGGACATCGGCACGGCGGTGGGTATCGTCGCGGCGCAGTCCATCGGCGAACCCGGTACACAGTTGACGCTGCGAACGTTCCATACCGGTGGTGTGGCGCTCGGTGGTGGTGACATCACAAGTGGTCTGCCCCGCGTGGAAGAACTGTTCGAAGCGCGCAAGAAGCCCAAAGGTGAAGCGGTGGTCGTGGACATCAGCGGCACGCTGCGCCTGCTGCGTAAGGAAGGCGTGCGTATTGCCCGCGTGATCAACAGCGAAGTCCGCAGCGAATCGCATGACATCCCGTTCGGGTATGAACTGACCGTTCAGGATGGCGAAACGATCCGCGAGGGCACGCGGCTGGCCGAACACGTGGATGCTCACGACGATATTACGGCGGTCATGGGCGGCGATGTCTTTATCGAAGGCCACACGCTCTATATTCGCTCCGAAGTCGAAGACGTGCGCGACTACGAAATTCCGCAGAACGCGCGGCTGCTCGAAGGTGTGGAAGATGGTATGCAGGTGACGGCGGGCCAGCAGTTGACCGAAGGCTCGAAGAACCCGCACCGTATTCTGCGCATTCTGGGGCCGGAAGCCGCCCAGCACTACCTGTTGACGGAAGTGCAGAAGGTGTATCGCAACCAGGGCGTGAACATTTCGGACAAGCACTTCGAAGTGGTGATCCGCAAGATGATGAGCAAGGTCCAGATCACGCGCAGCGGCGACAGCGAAATGCTGCCCGGTGAACTGATCGACAAGCTGATGCTGCTCAATATGAACGAGAATTTGATCGCGCAGGATAAAGAACCCGCTTCGGCGGTCCCGGTTCTGCTCGGCGTGACCAAAGCCGCGCTGACCACCGCAAGCTTCCTGTCGGCGGCGAGCTTCCAGCACACGATCCGCGTGTTGGCGAGCGCGGCCATCGAAGGTAAGGTGGACAAGCTCTACGGCCTGAAGGAAAACGTGATCATCGGCAAGCTGATCCCTTCTGGTACGGGTTTCCACACCTACCAGGACCGCGAACTGGCTGTCACCAACGATCATCTGGCGGCGCAGTTTGTCCGTCACCAGGATGTTGAAATTGATGATGACGAGGACGAGGACGAGGACGAACTGCTGATGGCGATTGACCTCGACGAAGTGGATGACGATGTGGTGATCGACGAAGTAGACGAAGTGGACGACCTCGGTGATGTGGACGATGACGAGGGCTTCGTGGACGATCTCGAAGAAGACGACACCGAAATCCCTGATCTGGGTGACGACGAGGAAGACGACATGGACTCGCTCGAAGCCGTTGCCGAGGACGAAGAAGCCGCTGCGGACGAATTCGACGCCGAGGGCTAAACGTTCCGAACGAAATCAATATGAAGCAGGCGGATGTCAGCAAGGGCACCCGCCTGTTTTTTATTACAGGCCGCTCCGGTTATGTATCCGCGTACAACAGTATGCGAGGTTGCACACGAGGAGGGATAGACATGATCCGTTTGGTTTCTATTTTATTGTGCGTGGTGGTGGTGTGGGCGGGCTGTCCGGCGGTGGCGCAGGGGCAGGAGGATATTGAGGGCGAGCGGATCGAAATCACGGCGTCGGATGGCTGGACGCTGGTGGGAACTTTTTATGCTGCGCCGGAAGACGCAGTAGGGGAGACGGGCGCACCCGTGATCCTGCTGCTGCACCAGGCGGGCAGCGTCAAAGAGTCGTGGCTGGCGGAGATCCAACCGCTGCACGAGGCCGGGTATGCGCTGCTGGCGGTGGATCAGCGGGGCGGCGGCGAAACGCGCGGCGGGATGACCAGCGACAACGCTCAGACCGATGTGCAGGCGTGGCTGGATTGGCTGCGCACGAAGGAAGGCGTTGATCCCGCGCGGCTGAACCTGATGGGCGGCTCGATGGGCGCGAATCTGGCGCTGTTGGGGATGGCGAACGATCCCGATGTGGTGACGGCGGTGGCGCTCTCGCCGGGGCTGACCGGCGGCTATGAGCAGTGGGATGTGAGCGCTGTGTTTACGGGAATTGGAGATCGTCCGGTGTATCTGGTCGCCGGACAGCGCGACGATCCGAGCGGGGCAGATACGAAAACGCTGGCGCTGGCCTCTACCGGCGAAATTCAACTGCATATGTATAAAAGCAGCGCGCACGGCCTCGGTATTTTTATGCTGGAAAGTGACCTGCTGCCGTCGATTATCGCGTGGTTGGATCGCTGCAATCGGTAATGGGTTGGTAGGGCGTAATTCGGGGCAATTCGTGAATTGCCCCTACTGCTTGGGTGCCTGCTGCAAGGCATAGTAGACCGGGCGCGGCTGCCATGCGCTATTGAGCAGCCCGTAGCCCGCCTTCGAGTCCGACTGGTCGAGCGCGCCGCCGAGCGTGGCAAAGTTCAGGTTCCACAGGATCATCGGTCCCAGGTAGGGGCGCGCCTGCGCCAGCTCGAAGGCCCGGAGCGTGAAGTTCGCCTGCTGCGACTGGTCCAGGAAGGCAAAATACGGCTCGCCGGGCGGGTCGGTGGGGCGGCTCCCACTGGATGTCTGTAAGCCGTCGAAGGTCGCCCAGCCGAATTCCGTGCCCCACATCTGCGCGCTACCGTGCCCGTTGGCGGTCATGATGCTGCGGTAGTCTTCGATGGTGTCGAGGAAGAAGAACTGCGGTTGGTCGTCCCAGCCGCGCGTGGGAGCCGAACAGCAGCGCGAATCGGGCGCATTGGCCCAGCCGTAGGGGTGGATGCCCACCGCGACATCGTTTCCGTACTGCGCCAGCCCTTCATTGTAAAGCTGCTGCATCCAGGTGCGGTCATTGGTGGAATACTGCGAGTCGCCGGTGGGGGCGGGCGCGGCGGTGATGATGGTGATGTTGGGCGAAAACTGGCGGATGGCGTTATACGCCGTGCGGAAATAGCGCATATAGTCGCTGCCGGTGAGCGAGTGCCCGTACCATTCACGCATCAGGTTCGGTTCGTTCCAGACTTCAATCGCGTTGATGAAGGGCTGGCCTTGCGGGTCCAGGCCGACTTCGTTCAGCAGGCGCGTGAGCATATCGGCCAGCACCTGGGGATCGTTCGGTGGGCCATCTTCGCGCATGATGCCATCGGGATCAGGCGAGCGGGACCAGCCGGGCGCTTTGGCGATGCTGATCAGGACGCGGAAGCCGAGATCGTGCGTCTGCTGGATGTAGAGGCGCGTCAGGGCGAACAGTTCGTTAAAATGGCCGGGCGAGTCTTCCATCAGCGACCAGTTGAACTGGTATTTGACCCAGGTCACGCCCAGGTCTTTACACAGCGACATCAGGGTAGCGAATTCACTGGTGCTCACATGCGGGTGAAGCTGGATGCCAAGCATCTCGCGGCGCAGTCCGGGCAGCGGTGTCGGGCTGGGTCCAGCCGTCGGCGGCACGGTGGGCGCTTCGGTGGGCATGGACTGGGTGGCGGTGGGCGGCGGCGTGTAGTTGGGATCGACGATGGGGCCGAAGATTACGCCGGATGGAACAGTAGCCGTTGCTGCCGGGGTGACTGTCGGCGCGGCGGTCTGGTGCGCGCCGATAATGGGGCCGAAAGTCGGGCGGGGAGTGGGTGAGTTCGTTGGCGTGGTGGTGGGCCGTGAGGTCGGATTCGGCGTTGGGCTGGGCTGGGCGGCGATTGCCGTTGGCGCGATGGGTGTCGGCGTGACATAGACAAAAACCGGTGTAACCGGGGCCGGCTCTTCGTCCGTGCCACAGCCAACCAGGATCAAAAGCGCCGCAAGGGCGAACAATAGCAGGTGAAGAGGATAGGGGATTCGCATGGGCTGAGTGTAGCACGGCTCGCCTGATTCCGCGATAAAAAAGGAGCGCCTGGTTTGCGCTCCTTTGTCGTTCAGCAATGAGTGTTTGGGCGGCTTGAGACCTTGGTCCTCGTACTTTTGGCCGCCGTTGTGTTTGCGGTGGATGCGGTAGGGGATACTGCTCACCACGACATTTTCCATGCGGCTGAGGGCCAGATTAAAAATGACAGCGGTGTTCTGGTGAAGCGCCTGTTCCCAGTAGGTATCCATAGCGAGATGGCCCATCACGACGTGAATAAAGCCGCCGCCTTCGTATTGAGCGCGCTGCTGCTCTTGGAGCGATTCAATATACTCGCGCAGCGGGTCGGCCAGCAGGCGGAGCGGAGAGGGAATGATGACGAGTTCACCTTCTCCGATGCGCTTCTGCCACTTATTCTGGACAATTTCGACTTTATCGGGGTTAATGCCGATATGGACCGCGCGCCAGGGCTGTTGCAGTGACTTGGCAAAGTTGACCAGCCGGACGGTTTCGGCATGGACATCATCGACCAGGATCAATGTTTGGATGGGACGGACGCTGACATCAACCGGCACGCCTTCCAGGCTGAGGGCATGGGCGACGGCTTTGTAGTGGCCGTGAATACGGAAGAAGATGAAGACCAGTGTTGGGATGAGCAGCACCACGAACCACGCGCCATCGGGGAATTTGGTGATGGCAAAGACGATCATCACCACGCCGGTGCAGATTGCCCCAAACGCGCTGATATACATCTTGAGCTTCCAGCGAGCGTCGTATTCCATGGGAGCTTCGCGGCCCTGGATAACTTGGCCCGGCTTGAGTTTACCGATCCGCTTCTGGTGAATGACCATGCCCGACTGCGAGATGGTAAAACTGAGGAATACCCCAATCGCATAGAGCGGGATCAGGTAGCTGGTTCGCGCATCGGCGACGATGACCAGCACCGACGCGAACAAGGATAGACCGACAATACCCCAGGAAAAGACGAGGCGACCACCGCGATAGGTGAGTTGGCGGGGCAGAAAGCCGTCGCCAGCGGCCAGGGCTGCCAAACGTGGAAAGTCGGCATAGCTGGTGTTGGCGGCCATCAGCAGGATCAGGGCGGTTCCGGCCAGCACCAAGATATAGAAGATGCTTTCTTCACCATAGATCGAGCGGCCAATTTGCGAAATCACGGTTTCGGTTTCGCTGGGGATGGCGTGAATCTGGTGCGCCATCAGGGTAACACCCAGGAACAGCAGGACGAGAATGGAACTCATCGCAATGAGAGTCTTGGCGGCATTGCGACTGCGGGGTTCTTTGAAGGCGGTAATGCCATTGGAGATTGCTTCGATACCCGTAAGCGCCGTACACCCACTGGAAAAGGCGCGCAGAACCAAAAAGAGTGTGAGGGCATGGGTGCCTTCATGCACGGCTTCGACGTCCTTGACATCGGGAAGATCGCCTAAAATTGCTTTGACGAAGCCCACAATCAGCGTGAAAAACATGCTGCCGAGGAAGAAGTAGGTGGGAATAGCGAAAATGCGACCACTTTCTTTGACCCCGCGCAGGTTCACGATCATCATAAACACAATGACCCCAATCGCCATCTCAACACGATAGGGGAGCAGATCGGGAAAGCCGGATGTGATCTGCGCCACGCCGGACGAGATACTCACGGCAACGGTCAAGATGTAGTCGGTGAGCAGGGCCGCACCCGCAATTTGGGCGGGTAGTTCACCGAGGTTATCACGGGCAACGATGTAGGCTCCACCGCCGTTCGGGTAAGCGAAGATGGTTTGGCGGTAGGAGATGGTCACAATCACCAGCAGAATAGCAATCGCGATGGCTATCGGAATGGACAAGTTCAGGGTTGATGCGCTGAGACTTGCCATCGCCAGGATGATCAGAATTTCTTCGGTGGCATAGGCGGTGGATGAGAGCGCATCCGACGCAAAAACCGCCAAGCCCACCGTTTTGCTGACACGTTGATGGGGCAGCGCTTTGGTTTCGAGCCGCTTGCCGATCAGCAACTTGCCCAGAGAGAAGCGTGGTTCTTGTGTTTCGTTGGTAGATGCCATAGGACACCTGTTATTGTCTGACTTTCGATAGAGTGCCGATCACATCTGCGCCTGACAAATGAAACGCCCGGTTTTGACGGGCGCACTTCGGTTTATGGATTTGTCACGCGAAGACGCAACCTGCAACAAGACACAAGCTACAAAAGCTATTATACAGTAAAGATTATAGCAATGTGAAGGGGAAACGCCTGTTCGACTATAGCCAAAGTAGACAAATGTATTGTTTGGGGTGGGCCGGAAGACCCACCCAGACACTATTCGCGGACCAACAGCCCCTGACGAACTGCGGCGGCTTCGACAATCCGCTTGATCAGGTCGGCATGGGTCCAACCCATGGCTTTGGCCTGCAACCACAGGTCGCTGAGGTCGGGGTTGAGGCCGGGGAGCGGGTTGATTTCGAGAATGTAGGGCTTGTCGCCGTTCGAGGCATCGAGCCGGAAATCGACGCGCGAGACATCTTTGCAGTCCAGCACGCGAAAAACATTGGCGGCCAGGATGCAAAGACGGCGCTTGAGATCGTCGTCAATTGGCGCGGGGCAGGCGTAGAGGCTCAGGTTTTCGGCCCATTCAGTCTTGATGCGGTTGGTGTAGAGGTCCTGTTCGGACTGGGAATAAAATTCCAGGTCGATTTCCAGCGGCGGCAGAAAGGTCAGACCGGCGGGTAGTTCATTGGCGGCGTGGCCTTCGGGGATGCGGCGGGCTGTGGTGGAATCGAGGTTGCCGACCATGCCGATGGTGATTTCACGGCCTTTGATGTAGTGTTCGGCCAAAATCGGCTGCGAGTAGGCGGCAAGCTGTTTTTCGATCTGGGTACGCAGTTCAGCGGTGGTGTGTACAATGCTTTCGGCGCTGATGCCCATGCTGGTCCCTTCGCGGCTGGGTTTGACAAACAGCGGGAACCGGAGAGCGCCATTGCCATTGAGCAGATCGGCATCAACCGGATCGTCGGGACTTTCAAAAACCTGGAATTCCGGCGTGGGCAGGCCGTGATAGAGCAGGACACGCTTGGTCATGGGCTTGTCGAGCGCTAAGGCCAGCGTCAGCAGTTTGCTGCCGGTGTACGGGATACGCAGCATTTCCAGGATAGCGGGTACCTGCGATTCGCGGCTGTCGCCAAAGTGACTCTCGGCAATATTAAAGCAGAGGTCCGGCTTAAATTCTTTCAGCCGCTCGACCAAGCTGTAGGGCGGGTGGATGCTGGCTTCCATAAAAACCGCCTCGTGCCCGTCGTTGCGCAGCGCCTCGACAATCGAATCGGGGGTGCGCGGGCTGTCGAGATCGTCCCATTGATCGGCGGGCATGCCTTCCCAGTGAGGGGCATTTTTCTTTAAATTGGCGAGTACGGCAACGCGCATTGGTAGCTCCGTCTTATTATGCTCAAAAGGAGATTCGTGTGGGGCATGTGCTGCCCCACACACTGTGAGGTTAATCTAGCTTGTGACCATTTTTACCGTTAGGCTTGTGGCCGTTTCCGTTGCCATTCCCGTTGTGACCGTTTCCATTATGACCGTTGCCGTTCCCATTGTGCCCGTTTTTTTTCTTGGGGGCCGAGGCGGGTTGGTCCATGCGGAAACGCTGCCACTTCTGGTCATCCATATTCAGCCGGTGCTGGATGCCATCGCGCTTGTGAATATCATCGAAGCCTTCGGGCTTGATGGTGTTGGCGCGGCCTTCGAGCAGCGCGGAAACGCCGCCCTGTCCGGCTTCGAGGCGCACAGCAGCCTGACGATCCAGGTGATCGATGGCATGCGGATCGTAGTCGAGCGGCTCATCGTAGGTGGTGATGAAGCCTTCGTAGTTGCGCAGCACGACTTTGCCGGGAGCCTGACTGATCAGGTATTGGGGCATGACCGGAATCTTGCCGCCGCCGCCAGGGGCGTCCACGACATAGGTTGGGACGGCATACCCGCTGGTGTGGCCGCGCAGCCCTTCGATGATTTCGATGCCTTTGGCTACGGTCGTGCGGAAATGGCCCGCACCTTTGACCAGATCGCACTGGTAGAGGTAGTAGGGACGAACGCGATTGCGGACCAGCTTGTGGACCAGTTCGCGCTGGATGTTGACGCTGTCGTTGATGCCCGCGAGCAGCACGCTCTGATTGCCGAGCGGAACACCCGCAAAGGCGAGTTTTTCCAGGGCACGGCTGAGTTCGGGCGTGATCTCTTTGGGGTGGTTGACATGGATGTTCAACCACAGCGGGTGATACTTATTCAGCATATCGCAGAATTCATCGGTGATGCGCTGCGGCAGGAAGACCGGGACGCGCGACCCGATGCGACTGATCTCGATATGTTCGATAGCGCGCAGACTGGACAGGATATACTCACGCATTTTGGGAGCGAGCGTCAGCGGGGCGCCTCCGCTGAGCAGCACGTCGCGCACCTGAGGTGTGCGGCGCAAATAGTCCAGTTGCATATCGAACTCGGCCCGGCTGAAGTTTGCGCCCGGATTGCCGACGATACGGCTGCGTGTGCAATAACGGCAGTAGCTCGCACACTGGGGGGTGAGCAGCATCAAGACGCGATCAGGATAGCGGTGGACGAGTCCCGGCACAGGACTGTGTTTGTCTTCGGCCAGGCTGTCTTCCATCATGCCATCAAACGCGGCTAATTCACGGCCCAACGGCAACACCTGACGACGAACCGGACAGTGTGGATCGTCGGGATCGATCAGACTCGCAAAATAGGGAGTAATGTCCACCCGGAATTTATTTTCCGCCGTTAAACCCTCGATTTCTTCGGGGGTCAGGTGAATGACCTGGGACAGTTCTTCGAGCGAATTGAGACGATTCGCCAACTGCCAGCGCCAATCATTCCATTTTTCAGCAGGGACATCGGCCCAAAAAGCCGGGCGCGGTGTGGACTCGATATTCAGTTGGGTTGGAGCAGGGGTAAGGGTTATCCTACCGGAGCCAGGAGGTTCGGCGGATTCAGACGGAGGTTGTTCTTCGACATCGATGTGCAGATCTTCCATGATACACTCCCATTATAAAAGCCGATCCGAGATCGGCTTCCTACCCACACAGAGAATTGTCACGGAGCCTTGATCGCGGCCCCTACGAGTTTTCAAACGTTATTATACACCTGTTTTTCGGAATGCAAATACCTTTTTTCCCCTAGATTTTCTGCGAATTTAGGGATAAAACAATTCTCTATCATCATTGATCAAAACAGGCGCGGGGCATCCCCCAAAAAATGGGTTTTGCAGGTGAATATGCTTCCTAGAAGATACTTAAGTTCTTATCCTTTTCGGGTTTTTATCAGCTATTCGCACGATGATGCTGAACCCGTGCGACGGGTGGCTGCCATCTTAGAGCGGATTGGATTGGTCCCGATCTGGGATGAACAACTGCTTCCGGGGTTTCCCTTTGACCAGCAGATCATGAACTTCATTCGCTCGGCGCACCTGTTTATGCCACTGATCACGGCGGGCGCTTATAACCGGCCCTGGGTTCACCAGGAAATCGGTTTTGCGATGGGCGTGCAGATTCCGGTGCTGCCATTGGCGTTGGGGCAGCTTCCGGGCGAACTGATCCAAAAACTCCAGGTAGTAGCTATTCCCAATGATTTGACGGGATTGGAAGATAAGTTGATGGCGATCAATTTTGAGCGCCTGGTGAACAGTTATTATCCGCTGCCGCTGGGCGTGACCGTGGTGCGGGAGACGCCGACAGAACGCACCCAAAGTATTGTGGAAAACACCGAACGCCTGCTGCGGGATGAACAGTTGGGGTATGTGCGGCAGCGGGGCGGGCTGGGAACATTTTCGATTCCTGATAAACCTGTCACGGACCCGATCTGGCGTCTGCGGGCTGGGGGCGAAGGGGTGCCGGATCGGAATGATTATGAAAAAAGCCTGCTCCGGCGCGAACGACAAGCCTTAGAAAAACACGCTCGCGCGCAGGGCTGTACGTTGATGCTGCGGATCAATGACCAGGCGAACGACAAAGGCGCAATCGCTCGGATCACACGGCTGACCCTGGTCCGGGACTTTTTGAACAAAATGCCGGCGGAGAAGGTCAAAATTGTATTTTTGGAAAATGACCTGCTTGAAGAAGTGCTGTTGGTGGGCGATTACTTTTTCGCCGGGGCGACAACCTTATCCCGGTATGGGGTGAACCGGACCGAATTTTGCTTTCATCCGGTGGAAGTTTATCACCAGGTGACGGCGTTTGACCGGGAATTCGCGGATGTGGAGAAGAACGGGCCGACTGACAAAAATTCGGCTATGGAGCAGATCACCGCGAAGATCAACGACCTGAAAAAAACGCTGTCCCCTGAAAAAGTTACCGAAATTGACGCGACGTTATAGGGAAAAAAACACGCATTTACTAGCGAAGAAGCCCAAAATCATTTATAATCTGAAGTCGGAACAAATGTTCTTATTGGTCGCATTGACAGCAAAGAGACTATTCTTTACACTACACGGCGTTTTGGGGCACGCAGCGAGAAGGAATCATGACTACAGAAACTGGACTCGTCCGTCAACGAGATATTAACGACGAATTGCAGGAATCATATCTGGACTACGCGATGAGCGTCATCGTGGCGCGCGCGCTGCCCGATGCTCGCGACGGGTTGAAGCCGGTTCACCGCCGCATTTTGTATGCCATGTATGATATGGGGTTGCGTCCCGGCACGCCGTATAAAAAGAGCGCCCGTATTGTCGGTGAAGTGTTGGGTAAATATCACCCACACGGCGATATGGCGGTGTATGAGGCGATGGTGCGCATGGCGCAGGATTTTTCGATGCGCTATGAACTGGTCGATGGACAGGGGAACTTTGGCAGCATCGACGGCGATGCTCCGGCGGCGATGCGCTACACCGAGGCGCGCATGGCGTCGCTGGGCGTCGATTTGCTGCAAGACATCGAAAAAGGGACCGTCGGTTTTGATGATAATTTTGATGGGACGCTGCAAGAACCCAACGTGCTGCCCGCGAGCATTCCGAATCTGCTGGTCAATGGGGCATCGGGGATCGCGGTGGGCATGTCTACCAGTGTGCCGCCGCACAACCTGGGCGAGGTGTGCGACGCGCTGATATTTATGCTGAATAACTGGACGGCGCTGGACGATATTGGCATGCCGGAACTGATGAACTTTATCAAGGGGCCGGATTTTCCAACGGGCGGCGTGGTGTATACAGTAGAAAATGGCTCCGGGGAAGATCAACTGCGGACGGCGTATGCGTCGGGGCGCGGCAAGGTGCGGGTGCGGGCGAAGGCGCATATTGAAGACCTGGGGCGCGGACGCAGCCGCATTATCATCAGCGAAATTCCATTCCAGACGAATAAATCCAACCTGATCGAGCGCATTGTGGAACTGTCACGCGATGGGCGAATCGAAGGGATCTCGGATTTGCGGGACGAGAGTGATCGTACCGGGCTGCGGATTGTAATCGACATCAGCCGCACCGCGGATGCGCTGGAAGTGCTGGCGAACCTGTTCAAATATACGCCGCTGGAAAGCACGTTCAGTATTATCAACCTGGCACTGGTACACGGCGAACCGCGGATGCTCAGCCTGAAGCAGATGCTCAAGGTTTACCTGGAACACCGACTGGACGTGATTCGCAAGCGCAGTGAATTTGATCTGGCGCGGGCGAAAGAACGGGCACATATTCTAGAAGGGCTGTTGATCGCGCTCAAAAATATGGACGAGGTGATCGACACGATCCGGCGGTCACGCACGGTAGACACCGCGCACGCGAATCTGCGGAAGAAATTCCATTTGTCCGACAAGCAGGCGGAAGCGATTCTGGCGATGCAACTGCGGCGGCTGGCTGCGTTGGAACGGAACAAGCTGGAAGATGAGTATAAGGAAAAGATGGAACTCATCGGCATGCTGGAAGCGCTGCTCGCCAGCCCGCAGATGATGCGGATCGAGGTGGCGCGCGAACTGAAGGATGTTCGGGATAAGTATGCCGATCCGCGCCGCACCGTGATTATCAACGGCCCGGCGGGAAGCATTAAGGCGGGTGATTTCCTGGGGCCGAACGAGGATACATGGGTGACGCTGACGGAAAGCGGACTGCTCAGCCGGACGTATGAGGATGTGCCGCTGATGGTGACGGACGAGGCGCAGGATCCGCCGCTGGCGATGCTGGGAAGCAATACGGTCCATACGCTGTATCTGTTCACGGCGAACGGATACGGGGCGACGATTCCGACGAAACTGCTGCCGCAGTCGAATAACGCCGAACAGGGCCAGCATTTTTCGACGTTCTGCCCGCTGACGAAAGAGGATGAGATCGCCGTGACGCTGAGCCTGCCGCCGAGTTTGGAAACGGGGTATCTGGCGGCGATCACCGCGCTGGGGGAGGTTAAACGGCTGCGGCTGGACGATCTGCCGGGGTTGGTGTCGAACGCGTTTAAATTTATGGACCTGGAACAAGCGGACCGGCTGATCTGGATCGGGTATGTGGATGATGAAAGTGAAATACTGCTAGCGACACGGCAAGGTCAGGCGATCCGGTTCCGGGTGGCTGAGGTACGACCGACCGGACTGGGGGCGGGCGGTATGCGCGCGATCAAACTGGGCAGCGAAGCGGATCGGGTGATCGGCGTGGGATTGGCCGAAGAGGACGCCGGGGTATTTGTGTGTACAGATACGGGCGTGGCGAAAACATCACCGCTGAATGAGTACCCGACGCAGGGGCGCGCGGGCAGCGGCGTGATCACGATCAAAATGCCGACGGACGCAGAAGGATTAGCGGTTGCGACGGTGGGGCAGTTGGATGATTATGTGGTGGTGGTGACGGATAAGGGAAATCCGAAAGTGGTCAAAATCGGCACGGCGACCCATGCGAAACGCGCGGCGAAGGGTGATTATCTGATCTCCGTGAAGGGGAAGGAAGCGGTAGCCCGGCTGGTGAAACTGATGCCGCGCATTGAGCCAGATATCGAGTCTGCGGCTGGTGATGGGGGCGAGGAACAGGCCGAACAGGCCGAACAGGCCGAACAGGGGAAATAGACGGGAAAAGGGGCTTGACGCCCGGCTCGATTCTTTTGTATGCTTGAATGGCGATGAAAGCATGACTCCTACTGGTATGGTGGGAGGCGCGTGAAATACGATTGTTCTGCCCGCCGCGAGGCGGGTTTTTTGTGGATCATCAACATGGTGCATGGGAATCGATTTATGTGGCAACGTTTAGCACTGGTGGCGCTGGCGGGTGCGCTGGGAACGCTGGCGCGGTATGGATTGGGCGGCGCAGTTCAAAAGTGGGCGGGCGGTGAGTGGCCCTGGGGAACGCTGGTGGTGAACAGCCTGGGCTGTTTTTTGTTTGGGCTGGTGTTTACGCTGGCGGATGAACGACTGCTGATCAGCCAGGATACACGGGTGATTATGCTGGGCGGGTTTATGGGCGCGTTTACTACATTTTCAACGGTTATTTTTGAAACGGGTGGGTTTATGCGCGATGCGCAGTGGATTATGGCAACCGGGAATATGGCCGTGCAACTGGTTGTTGGATTGATCTTCTTTTTCCTGGGGGCGGCTGCCGGACATCTGGTGTAGGGGTTGCGGGACCGGGCGGAACGCGGGACAATCGCGCGGGATATAGGCATCACATAGGATCACAGCTCAGTGACAAGCGAGACAAAAAACGCGCGGCGCGATCTGGCGGCGCTACTCGGACGATCCGGCGCGTATGCGATCAGCGATATTCTGAAGCAGGCGATCAACTTTCTGCTGCTGCCGCTGTATACGGCGTATCTGTCCACTGATGATTATGGCGCGTTATCGATTGCGCTGGCCGCGGGCGCGGTGCTGGAAGTGCTGTTCGGGCTGGGGCTGCGGGCGGCGCTGGCCCGGTTGTATTTTGATCAAAAGAGCGATACGGAGATGCAGCAGTTTCTGGGAACGCTGACGGTGTTCCTGGTGCTGTTCAGCCTGGGATTAACGGCGCTGCTGCTGATGGTGGGGCCGTTGGTATGGACGCTGTTCGGGCAGGATGTCGAGTTTTCGCCGTATATTGTGCTGATCCTGTTCGTGGTGGTGGTGAATACGCTGGGGCTGGCGGTGGTGCTGCCGCTGTATTATGTGCGCGGGCAGGCGGTGCGCTATGGGATTTACAGCCTGAGCAGTTTTTTGCTGGCGACGGCGGGCACACTGATCTTTGTGATCGGGTTTGAGCAGGGCGCAGCGGGCGCGCTGTGGGGCAGACTGGTGGGTGGGCTGATTATGCTGGGGCCAACGGTGTGGATTGTGGCGCGGCAGGTGCAGATCACGCTCAAGCGGGAGATTCTGATCCCGGCGCTGCTGTTCAGTCTGCCGCTGGTGCCGCATATGCTGTTTAGCTGGGTGCTGAATTTTTCGGACCGGATTATCCTGGGGAAGTTTGTGTCGCTGGGGGATGTCGGCATCTATACGGTGGGCTACCAGTTTGGGTTGGTGGTCGGCGTGGTGATCACGGCGATCAGCAACGCGTGGGCACCCTGGTATTTTCGGGCCAGCACCGAAGGACGGCGGGAACATATTCCGGCGTTTGGCACGTATTTTGTGATGCTCACGGCGGCGCTGGCGCTGGGGGTGACGGTGTTCGCGCGGGAAGCGGTGACGGTGATGACCGCAGCCGCGTACCATGATGCGTGGACTATTGTGCCGCTGGTGACGGTGGGTTACTTTGTGAACGGGCTGGCGGGGCGGTATGCCGATGTGCTGATGCTGCATAAAAAGACGGCGGCGGTGGGGCTGACCACCGTAGCGGCGGGGGTGGCGAATATTGGATTCAACCTGCTGGTGATCCCCGAACTGGGCATATTCGGCGCGGCGTATGGGACGATTTTTGGGTATGTGGTGCGGCTGATGCTGACGGTGTATTACGCGGCGCAGACGCATGATCTGCCGTTTGAGCACCAACGGATAGCGGCGATCTGCCTGTTGGCGGGGGTTATCGCGGTGCCGGGCGCGGCTTTCACGACGGGACTGTTCGCGCTGGATGTCGTGTGGAAAGCGGGGCTGTACACACTGTTTCCGCTGGGGCTGTGGGCAGTGCTGCGGGCCGGGGAACGGGAAGCGGCACGTGATATGTGGGGGATGGTGAAAAAACGATGGCGCGGCTGATACTTTTTGCGGAAGCACTCGATGGATTTGATCTGGACGCGAAGGATGTTCTGATTCCGCTGAATGACAAAGCGCAGAGTCAGGGCGAAGGATTGGGCCAACCGTTGGCGGCGCTGCCGGAATGGGGCGTGCTGCAAGCAGAAGCGCTCTACGAGTCGCTGAGCATTTCCAAACGGATTCTGCGGGCATTGAACGCGGATGCGGAATGGCAGCGGCTGCTGTGGTACAAAGAGTATGATCTGCGCCCGATGGCGCTCAAAAATCTGTACCTGGGGCTGGAAAGCATCATGCAGATTTACCGGGTGGCGAAACACGCGGCGGAAATGTACCCGCGTTATGAGGCGGTGCTGGTGGATGGCAACCCGGAGATACAGCGTGTTGTGCGGGCGGTGCTGCCGCAGGTGACGCTTGGGGCGAGCGCCCGGATCAACAAAAATCGGTGGCGCGAACTGGCGCGCCCGGTAGGACGGTTTGCGCGGGACCGCTGGCAGATTGTGCGGGCTAAGCGGCCTGCGACCACAAACGGCGCGCCGCCGGTTTTGTGTTTTTTGGATGCGCCGCACCGGGCACGTCTCATGGCGCGGACGCTGACGCTGCTGAGTCAGGATTATCCGATTCATAATGCGTGGCTGGATGGTCCATGGACGTGGCCGGACGATCTGAGCATCAAACCCGCCGAGAGTTATCCCTGGTATGCATACACACCGGGCGGCGCATGGCAGCGCATCACGGCGCATGTGCTGAGATCGCAGGCACAGACGGAATTGGCGGCGTTTGATCTGCCCGCCTGGCTGCCGCAAAATCTGCTGTGGGCGCTGCGCTATTCGGATGTGCAGCGGTATGCGAATCTGCTGGAAGCGTTCGAGGGATTGGCCCAGGTCAAAAAGCCGCTGTTGTGGATCACGATTGAGGATGTGTATGCCTTTGGGAAAGCGGTGGCGGCGGTGGGCGAACGCTATCAAATTCCGACGATTAACGTGCAGCACGGCGTGTTAGGACCGTATCGTACGGCGGAAGATGTGAGCGGAATTTATGCGGTGTTTGGCGAGGATGACCGCCAAAAGCTGATCGAACGCGGCGCAGACCCGAAGCGGATCGTGGTGACAGGGCCGGTGCGGTATGATGATATTGTGGAACTGAAGCTGGATCGGACTGCGTTTTTGCGGGCGGCCAAACTCGATCCGGCGCGGCCCTTGATCATGTTTTCGTCGCAGCCGATTGTGCGGCTGTTGACCGAGGAAAATAAACATATCGCGCTGACGGCTTTGCTGAACGCGGCGAAGGGAATCGGCGCGCAGGTGGTGATCAAGGCGCATCCGCTGGAAGATCGCGGGATGCTGGAACGGTTGGTGGCGGCGAGCGGGTATCCGGCGCTGATCGTGTGGGATCAGCTTTATGAATGGCTGAAGGCGTGCGATGTGATGGCGACGATCTGCTCGACGACGGTGTATGAGGCGGCGCTGGCGGATCGTCCGGTGCTGCTGCTGGACTGGTCGGAGAATCCGATCACGGTGGAGTATCTGGAGCAGGGGATCGGCGTGCTGCCGAAGTCGCCGGAACAGACGGAAGAGACGTTGTGGCACCTGCTGACGGATAAAGCGGTGCAGGGCAAACTGGCGGCGGCGCAGCGGGAATTTGTGCTGCGGAACCTGGCGGGACCGGATGGGAAAGCGTCGGAGCGGCTGGCGAACCTGGCGCGCCGGTTGATTGAAGAGAAAGAAGTGGTTAGTGGTTAGTTATTAGTAAAAGGGTTACGAAAAGAGGGTTATTTGGAACCCCCGC
>CAYYNB010000124.1:0-7658 GCA_964472565.1 uncultured Anaerolineaceae bacterium
TCGACCTTGTTGACGCTGTTACCTACTTTGCGCCTCCGGCTGCGTTTCCTGCTGCCGAACCTGTCGCCGCTGTGCCAACCACACCGCCTCCGGCACCATCTGCCCCTACCCCAGAACCCATTGTTGCGTTAGTATCAGGTGATACGAATTCGAAATCTGAATCATCTCCTGGAGATAAGGTGGTATGAATAGTGAACAATCGCCCTTGATGACGCCGCCGGAACAGGCCGCAGCACCGCCAACGCCAGAACCAGCAGCGCCTCAGCCGGCACCGGAGCCAGTGGTGCCTCAGCCGGCACCGGAGCCAGTGGCGTCTCCGGTTCCTGCACCAGCTGCGCCAGAGCCAGCGGCCCCCCCGGTACCCAAGCCCACTGCGCCTCTGGTCCCACCGGAGTCAGTGGTTCAGCCGGTTCCCAAACAAACCGCGCCCCTGGTCCCACCCGAACAGACACCGTCACCGGCACCTGTTCCCGCCGCCGCCCTTCAGGAATGTGCGGATGCGCCGCGTACCGCCCTCGTGATCGACGATGAACCCGCCAATCGAGACTTTTTAATGCGGTTGTTAGAACAAACGAAGATGACAGTTTTGGGAGCATCCTCTGCAAGTGAAGCATTAAAAATCGCCACAGAAACCAAGTGTATTTCCCTTATTGCCGTCGATAACAAGCTCCCCGATATGGATGGCATCGATCTGCTCTGCCAGCTCAGAACCCAACATCCCGAAGCGCGGATGGTCATGGCGACCATGCTCGACGAGCGTGAACTGATGGCGAAAGCCTTCGAAAACGGTTGTGATGTTTTTTTGGTCAAGCCGCACGGCTTTATGGAACTCTTCCGGCGGCTCATGGCCCCCAACGACGATACGCTCCAGCGTTTGATTATTGATCAGTTTGGACCACGTCCCTATCGCGGATAATTTTTTTTGCAGGCAACCGAAAAATTAAGGACGCAGTTTTCCCTGCGTCCTTTTTAATGCGTGCGGTTGCCGACAAGCCTATTCCTCAACCACCAGCGTATCAAGCATCTGCTGGAATATCAGCGAGTACAAATCCCATCCATACTTCCCCGTCGTTTCCAACCGCAGCTTAAAATACCGGCCATCCGGCAGCAAAAACACGCCCACCGTCACGTTAACGGGCGGATCTAGTTCCGCCTGCTTCACTACACCGATCTTGCCGATCAGTCCCTGCGCCGTATTCCAATCGACGCTCTCCAGTTCGCCCTCAAGTTCATTGAGTTCGGCCAATCCATCATCCATCGATTCGACAAACGAAATTTCAAATGTCGCCTGCTCGTCAAACGGATAGTTTTCGGCCACCGTCAGTTCAACCGGAGCCGTTTCCCCATTCGCCACAAAATACTGTTCCGGATACGCAACCAGCACGCCATCCACATTCACACTAACGTCCATCGGCAAAATCAGCGGTTGCGGGCATTCCGTCGCGTCAGAATCGCTGCATCCCGGCAGAAGCACCCCACTTTGCCCACTTTGTACATTCAGGCTCGGCGCAACCGGATTAAATTCGCCGCTGCTGCCGCTGTTATCACTGTTGGTGCTGTTGTCGCCATTATCGACTGTCGCAGTAGGGGCTTTCTTATTATCCTTCTCTTTATCCTCGTCCTTATCCCCACATGCTGCCAATGCCATCACCACAACCAACACCATCACCCATAGTTTACTCATACCTGTGCTCCTTTTTGATCGTCCGCCCGCCGGGGCAGCCGCAGCGTAAACCGGCTTCCCTCGTGTAGCGTACTCTCCACGCTCAAATCCCCCCCGTGCATCTGTGCCAACAGTTTCGACACAGGCAGTCCCAACCCGGTTCCTTTCCCTTCCGCCTCAATGCTCCCGCGTTGGTGCTGGAAGGGTTCAAAGAGATGTTTCAATTCCTCGTCGCTGATGCCGGGGCCGGTGTCGCTCACACGAATCAGCACCGCATCGGGCTGCACCTCCACCGCCATCACAACCTCACCCTGTGGGGTAAATTTGACGCCGTTGCTCATCAGGTTGATTAAGATATAGCGCAGCCGGTCCAGATCCGCCCAGACAGGGGGAACCGGTCCATCCATATCCAGCCGCAGTTGCAAATCATGCGCCGCATAGCCGGTCTGGTGCAGCGCCTGCGACGCAAACATCACCTCTTGCAGCAGCGGGGGCAGTTCCACCCAGTCCAGATTCATTTCCATGCTGCCCACTTCAATCGAAGACAAATCCAGCATATCTTCGATCAACGCTTGTAATACACGCCCATTATCCAGAATCCGCTTTTGCCGGTCCTGCATCTTCTCCGGCACCACGCCATAGATTCCGCTCAGAATCGTTTCCGAATACCCGATAATCGCATTCAGCGGCGTGCGCAGTTTATGCGAGGCGTTGAGCAGAAAACGCGACTTCACCAGGCTGGCCTGTTTTGCCTGTAACGTCGCCTGGGCCAGGTCACGGTTCGCCGTTTCCAGTGCGTCAAACATTTGTGCGTTATGCAGTGACACCGCGATTTCATTGGCGAGGCTTTCCAGCACGGCGATCTCATCTTTGCGGAAGGCGTCCCGGTGTTCCGACTCCAGGTCCAGCACGCCGATCACCCGTTCCCCAAATTGCAGCGGCACCATCAGCATACTTTGGGTTGCAGGCAGCGCCGGGTTCGGCAGAAACCGCGCCTCCACCGCCACATCCGGCACGCAGCGCGTTTCCCTCTGCTTCACCACCGACGCCAGCAGCGTCTCATCCTGCAAGCGCGCGGCGGGCACCTTTTGTGTGCTGCCGCGGATCACGCCTTTTTCCTCATCCACCAACAGAATTTCGACGTGATAAATCTTGAACCGTTCTTGCAGCAGCGCCACGACTTCCCGAATCAACGCGCGCGGATCGAGCAGCGTGGCAATTTTCCGCGACACTTCCGCCGCGACTTCGAGTTGCAGCGCTTTGCGTGACAGTTCACGCGCCCGCAGATCCACAATACTTTCCATTTCGTTCCGGTAAGCGTCAATCTGCTGTTGGCTGTCTTGCAGTTTCACAATCATATCGTTAAACGCTCGCCCCAAATCGGCCAGCTCACGGTCCGTATTCGCGGCAACGCGTATTCGATAGCGATAATCCCCGGCTCCTACGGCTTGCGCGCCCTTATGCAGCGTCTCCAGCGGCAGCAGCACACTTCGCACAATGCGCCGGATCACCCATTCTCCCATCAAGGCCGTCAGCACCAGCGCCAAGACAGCCAGCGCGATCCCACGAATCAGCATGGATCGGTACGCGCTTAATGGGGTTTCGGTCATCACCACCACGCCCAACCCCGGCACACTCCGCGCCTCGCCGATGACCCACCCGCCGCTCAATCCTTTATAAAAGCGTATGCCCGATCCATCTTCGCGCGCGGACTGGAAACTGGGCAGTGTTTTAGGATCGCGTTTCTGCTCAACCTTCCCCCCCACTGCGAGTACCTGACCCTCGGTGTTCACCAGATAAGCGTAGCCGTCCCCGGCTAAATCCAGGTTCACAGCCTCTCGCCACAGAATCGCTGCATCCACGTCAGCCACCACGCGTGCATCTGCCGAAGCCACCAGCAGCACGGGCCTTGTCGTTTCGCTCTCATTAGCGGGCAGATACAGCACTTCTTTCCCGTTTTCATCCACCACGCCGATCCCGGACAGCGCGGGCAGATGATCGGCCAGGCGTTGCAGTGCCGCTTCGGTGGGTTCGACCACGTTCAGCGCCATTTCCACCGATGCCAGCGCCTGTCGGGCTGCCGCTGCCACCTGCCGCGAAGTATTCTCGTGCAGGTCCATGGCCGCCTGTCGTTGTTCCAAAAACAAAATGAGGGCCGCGCTGCTGATCACCATCACCATCAGCAAATTCAGCCCCAATATCATATAGAGCCGCCACCGCGTGCGGAGTCGATACCCGGTTGAAGGGTCTTTGGGCACAGCCGGTAAAGTGATATTCATTTCTGCTTGGCAATCACTAATCTGAAGTAGAGTAGTCATCGTCATTATAAGCAGAGACGAGACAAACAGGCAAAGAGAAAAGGGAGGGCCTTTTCTCTTGCCGTTGTTCACTGCGCTCGATTTTTTAGAGCATTTTTACTCTTGGCACCCTTATTGCAGCGCCGCTGATGCGAGCAATGCCGTCAAATCAGCGCGGAAGCTGTCCATTTCACCGGGGGCCGTATACGCGATCAGGATGAAATAATCGCCCTGGCCGTTGTCCACCACCATCACCAGCCGGTCATGCCCCGCCGCGTGTGCATACGAACTCGACGCTTCGTACCCGTTCATATCGAAGAATTCCATCGCGCCTTCTTGCGTATACCCGGACACCATGCCCATTGAGGCATAGAAGGACACAATGGTTCCGGCGGTTGTCCCCTCGCCGCCCACCATATCCTGCGGCACGTCCGGCGTATCGCTCACCGAGGGATACAGCACAACCAGCACCTGTCCCGGCGCGAGGCTGTCCAGGTCGGGAATGTTGTAGATCGCCGTGTCATTCACCACGATCACCACATTTCCCTCCAGCGGTTCCGCGACCCAGGCCGCCGGATACTCGAACGAGAACGCGCCATCCGCCGCCACATACTGCGCGGTGTTCGTATCCCCGCTTGTGCTGCTGTCTGTACTGCTATCCGTGCTGCTGTCTGTGCTGCTGGTGCTGATCTGACCGCTCAACACATCCGCCACCGCGCCCAGATCGAGTCCGCCGCTGGTCGTCGTGTCCGTACCGGCATCGGTACTGGTGCTCGCATCAGATGTTGCTGCCACCGCCGGATCCATCAGGGTGTAGCCAATCGCCAGCGACATCGCCAGCACCGTTTCCACCTCACCAAATGCCGTCATGCCGATCAGCATTGCCGCCTTACCGTTGCCCAAATCGACCACCATCACCAGCGTGTCCACGCCGAGTTGGTCCGAAAAAGCATAGGTATACGCGGCCTGCCGCGTGCCGAACTGCACCAGAATCGGATCGCCGTAGTCCACCCCTTGCGACGCGCCCGCCTGGGCATCCACCAGCAGCAGTTCTTCCGGTGTACCCTCGCTGTTTGACAGGCTGGGGACCGAGTGCGAGTCCAGATAAATCGCCACCATCGGATTGCCCGACGTGACGCCATTCGACCCTGCCGCGCCCACCAGAACCGCCCCATCCTGCTCCAAAATCACCGCCCAATCCGCCGGATACCCGAACTGGACCGAATTATCGGCTGCAACATAAGTCTGGTTCAGTTCCGGCAGCGGTTCCAGCCAATAGGTTTTCTTCAAACCTTCCGGTGCCCAGCCATTCTGCCCGTTCACCGCCACGATCCACCAGGCCGAATTATCCACACATTCCGGCCCCGACAGCACTTCGATCACCGATCCCTCAGCCAAAATCTGCGGTTCGGCGTTGATCGGCGCGGGCAAATCGGTAAAGTACACCTCCGCCTGCTGTCCGGCCACCGGAGTCGCCAGCCCACCAGCAATCAACCGCGATTCCACAAACCCAGGGCACGCTTCCTGCGCGTCCGCCGGACGAGTGATCGCCCCCCCGGCGGCCAGCAGCATCACGGCCAGGCAAAGACGGTATAGTTTATGCAGCTTCATCGTTAGTCCTCGTTATTCCTCTATGCCTTGTGCTGTTTTCCACTATGCCATTCCAGCGTGACCGCAGCGTGACCTACCAAAGAACTATTGCACCACCATCAAACTGATCTAAAGTAGGATGGTGTAGTGTGCATTTACCTTTTTCACTTTTTCGCTTTTTTACTTTGTTTCTTTTCAGAACAAGGGGAAATCATGAAATCGATAACTTTCCGTCTGGCGCTCATTCTCCTGCTGCTGTCTGTGGTGGGCACCACCGTCCAGGCTCAAGATGAACCGCCACAACCTATCCTGGGTGCGCTCAACATCATCGTGCCCGAACTCTATATGACTCCCGACGGCGGCACCGAAGGGCGGCTGATCGCCCCGACAACCTTTGAAGCGGGTGAAACCCTGCGTTCCGATGCCAACGGCGTCGGCCTGCTCACCTGGTTCTACGATGGCACCGAGTCCGTCATCGGCCCCAACTCGACTCTGAAACTCAACGGCTTCAGCGGCGACGAAGATGGTGAATTTCTGATCGACCTGGAACTCACCGCCGGACATCTGGTAAATGGCATGGGCAACGTAGCCGACGCCATCGAACAAGGCACCTGGACCGTCACAACCCCGGCCTTCACCGTCAAAATGCTGCGCGGCCAGTTCGATGTCACGGTTGCCGAAGATGGCACCACCACCCTTATTGTCATCGATGGCCGCGTTGAAGTGACCGTCGAAGGCAGTGACCCGATCACCATTGACGAAGGTCAATATCTCGTCAGCGGCGGCGAACCCACCACCTTTACCGATGACGGCATGACGGTCAATCTACCCGTGATGTGTACCGTGACCGCCAACACGAATCTGAATGTCCGCCTCGCTCCCAACGAAGACAGCCGCAAACTCGGCGGTGTCTCCGAAGGTCAGGTCTTCTGGGTTCACGCCAGCACCGAAGGTGATCTGTGGCTACAGGTTTTCTACCGCACTCCTGAAGACGACGAAGAAGGCCACAATGTCGGCTGGATTTATGGCCCTGCCGGAACGCTCGACGCCGCCAACTGCGGCCAGATTCTGCGCGCCCCCCTGGACGCGATGCTCTTCGGTGGTGAAGGCATCGATGAACCCGTCGGTGCCGAAGGCGAAAGCGAACCACTCTCCCAGTAACACCCTCACTTGAAGAGGAAACGCAGGGGCAATGCATGCATTGTCCCTGCTGAATCAATCCGCTTCCAGCACAAACCCCGCCGCTCTTCCGTCAACCGGCTGAGCCTTATATTTCCGAACTGAGCGATAATTCCGACATCACCTTCCTCTCCTATTTCATTTCCCAGATCAAACCAAGCATACTATACTGGATTGATGGGCATATCGTCGCCATAGTCAAAGGGGGAAGGTAATCTAATGGGACCATTAATCGCGATTCTGGTCGGCATTCCACTGGCACTGTTTGCATTGGGAAGCATTTTATTTTGGATTGGATGGTCACTTCATTCTCGCCATGTAGAAAGTGGGCGTGGAGCCGAAGATATCCTGGCTACGTTTTCAAAAACCCTTTTTCAAAACCAGGATACCCAGGGATTCTGGGAGCGTTTCGGGCTGGCAACCGATCAGGCGACAAAGCCGGGCTTTCTGCCCCGCTTATTCCTCTACCCCGCCGCGCTCTGTTTCACCCTTCTATCCTACTATTTTCGGCTGCTCTTGTTGCCCTTCCGCCTGGTTGGGCGCATTTTCTCGCGCTGATAACGAATTCGCTCCCTGCGGTGAGGGTTTACCACTGGATTTTGCTGCAATCTCGTTTATAATAGGCTGGCGTTTCGTCCGATAAAACCTGGGCTGCACCCGGCAGAACAGGTTGCCGGGAGGTATTACCATGAAAGTACGTTCATCTGTTCGCAAAATGTGCGACAAATGCTATTTTGTTCGTCGCGGTGGTCGCCTGTACGTGATGTGCTCGGCTTATCCCAAGCACAAGCAGCGCCAGGGTTAATCAGCCGCTTTTGCCATTCAGAAACGGGCCGCTCGGCTCGTTTTTGTTTTCCCTTCATCTGCAACCCCTACCCCATTTATGCCATAATCAAATAAGGATTTTATTTTGGTTTTCCGCCCGGTTC
>CAYYNB010000124.1:7758-13760 GCA_964472565.1 uncultured Anaerolineaceae bacterium
ACCCCATTTATGCCATAATCAAATAAGGATTTTATTTTGGTTTTCCGCCCGGTTCACACAAGGAGGCGCTATGTTGATTCGCAAAGCAGTCGTCATCGGGTCAGGTACAATGGGCAGCGGTATCGCCGCGCTGCTGGCCGGAGTCGGTGTTCCCGTCGTATTATTGGACATCCCCAGCGACCCCCAACGCAATGCCACCGTGCTTACCAATCTGGACGCCCTGCAAAAAAGTCGCCCGGCCCAGCTTTTTCACCCCGACGACCTGCATCTGATCACCCCCGGCAACCTCGACGACGATCTCAATCTGCTGGCCGACGCCGATTGGATCATAGAAGCCATTGTCGAAAATCTCCCCATCAAGCAGAATCTCATGGAGCGCCTGGAAGCCATCCGCCACCCCACCGCCATCATTTCGACCAACACCAGCGGCCTCCGTATCAACGACATTGCCCAGGGGCGCACGGACGAGTTCAAACGTCATTTTTTAGGCACTCACTTTTTTAACCCGCCCCGCTATCTCAAATTGCTCGAACTGATCCCGCACGCCATGACCGACCCGGCCATCCTGGACTTTATGCGCCATTATGCCGCAACCGTGCTCGGCAAAGGGGTGGTGCTCTGCCAGGATACGCCCAACTTTATCGCCAACCGTTTTATCAGCATTTCCGGCTCCTTTGCGGTGAACTACGCCCTGGATCACGGCTACTCAGTGGCCGAAGTCGATAACCTGACGGGTCCGCTGATTGGCCGCCCCAAAACCGCCACCTTCCGCCTGACCGATCTGGTGGGCGTAGACATCATGGCTCACGTCAACACCAATCTCTATCCCGCCATCCCCGCCGACGAATCGCGCGAAGTCCTGAATCATGCCCGGTCGCGCGCCCTGCTCCAGCACATGTTGGACAACAACCTGCTCGGCAATAAATCCGGCGGTGGTTTTTACAAGCGTTTCGATCTCCCCGATGGCTCTAAAGAATTTTACGAATTGAATTTGCAGACCCTCACCTACGAGCCGCCCGCCAAAGTCCGTTTTGAGAGCGTCGGCCAGTTCCGCAAAATCGAAAACACGGGCGAGCGGATCAAAGCGCTGGTGGCTGCCGAGGATCGCGCCGGACAGTTTCTGTGGCATCTCCACGCCTTTTATCTCACCTATGCCGCGCGGCGGCTGGGCGAAATCGCGGACGACATTCCCGCCATCGACAACGCCAACAAGTGGGGTTTCAACCACGAACTCGGCCCCTTCGAGCTGTGGGACGCGCTTGGCGTCGCGGACACCATCCCCCGTATGGAAGCCGATGGTTATGCCGTGCCGCAGTGGGTCAAGGATATGATCGCATCCGGCCATCCCACCTTTTACCACCGTGATCACAACGACGTGATCATCAGCGTCTACGATCCCCGTACGGGCAGTTATGAACGGCTCGCCTCCGATCCCCGCTTCTACGTGATCACGGACATGCGCGCGTCCGGCAAAACTGTCGAGCGCAACGCGGGCGCGGCCATCCTCGATCTGGGTGATGGCGTGGCCCTGCTCGAATTTCACACCAAAGTCAATTCCATCGACGACGACATCATCAAAATGGGCTACAAAGCACTGGACCGCCTCAACACCGACTTTGACGGCCTCGTGATCGGCAACCAGGGCGAACATTTCAGCGCGGGGGCCAATATCTTCCTGATCGCCATGCTCGCCCAGCAGCAGGCATGGGATCAGCTTAATCAGGTGATCATCGACCTTCAGAATCTCTTCCAGGGCTTGCGCCGCGCCCCCAAGCCGGTCGTCACGGCCCCATTTGGCATGGCCCTCGGCGGTGGTGCCGAATTTACGATGGCCGGATCGCGCATCGTCGCCCACGCCGAGTTATATATCGGCCAGGTCGAAATCGGCGCAGGGCTGCTCCCGGCGGGCACCGGCTGTAAGGAACTGCTGCGCCGCGTCGTGAATCCCGTCATGCAGGTTCCCAACGCCGACCCGCTGCCCCATCTTCAAAAAGTCTTTGAGACCATCGCCCTCGCCAAAGTTTCCGAGAGCGCGAAGCACGCCCGCGATCTCGGCTTTCTCACCGCCAGTGATCGCATTGTGCTCAACAAGGATCATCTGTTGGCCGAAGCCCGGCGCGAAGTCCTCCACCTCCTCGCCACCGGATACACCCCGCTGCCCCCACAAAAAATCTGGGCGGCGGGCCGGGATGCGCTGGCTGCCCTGCGGATGGGCGTTTACACCCTGCGTGAGGGCGGTTTCGCCACCGACCACGAAGCGCTCATCGCCAACCACACCGCCTATGTCCTCTGCGGCGGCGATCTGTCCGAACCCGGCTGGGTACCCGAACAATACATTCTCGATCTCGAACGGCAGGCGTTTGTGGACCTGTGCCACGAACCTAAAACCCTCGAACGCATCGCCCACCTGCTCCAATACGGCAAACCCCTTCGTAATTAACTTGCATCCGTTTTGGTTTTGTTCTTCTAACCAGAGGGCGATTGGTTTTCGCCCTCTAAATTCAATCTTAAGGTAAAATTATCCTAAGAGGGTATATGCCCTTGCACACAACATCGCGCCAACGCGAAAGGTTTGCTTGATCATGGACAGCATCTCCAGGGTACCCATCAGGGATAAGCGTTTTTCTCTGCGGTTCAAAGCCTTTCTGGTGATCAGCCTTACGCTGTTGAGCCTGATCATGCTCTTGAGCCTGTTGTCCCATGCCATCCTGAGCCAACGCTTTTCCCATCTCGAAGACAAAATGATGCAGCAGGATGTCCAGCGCGTCCTGAATGGCCTGCAAAGCCAACTGGATTATCTGCGCTCTACGACGCGTGATTGGGCTTCCTGGGACGACACGTATCAATTTATGGAAGATCGCAACCAGCGTTACCTCGACTTAAACACATCCCCCACGACTTTCATCAATCTCAATATCAACCTGCTGATCCTGTTCGACACCCAGGGCCGGGCTGTCGTCTCCAAACAATTCGATTCTGACACCCAGCAAATCACGCCGGCAGAAACGGATCATTTCGAGCAGCACCCGGAACTGCTTAATACGGATACCACGCGGCGGGAAGTCAATGGGGTGATTCTGTTGTCTGATAGCCCCATGTTGATCTCGGCCCTGCCGGTTCTGACCCGCGAGGAAACTGGCCCGACACGCGGCACATTAGTGCTGGGCCGCGCCATTGACAGTTCGCTGGTGAATAAATTATCCGCCGACCTGTCCTTTGGCATTACCATTTACCGTATTGATGATCCAGACTTGCCCGCCGACTTTAAACATATATCCGATCTCAGCAGCACAGCGACCACCAGCCAGCCGCTTGACGACACGACCATTGCCGGATACCGTCTCATCAATGATATTAGCGGCACCCACGCACTGATTGTACGTGTCACAACGCAGCGCGACATCGATCACCAGGGACGCGAAATTCTTAATATTTTTTTGGTCGGCACGCTGCTGGTCGGGGCTGTTTTTACCCTGTTGATGGTTACAATTGTCGACCGCTTGTGGCTGCGGCGCTTACTGAAATTCAGACAGGAGCTTCACCACCTCGCGAATCTCTCGGCACGTATCCCGGTGATTGGCAACGACGAATTATCCGATGTCGCCGCCACCATCAACCGGATGTTAGATACGCTCCAGGAGGCGCAGAATACTTTATTGGCGACTGAAGGCCGCTTCCAGGAAGTCATCACCTCGATCACGGATGTGGTCTACACTGCCGAACTCGCGCCGGACGACACGTTATTAGCCTATCGTCTCCTCTCACCCCAGATCGAAACCCTGACCGGCTACCCGCCCGAAAAATTTAACCAGGATTGGTTTTTCTGGGTATCGCTCATCTATCCTGATGATCTGCCGTTGACTAACACCTATCTCCCCCAGTTACGCACAAGTCCGACGGTCATTGTCGAATACCGCATCCGCAAGGCCGACGGCAGCCTGATCTGGGTCCGCGACAGCGGCCACATGACAGAGGACCCCGATACCGGCAGACGCGTTCACTACGGCGTGATCAGCGACATCACCCAATCCAAACTCGCCGCCGAAGCCCTCCGCAAAAGCGAAGAAAAATTCTCGAAAGCATTCCAGGCCACCCCGGACGGTATTATTATCACCCGTCTCGCGGATGGCCTCATCTACGACGTGAACAACAGTTGGACCCGCATAACTGGTTTTACCCGTGACGAGTGCATCGGCCATACGACGCTGGAAATCAACGTGTGGGGCGATCTGAACCAGCGTGACGCCTATCGCACCCAGCTTATCGCGCAAGGCGAATGCAACAATTACGAAATCATCGTCCGCACCAAAGACAACACCATCATCCCCGGCCTGGTATCCGGGCGGATTCTGCATATTGATGGCGAAGACTGCATCCTGGCAATCCTCCGCGATATGACCGACATCAAAAAAGCAACGGCGGCTTTGCGCGACAGCGAAGAGAAATTCTCTAAAATCTTCCAGTCCAGCCCCGATGCCATCATCCTTACCCGCGAATCCGATGGCCTGATCTTCGACATGAATCCCGCCTGGACCAAAATCTTCGGCCATCAGTACACCGACACCATTGGTCGTACAACCGTCGATCTCGGCCTCTGGATCGGCGCCGATCTACGTACCCAACACATGCATCTGGTCCATATCAACGGCGAATACACCTGGGACGAAATCCCATTGGGGGCCAAAGACAATCGCATCGTTCCCTGTCAGCTATCCTGTCGGCTCGTCGAAATTAATAATGAAAAGTGCATTCTCAGCATCATCCGCGACATCACCGACATCAAAAAAGCTGCCGATGCGCTCCGCGAAAGTGAAGAACGCTGGCAGTTTGCGCTGGAAGGCGCGGGGGATGGCGTTTGGGACTGGAACACCGAATCCAATTATGTTTACATGTCCCGCCGCTGGAAAACGATGCTCGGTTACGAAGATCACGAAGTGGACCCCAGCCTGACCGGTTGGGATGCCCTGGTCCATCCCGACGATAAACCTTCTGTTTATGCCGAAATCGAAAAACATTTAACCGGCCAATCGCCCCTCTACAATGCGGAATACCGCATGCGCTGTCAGGATGGAACCTATAAATGGATCCTGGCGCGCGGTAAAATTGTCCAGCGGTCTGCCGATGGCACGCCCCAGCGCCTCATCGGAACCCACACCGACATTACCGTTCGCAAAGAAACTGAGGCGGTTTTGGCCTACAACGAAGAGCGCTACCGGGTGCTCTTTGAACAGGCCAGTGACGCCATTCTGCTGATGCAGCATAACCGCATTATCGAGTGCAACGCCAAAGCCCTGGAAATGTTCGGCAGCCGCCGCGAAGATATTGTGGGCAAAACCATCCACGATTTATCACCGCTCCTCCAACCCGATGGTCAGGCTTCAGAAACAAAATCGCAGGCTATCCTCAACGAGAGGCTAACCAGTTCAAAATTTCACCATTTTGAGTGGCTGCACCAGCGCCTCGATGGTTCAACCTTTCTTGTCGAAGTGAATCTCAACGTGCTGGCCTTCCAAAACGAAACCTTACATCTGGGGATGATGCGTGACATCACCGAACGCAAGCAGATCGAAGCCGTCCGCCTTGAAGAGCGGAATCTGCTCCGCGGCATCCTGGATCAAATTCCCGACCCCATCTTTTTGAAAGACACCCAGGCGCGTCTCCTCCTCTCCAACCAGACCGATTTACGGCTGCGCGGCGCAGCCAGTCCCGAAGCGGTTATCGGCCAAACCGATTTCGACTTCTACCCCCACGATCAGGCCGCCTCGTATTTCGACGATGATATGCAGGTCATCACCACCGGGCAGCCCTTGCTCAACCGCGAAGACCTGATCCGCAGCCCCAACGGTGAAACCCATTGGTACCTGACCACCAAAGTTCCTTTGCAAGATACCAACGGCCAGATCATGGGCATGATTGGCATCAATCACAACATCACCGAACTCAAGCGTGCCGAGGCAGCTTTGCGCCTGACCCAGTTCGCCGTTGATAACGCCGCCGACAGC
>CAYYNB010000124.1:13860-18510 GCA_964472565.1 uncultured Anaerolineaceae bacterium
GCAAGCCGAACGCGAGCAGCGCCTGCTGGCCGAGGCCCTGCGCGATACCGCCGCCGTGATCAACAGTTCCCTGGACCCCGACGAAGTGCTCGATCATATCCTCGATCACATCGGGCGCGTGCTGCCGCACAACCAGGTTAACCTGATGCTGCTCGAAAATGGCATTGCGCGTGCTGTCCGCTGTCGCAACTACACCTCCCCCGAAATCGAAGAATGGGTGCGCACCACCGGCTTTGACATTAGCCAGGTAACGGGGTTGCGCATCATGGCCCAAACCAAAGAGCCGTATATCATTACCAACAACACCGACACCGATAGCTGGACGGCCTTCGACCAAACGCACTGGGTTCGCAGTTATGCCGGCGCTCCCATCTTGCTCGACGATGAAGTTATTGGCTTTCTCAACCTCGACAGCGCGATCTCTGGCACGTTCACCGCTGAACATATCGAACGCCTGAAAATTTTCGCCAATCAAGCCGCCATCGCCATTCGAAACGCGCGCCTCTTTGCTGCCGAGCGCGAACAGCGCACCCTGGCCGAAGCCCTGCGCGATACCGCCGCCCTGCTCACCAGCACCCTCAACTTTGACGAAATCCTGGATCACATCCTGAATCAAATGGAGCGTATCGTTCCCTACGAAGCCGTCAGCATTCTGCTGACCGATGGCGACGTTTTGCGTATTGTGCGTCATCGCGGCTTCACCGAGCGCAACCAGGGCAATTTGGTGTCGAATCTCACCTTTGACGCCGCATCTAACCCCTGGTTTCACCGCATGCAGGCATCCGGCCAGCCTCTGTTCATTGCCGATACCAGGGAAGAACCCAATTGGATTACCATCGAGGGTCTGGATTGGATGCGCGCTCACCTGGGCATGCCCATTCGGGTGGATAACAAGGTGGTCGGCATTCTCAACCTCGACAGCAGCACACCCGGCTTCTTTACATCCACCCACGCCCACCAGTTGCAAATTTTGGCGAACCTCGTCGCCATCGCCTTCCGCAACGCGACTCTGTTCTCTGCCGAACGCCAGCAGCGCGACTTCACCGAGGCCCTCCACGAAACCGCCATTCTGATCAACAGCACCCTTGATTTCAGCGAAGTCCTGAAGCGGATTCTCACCAATGTCAGCAAAGTGCTGACCCACAGCACCGCCAACATTATGCTTCTCGACGAAAAAAAATATCTCCACCCCGTCGGCAGCCAGGGCTATGCCGAGCGCGGCCTGCTGGAATGGTTCCAGAACGTCAACTATCCAGCCAGCGAAGTGCCCGGCATGCGCTACATGATGGACACTCATCAGCCGGTGGTATACTCCGACATCCGCCAGCACCCCGGCTGGGCGCTAGTCGAAGAAACCCAATGGGTTCAATCCTATATCGGTGCCCCCATCATCCAGGAAAATGAGGTGGTCGGCTTCCTCAACCTCTACAGCGATACACCCGGCTTCTTTAAAGAGGCCGATGCCCAGCGGCTGCAAGGTTTCGCGTCGCAGGCCGCCATCGCCATTCGGAATTCCCAGCTTTTCATGGCCGAACGCGAACAGCGTGCCCTGGCCGAAGCCCTGCGTGATACCGCCGCCGCCCTCAACCGCATCCTGAATTTTGACGATGTGCTCGATTACATTCTCGCCAATGTCGGCCAGGTCATGCCCCACGACGCCACCAACATCATGTTGATCGAGCACGGCATTGCGCGCGTCGTTCGGGGTCATGGTTATGATCGTTTCGGGGTTGCCGACTGGGTCACGAAACTCCGCTTTATCGTGCATGAGGTGCCCGTCTGGAAACGGCTCATCGCTTCCCACCGCCCCTTTGCCATTTCCGACACCAGAGCCGATCCCGACTGGATGGCCGAAGACCTGCCCGAAGAGCGCTGGATCGCCTCCACCCTCAAAGTTCCGATCCTGCTGGACAACGAACTCATCGGTATTCTGCATCTCGACAGCGCGACCACTGGCGCATTTACCCAAAAGGATGCAGATCGCCTCCAGCCGTTTGCCGACCAGATCGCCCTTGCCATCCGCAACGCCCGCCTCTTCGATCAGGTCCAGAACTACGCCGCCGAACTCGAACACCGCGTCTTGGTGCGCACCGCCGAATTAGAGGCCCAGCGCGCCGAACTCAAAACCATTCTCGACTCCATGGGCGAAGGCCTGATCTATTCCGCGGGCAAGCGCGTCCTGTATGTCAACAAAGCCTACACCGATCTTCTGGGTTATCCCGCCGAAAACTATCACATTGATGCCGATAGCATCTATCAGCAAATGATTTCCGCCATGCCCGACTACGAACTGACCATGCGGTACATTCAGCGGGCCTTCGAGCGTCGCCAGAGTTGGCGCGGCGAAATCCAGGTCAAACGCGCCGACAACCAGATTATCGACGTGGGAATCACCTTCTCCCAGGTCTACAGTCCGAGTGAGGAAAAGGCGCGCGGCGTCGTCGTCATTCTCCACGACATCAGCCAGGAAAAAGCCCTGCGTGCCCAAAAAGATCGCTTCATCGCCAACGCCTCCCACGAACTCCGTACCCCGTTGGCGAACATCAAAACCCGCCTCTATCTGCTCCAGAAACAGCCGCACAAGCTCGCCGATCACCTGGAAATTCTGGACCGTGTGACCAACAATATGTCTGAACTCATCGAGAATCTGCTCGATGTTTCGCGTTTTGAGCGCGGCAAAATCCCTCTCAACCGTCATCCGGTCCAGCTTCAGAAGCTGGTAGCTGAAGTGGTGGACATCCAGCAAGCCGAAGCGGAGCGTAAATCCGTCGCGCTTGATGCCGTGCTCCCCACCGAGCCGGTCTACATCAACGCCGATTCTCGTCGCCTGTTACAGGTGCTCACCAATCTGATCGTCAATGCCATCAGCTACACCCCCGAAACCGGCCAGGTGACGGTGGAACTGCTTACCGCGCCGCCCGAAACCGGCCACCCCACCGGGTTAGCCGTCCTGCATGTCCGCGATACCGGCGTTGGCATCGATCCCGCGCAGTTGCATCAGGTCTTCGAGCCGTTTTTCCGCGCCCACGAAGGCGTTACCAGCGGCACGGGCTTAGGCTTGACCATCGCCCGTGAAATCACCCATCTGCACAGCGGCGAAATTACGGTCGAAAGTGAGGTTGGGCGCGGCAGCACTTTTACGCTGAAGTTGGATATTCACCCCATGCCTGACGATAATCTACCGTGAGCATTGGTCATCAAGGAGACTTTTATGCCCACAAGAGAAGCTGTAGTTGTCGCCCTGTCACGCACGGCGGTTGGGCGCGCCAAAAAAGGGACATCCCGCACCACCCGCCCCGAAGCATTAGCCGCTGCCACCATTTGTCATGTTTTAGATCAGACCGCCGGTAAATTAGACCCCGCTCTTATTGACGATCTTGTTTTAGGCTGTGCCATGCCCGAAGGGCCGCAGGGTTTGAATCTCGCCCGTCATATTGGCCTCCAGGCCGGACTCCCCATCGAAGTGCCCGCCCAGACGGTCAACCGTTTTTGTTCCAGCGGGCTGCAAACCATCGCCCTCGCCGCCGAGCGGATTATCGCCAACGGGGCCGACATCATCCTCGCGGGCGGTGTCGAAACCATGAGTCTCGTCCCCATGACCGGTTTCCGCATTAGTCCCAACTACCCCACCACCATCGATCACCCGGAAGCCTACCTGGGCATGGGCCTCACCGCCGAGCGTGTCGCCGAGCAGTACGCCATCTCCCGCGCGGACCAGGACGAGTTCGCCTACCACAGCCACATGAAAGCCGCCGCCGCCTTCGACAAATTCCGCGCGGAGATCGTGCCCGTCCAGTTTGAGGAAGTTTCGCTTGTGGACGGTGAACGTCATGTCGAAATGATCACCCTCGATCAGGATGAGCATTTGCGCCGCGATACCACCCTGGAAGCCCTCGCCCAACTCAAACCCGTCTTCAAGCAGAACGGCACGGTGACTCCCGGCAATTCCAGCCCGCTCAGCGATGGCGCTGCCGCCGTCCTGGTGATGGAAGCGAACACCGCCGCCCGGCTTGGCCTGGAACCCATCGCGCGCTTTGTTGGCTTCGGCGTCGCGGGCGTCCCGCCGGAAGTCATGGGAATCGGTCCCGTCGCCGCCGTACCCAAAGTCCTCAAGCGCTCCGGCCTCACCCTGGACGACATCGACCTGATCGAACTCAACGAAGCCTTTGCCGCCCAGTCCCTCGCCGTGATCCGCGAACTTGACCTGAATCCCGACAAGGTGAATGTCAACGGCGGCGCGATTGCGTTAGGCCATCCCCTCGGCGCAACCGGAGCCAAGCTGACGGTCACGCTGCTCAACGAAATGCGGCGGCGCGGCGATCACTACGGCATGGTGACCATGTGCATCGGCGGCGGACAGGGTGCCGCTGGCATCTTCGAACTGCTCTAACCCACCCTCGATCCCCCTCTGCCAGCGTGGCTGGAGAGGGGGTGAGGTTCGCTAATTGGTGTCAACTTAAGCTGTTTTCGGCGGAAAATATTCGAAATACAGACGGTTCGTAGGAGCGCTGGCTTGCTCCGCGTCCGCTTCTCCCCTTTCTCCGCGTGCGGGGAAAGGGGCCGGGGGATAGGGGTTCTCCCCCTCCATCACCCGCCGCCCCGCCTCAATCGGCATGCGCACGAAATGCCGCGTCGCCGCGATATCCGCCG
>CAYYNB010000125.1:0-18449 GCA_964472565.1 uncultured Anaerolineaceae bacterium
CTGGGCGGGGGGGCGCAGGTTGATCGAGCACAATGGCGGGCTGTGGTCGGGATACGGCTTCCGCATATTCCGCCACTTCATCAATCGCCGCGCTCAAGCGTTCCAGCACCAGCCGGTAGACCACCGTGACGACCATCGGCATCCCGGCCAGAAACGCCAGCCGCAGTTCCCCGGACATATTGCCGTCCAGTTTTCCTGCGCTGATGCGGATCGTTGTATAGCTGTATCCGATCAGCAGCACGAGAAAATACAGCATCTTCAGGGGAATATCAGCCGTTTCTTTATACCGGGTGAATTGCAGCGCCACCACACCCAGCAGCAGCCCCGGCACAAATGTCCATGCGAAGCCGAGGGTATGCTCGTTAAATTCCTCGTTGTCCGCCAGCGGATGCCATGTGTTCGCCGTGAATCCATACGCGAGGATCGTCACCACGCTGAGCAGCGTGACGATCACCCACATGCGCCGCTCCGATTTCGGGCTGTCTGCGGCCAGCAGCGCCGCGCTGGTATAGATAATCACCAGCATATTCACGGCCCGTTCCAACGGTGGCAGAATCGCAGCCGCCGACATATCGCTCACCAGCGCATAAATGCCGCCTCCCATCAGGGCGACCCAGGCCAACACCGTTCCTGTCAACAGGATGGTATAGCGCCCGGCAGCCGTTTCGCGTTTTCCCCGCAGCCGCTGGCCCAATGCCATCAGCATCGCCGCCTGGCTGATGGCGATCACCGCCAGAAAGTAGATGAGTTCGCCGGTAGGCTCAGTAAATAGATTCATAAAATCGGGCGCAGAGTCCATGAACGGTTAGTCCCCCGGATGATGTGTTGAAATTATGTTCCAGTATAGCACGGTTGTGCGACCCGCGCGCACCGCCATCACAACGGCTGCATGGCGCGCAGGTAAGAGAACGGTTTGAATTATACTCGCCTCGTGTCGATTTGGCATTTCGCCTTCTCACGCGGTATAGTCGGTCTATCTTGGGGGGCCAGATGATCGCTGCTGGCCTTTTTGTATTTTTGTATTATAGACGAGAACTTTTATGGATGGTTTTCAAGGAGTACGCGAATCTCATGGATTCTGGCGGCGGCTGGTGAAGGTTATCCGGCGCTATCCGCGTGTGGGGCAGGTGGTTCAGCGCGCCTATCGCCGCTTGCAGCCCCGCTTTACCATCGGCGTGATCGGCGTGCTGGTGCATGAAGATCGTGTTTTGCTGGTCGAACACCTTTTTCACCCCTACACCCCCTGGGGACTCCCCGGCGGCTGGATTGGTCGCCGCGAAAACCCGGCCCAAACCGTCGAACGCGAATTTCTGGAAGAAACCGGGCTGCGTGTGCGGGCCGTCCGCCCGCTGATCGTGCAGCAGCCGAAACTCTGGCGCGGTCATATGGATGTGGTGTATTTGATGGAACCCGCTGGCCCGGTGGAGCCGATCCGCCTGTGCCACGAGTTGTTAGGTTATCGCTGGACCCCGCGCGACGATTTACCCAAACTGGTGCCCATTCACGCCCAGGCGATTCGTGCGGCCTTTGAGGAGAGACAGCTATGGACTACGGACGATTAGGCGAGCGCCCGCGCGGGCCGCAGATTCCGATCCTCGAAATATTCTCGTCATTGATGCTCTTGGCCGCGATTGTACTCGGCATGATCGAACTCACCCGGTACAGCAGCACGAAGGATGATCTGCCCACCCGCCTGACGATTGCGGGTTTGCCCCTGGGCGGCCTGGACGAGAACCAGGCGCGCGAGCAGTTAGACATCGTGTATGTGACGCAGCCCATCGAATTATCTTACCAGGGCAGCAAAATTCTGCTCAGTCCAGCCCAGATCGGTTTTACCCCCAACGCCGACTCGATGCTAGCCGAGGCCCGCAAGCAGAACAGCCAGGAGCAGGATTTTTGGATCGGTTTCTGGAACTATCTGGTTCATGAGCCGGTCAAACAGGTGACGGTTCCGCTTGAAGCCACCTACAGCGAACGCGAACTCAAGACCTTTTTAGAGCAGCTTGCCCAGCGTTACGATACCGTGTCGGGCCAGGCGCACTTTGATCCCGCAACGTTAACCTTTGTCTCCGGCACTCCTGGCACTCAGCTCGATATTCCCCACGCGGCCCTGGCGATTGATGCCGCCCTGCGTTCGCCCGATCCCGAATCGCGCCGTGTCACGCTCCCCGTAACCGAAATCGGAGCGGATGCGGGCAGTATCGACACGCTGCGCCAGGCTATTGTAGACCTCATGACGGCGCGCGGTTTTTCCTACGCCGGGCCGGAAACCGTCGGCTCGGTTTACATTATGGATCTCGCTACCGGTGAAGAAGTCACCATCCAGCCCGATGTGGTGTACAGCGCCGCCAGCACCATCAAGATTCCGATCATGGTCAATCTGTTTCGCCAGATGTTGATCGTCGATCAGGACCCGAATGTGGCCTTTTTGCTCACTGCCTCGATTCTATGCAGCGACAATTCCGCCTCGAACTTGCTGATGCAGGTCGCCGGCGGTCTGGAAGTTTCCTCCGACGCTAACACCATGCTGGGCGCGGGACTGAATCAGGTATCCTGTACCGCGCAGGAACTCGGCGCGGTGCGCACCTTCATCAGCGCCCCGATTGATCTGGGCGATGGTGGCCCGCGCGGCGAATGGCCTGTTTGCCGCCCGCAGGTGCCCACTGATACCAGCTTGCCCGTCAAGGCTGATCTCTATTCGCAGACCACTGCCCGCGATCTGGGCATGCTGCTCACCGAAATTTACGATTGTGCCAACTCGAATACCGGGCTGCGCGCCATCTATCCCGACGACATCACCCAGACCGAATGCCAGCAGATGATCGAAGTGTTGAGCGGCAATCGCATTGATCGTTTGATTGAATTAGGCGTTCCCCAGGGGACCAAAGTCGCCCACAAAAACGGCTGGTCATACGATACCACCGGCGATGCCGCCATTGTTTTTACCCCCGGCGGTGACTATGTGATTTCCATTTTCGTCTACCAGCCCGATACCGATGTCAGCTACAGCGTGCCGATTGAACTCTGGGAACTGATCGAAGAAATCAGCCGCCTGACCTACAACTATTTCAATCCCGGTGCGCCCTTGTCGCAGCGCCGCGAACCGCTTCATCCCTTCACCGCGATTGAATGCGTGACGGTGATGGCCGCTGAAGACGTGAATCTGAATGACATCGACGCCAACCGCCTCGACGCCGAAGGCAATCCCTTGCCCTCTGCTTGTTTTGGCGGGCCGGGACACTGCACCGAGTTTATCGGCTGGTAAAGACAGCGGGAGCGCGCTTCCTCGCATCTGTAGTATAGTAAGCGGCATGTTGTTTTGGATGACGAGGAAAATAATTGATGAGCCAACCGTACCGTGCTGCCCTTATCGGCACTGGCAGTATTGCCGCTGCGAATCTGGAAGCCGCGCGTCTCGCCGGAATAGAAATAGTGGCGGGTGCCGATCTCGATCCCGAACGCGCCCGGATATTTTGTGAGAAGCATGCCATCCCGGCCTGTTACACCGACAACGCCGCCATGCTCGCCGCCGTCCACCCCGATCTCGTCCTGATCTGCACCCCGCCGCGCGACCATCATGATCTGATCGTCATGAGTCTGGAAGCGGGCGCGTGGGTCATCTGTGAAAAGCCGCTGTGCGCGTCCCTGGCTGAATTCGACGATCTTACCGCCGCCGAACGGCGCACCGGCTGTTATGTGACCTCGGTGCTGCAATGGCGCTTCGGCTCCGCTGCGTCACACCTCAAAAAGCTGATCACCGCCCAGGAGTTGGGCCGTCCGCTGGTCGGCGTTTGCCATACCCTCTGGTATCGGGGCGAAGATTACTACCGCGTTCCCTGGCGTGGCAGATGGGCCACCGAACTTGGCGGTCCCACGATGGGTCACGGCATTCACCTGATGGACCTGTTTTTGTGGCTGATGGGTGACTGGCGTGAAGTCCGCGCACTGGCGGGCACACTTGACCGTTCGATTGAAATGGAAGATGTTTCGCTGGCCCTGGTGCAGTTTGAAAGCGGCATGCTGGGCAGCATCATCAACAGCGTGCTTTCCCCGCGTGAAGAATCCTATCTGCGGCTCGATTTTCAGCGCGCCACCGTTGAAGTCAAAACCCTCTACCAATACACCAACGCCGATTGGGTGTATAGCCTGCCTGCTGGTTCCGCTGATGCTGAGGCGCTGTCCCGCTGGCAGCCGGGCGAGCCGGACCTGCCCGGTAGTCATGTCCCTCAGTTTGCCGCGCTGGTCGCGAGCCTGCACCGCCGCGAACGCCCACTGGTTAGCGGCCTCGAAGCCCGCCGTACGCTGGAATTTATCGCCAGCCTGTATAAATCCGCTTTTACGGGGTGTCCGGTGTTGCGCGGCTCGATCACGCCCGACGATCCATTCTATCATGCCATGAACGGGAGGCCGTCATGACGATTCGTTTCGCCGTCATCGGCCTGAATCACGGCCACATTTATGATCAGTCCAATCATCTGCTGCGCGCCGGGGCGCAGATGGTCAGCTTTTTCGCCACCGAACCCGAACTGATCGAACCATTCTCCAAAGCCTATCCTTCGGCCACGCTCGCCCGTTCGGCAGACGAAATTTTAGAAGACCCCACCATTCAGATGATCGTCTCCGCGGCCATCCCCCAGGATCGCGCGCCCCTGGGCATCCAGGCCATGCTGCACGGCAAAGACTACATGAGCGATAAACCGGGCTTCACCACCTTAGACCAGTTAGCCGAAGCGCGCCGCGTCCAGGCCGCAACCGGGCGTATTTATTCGATCTGTTTCAGCGAACGTTTTTCCAACCCGGCAACCGTCAAAGCCAGCGAACTGGTCCAGGCGGGGGCCATTGGCCGCGTGATCCAGACTATCGGGCTGGGGCCGCATCGCCTCAATGCGCCCGCGCGCCCGGCCTGGTTTTTTGATCGGGCGTGTTATGGCGGCATTCTGGACGACATCGGCAGCCACCAGATCGATCAGTTCCTGCATTTTACAGGCAGCACTTCCGCCGAGATCGTCGCCTCCCAGGTCGCCAATTTCCACCATCCCCACTATCCCGGCCTGGAAGACTATGGAGATGTCGTGCTGCGCAGCGACCGGGCCACCGGGTATATTCGTGTGGACTGGTTCACGCCGGATGGTCTGAGTGTGTGGGGCGATGTGCGCCTGTTCCTGCTCGGCACGGAAGGCACCATCGAAATCCGCAAAAACTGCGATCTCGCCGGGCGGGCGGGGGGCAATCATCTGTTTTTGATCAACCAGCGGGGTACCGAATATCTGGATTGTTCCGATCAGCCCTTACCCTACGGTTCCCAACTGGTCTATGATGTCCTGAACCGTACCGAAACCGCCATGTCGCAGGCCCATTGTTTTCTCGCGTCCGAATTAGCCCTGCAAGCCGAGACCCAGGCCCAGCGCGTTGGATAAACACCGCTTCCCCTCAACCAGGAGGGGAAGCCTGGCTAATTCGGCTGTTTTATCCCAGGTAGACCGCCGGTAGCACGCTCTCAACTGCTTCGTTGCCTTGCCTGTCGATCCGATACCCCCGCGCCTCGACCCGCGCCGTGATAACCTGTTTGAGCTGCCCATCCACCATGTGAACCGCCGCCCCATCATCGAGCGCGAATCCCGCCAGCGCCTGCCCCTGTGCGATCAGCGCCTGACAGGCGGGTTTCCGTTCCGGTTCGCTGTCATAATGCGGGCAGCAACTTCCCCCCACAAAACCGAGACAATCGAGTACGCCCAGTTGATCATTCGAGTCGGTGATTCCCTGTTCAAACCAGCAGATCGCCCCCGCGCCGCCCCCCCCCAGGCCGCACCCCGCCCCGACAGGCCCGCCCACCCCCCCCGCCCCCGCGCGGACCCCCGCCAGGACGATCCCCGCCTCCAATGCCCGGCGCAGCACCCCATCAACGCCCCATTCCCGCCACAGGGCCAGCATGCTGCGCGTATTGCCCCCGCCTACGTACAAAATATCGTGCGCCAATAGAAAATCTGACCAGTCGGCGGCTACGCGCCCGAACAGCGAAAACCACGACGGCTGCGCGCCCAGTTTGGTGAACGCCTCATAGAACCGCACAATATATTCCCGCGCTTCCCCGCCAGCTTGCGGCAAATAACACACTTTGGGCCGCGCCGCGTTACTCTGCGCGGTGATATAGTCTTCCAATACAAGATCACTGGCCCGGCTGGCGTATCCGCCGCCGCCGATGGCGATAATCTGCTGCATGGGACTCTCCTGTCTGAAAAATGGCTGGGGATGCTGTACAATAAAAGAGTCAATTATACGAGATCTGGTGGAAGATGGCTGTCCAGTCGAAACGGTATACGGTTGAGGAATTTGATCACTTTGTCGATCTGCCGGAGAACGCCGACAAATTATTTGAGTACATCGGGGGGGAGATTGTCGAAGTGCCATCCAATCCGTATTCCAGTGAAATTTCCGCTCGAATGAGTTATTGGATCACTGATTATGCGCTGAAGCATAAATCGGGTCATGTCACGGGGGAGGGCGGTGGGTACATGGTATCCGGCGAACGTTACGCCCCGGATGTCGCTTATATCGCTAAATCCCGCCAGGAGAAACTAGCCGAGCGCGGCTATAACCCGCTGCCGCCTGATCTTGCCGTTGAGGTCTTGTCTCCATCTTCCCGGAGTAATAGTCTTCCAGGTTCACCATCGAAGTTAGTACTTCAATGGTGATGACATTTCCGAACATTCGTGCTATTCTTTAAGTACTGTTGGGGGTTTGCTTTTCCCCATCTCGTTTGTAGAGGGGCAGGGCTGCGGTTCATCTGGATACGTCGGGTGCGTTTTTTCCCGTCTCGCGTCGCCAAACCCGGTTTCGCGTCGCGAATTTCCCCTCAGCAGCGCCCAAAGAGGGGCGGGGGACTGTCCAATCCTACTTCTTCCCGTCCGGCAGATGCTTCAGCACAATCATCGTCATATCATCGAACGGCGGCTCACCAGCCACAAAGCTGTCAATCGCCCGCAGCACGCCCTGCGCCACGTCATGCGCTGGTTTATGCCGCAGGCTCGCAACCGTCGATTGCAGCCCCACGACACTGAATTCCGTGAAATCGGAGCGCAGCGCTTCCGTCACGCCGTCTGTATACGCCACCAGCAGATCGCCCGGTTTCAGTGCGATCTCTTGTTCTTCCAGTTTAATCTTGGGGACCACGCCGAGCGCGATCCCGCGTGCATGCAGCAGTTCGGCGCTGCCATCCGCCCGAATCACCAGAGGCGGATTGTGTCCCGCGCTCGTAAAGGCGACTTTGCCCGTTTCCGTATCCCACATCCCATACCAGATCGTGACAAATAACTCGGATCGCGTATCGCGCAGCAAAATCTCGTTCACCCGGATCAGCGTTTCGACGGGTGTTCGCCGGTTCGATCCCACCGCCCGCAGCAGCGTTCGACATAATGCCATGAACAGCGCCGCCGGAACACCTTTGTCAGCGACATCCGCCACGACCAGCGCCCAGCGGTGTTCGTCCACCTGGAAGAAATCATAAAAATCGCCGCCGACCTGCCGCGCCGCACGATAAAATGCCGCGACATCCCAGCCCGGCACGCTGGGGAATGTGTCCGGCAGAAAACTCGTCTGAATCCCGCGCGCCACTTCCAGCTCGCGTTCCATCCGTTCCGCCGCCGATGCTTCCGCCAGCAGTCGCGCATTTTCTAACGCCAGCGCGGTTTGGTGGGCGATCCCGCTTAGAATATTCAGCCGCCGCTGATCCACCTGTCCACCGAGCGCCGGATGATCGACCAGCATCGCCCCCACAATATGCCCGCGTGCGATCAGCGGCAGACCCAGCAGCGCCGGACTCTCGAATATTTTTTGTAACATCGGCGGCAGCGGGCAGTCGGCCCCGATCCCGCACGACACCGGCTCCGATGTCTCAACCAGCCGCATCAGAAAACGCCCATCTTCGGCATACAGCGCGACGTTGTCGAAGGTCGTTTTAGCCTCTGGTGTTAAGCCCCACGCTGGCCCGCCCGTGAAACAGTTATGATTTTCGTCCCACTTCAGCACCGCGCACCGTTCCACACCCACCAGCAGCGGTGTCAGCCGGACCACCGTCTCCAGGCTCTCCACCGGGTCGATCTGGGTGTTGACCGCCTCCGCCACTTGCAGCAGCGCCGTCGTCACCCAGGCTTCTTCTTGCTGGGCCGCTGTGAGTTGCGCGCTTTCGATAGCCAGCGCCGCCTGATTTGCAATCCCGCTGACCAGTTCGATCTTGCGATTTGTCATCGGTTCGGTATCGTTCCGCTGTCCGATCAGCAGCAGGCCCATGACCTCGCCTTTAGCAAACAGCGGCAGAATCACACCCTGCCCGATCTCCAGTTCAACCGGCAGATTCGTCGGCTGCGGCGTGGTTCCGTCGATCAGAATCGGCAGCCCATCCTGCATCAGCTTGGCGAGCATCGGCCAGTGCAGCGGCGTGACGACATAGCCTTTGAGCGCGCCTGTCACTTCCGGTCTGGTCCCTGCGATCTCCACCAGCCGGAACGAGTTTGCATCGTCCGCCAGCATCACCGCGCTCCACTCCACGCCCACCAGCAGCGGCGTGATGCGCGCCACCGTTGACAGCACCTCATCCAGGCTGGAGGCGCGGGCGGTAGCTTCTGCCACCTGGAGCAGGGCCGTTGACACCCAGGCTTCTTCGCGCTGCGCCATATACAGTTGGGCGTTGGTGATCGCCACTGCCGCCTGATTAGCAAAGGTCGCGATAATTTCCCGATCTTCCGGCGTAAATCGATCCGGTCCCCGGCGTTCCAGCACCAGATACCCAATCGGCTCCCCGGCGACCATCAGCGGCGTCAGAATATCATCATGCGGATCATCCTTGCCGCTGTCGTTGCTGCTGATGCGTTGGTGCAGCAGCCGCAGACATTCCTCGTGGATGTTATCCGGCGTGATCACCTCGTCCCACACCGCGCTGTCTGGCCCCACAATATCCCCGCGCGCCGTGTTTAAGCGGTAAACCTGCTCGTCAGGATCAAACAGCAGGATCAGCCCAATCGTATAATTGACGACTCGTTCCAGTCCGACCAGAATCCCATCCAGCACACTGTTTAGATCGAGCGATGATCCCAGCACCGTACTCAGTTCGCGCAGCGTTTCCGACAGCATCCGCCGCCGCTGCTCGTTGGCGAACAGACTCGCATTCCGCAGCGCCACCGCCACCGTATCCGCCAGCGCCTGGATCAGCGTCAGATCGTCATCGGTGAAGGCGTCCTGCTGCGTGCTTTGGATGTCGAACACGCCCAATACATGCGACCCCATGCGGATCGGCACCGTCATTTCGCTCAATGTATCCTCGACGCCCGGCCCAATGGGCTGCCAGGCATCGTCCTCCTGCACATTGCCGCTGAGTCGGGGTTTTCCTTCGCGTGCCACCAGCGCGATCACGCTGTCACTGCTGGTGTGATACGACAGTTTTTCGACCAGCCACCGCCCGCTGTGAACGCCGATCCCGCTGCGGAACACCAGCCGCTCGCCCACCCGCAGAAACAAATGCACCCGGTCATACCCCAGGTGATCTGTCACCAGATCGACCACTTCATCCAGCAGATCGTCAATCGCCAGAATCGACACCAGCGCCCGCGCGACTTCCGTCATCGCGTTGATCCGATCCGTCTGCCGCCGTTCGGCGTCGTAAGTCTGCGCCTCATGAATTGCCAGGGCGAGTTGTCCCGCCAGCGTTTCGAGCATAAACGCGTCGTCGCCATGAAAGGCATCCAGCCGGTTGCTTTGCACATCCAGCACGCCCAGCACGCGATTCTGAATCACCAGCGGCACGCAGATTTCGGATCGTGTGGCGGGTAAGGTTGCCGTCGCCAGAAATCGTTCATCCTCGCTGGCATTCGGCACAATCACTGTTTTGACATTACTCCACGTCCAGCCCACCAGGCCCACATTGGGACTCAGGATGAGATCGTCCGGTTTGAGATCTTCGTGGCTGCTGGCTTTGAGCGGAATAATTTGTGTTTTGGGGTCCCAGATGAAGATATTGACCGCGTAATAGCCGAAGGCATCATGAATCAGCGTCACAATCTGCCGGAACAAATCAGGCAGCGGTTGCACCGCCGTGATCTGCCGCGACACATCGTTGATCAGCCGGAGTTGGCTGGCCCGTTCCTGCATCGCCTCGAACGTCTGCGCGTTGCGCACCGCCCCCGACGCCATATTCGCCAGCAGCGTCAGCAGGCGCATATCTTCATCATCGAAGCTGTTCGGGCGGTAACTTTGCACCGCGATCACGCCCAGCACGGCTCCGGCGGTCATCAGCGGTGCGAATACAGCCGATCGGGCTGGTTTGTTTGTGTAAGCCGCTGGGCGCGCGGGCAGATGATCCCATTCTTCCTCAAAGTCATGCACCAGCAGTCCCGACCCGGTGCGGTGGACCCAGCCGATAATGCCTTCTTCCGCTGCGCCTTCAAAGCGCTGCGGGGCCAGCCGTTCCGCGTCTTTCAGCCAGACTTTGATCTGGTAGTCGTGGCCTTCAAACAACCCGATCTGAAAATTCCGGGTGTCCACAATGCGCGTCGCCTGTTGGTAGACCACTTCGCACAGGGCATCCGTTTTTAACTGGACACTCAGGATCGCGTTTCCCACGCCTGCCAGAATATCCAGTTCAGGGCTGACTCGCTCGTTCGCCGCCAGGCTGATCCCGCGTGCTCGTCCGCGCCAGTACCCCGTGATCAGGCCCAGCCCAACACCGCCGACTGCCAGCGTTGCGCCGACCACCATCACAGCAATGAGTGTGCTATCCATATCAGAAGTTTAATTTAACGCTCTTTAACGCTTGTTTTTTGCAGCCAGCGCTGCGTCGAGCGTAGGAAAGATTTCGAATAACATGTCGAATCCCACCATCTCGAAAATCTCAGTGATGCGTGGTCCCAACCCGCTCAATATCACGTCACCTGCGTGTTCCTGGGCACGCCGCCACGCCGACACCAGCACTTTCAGGCCGCTGCTGGCGATATATTCCACGTCGGTCATGTCCACGAACAGCCAGAACCGTCCCTGCTGAAGCTGTGCCGTGAGCACCTTTTCCAGCGTCGGGCTGCTGTTGCTGTCTAGCCGTCCGGTGGGCGCGATCACGACACTGCCATTTTCTAAGGGGTGAATCGGGTATGGATCGGCAGCCGCTTCAGCCGGTGCTACACTGGTTTTGGCCGATGGTAGTGTTTTGTAGAGCGTCAAATGGTTGCGGTTGTCGGCCCATTGGTACGTGACATCATCCATCAGCTTGCAGATAAAATAGATTCCCCACCCGCCCGGTTCGCGCGTATCCAGCGGTTCGCCCGGGTCCGGCGCGTCATGTTCCAGCGGATTAAATGCCGGGCTGTCATCCGTAATTGTGATCTTGAAATGCTCGGCATCCACCTGGCAGAGAATCTCGATCTCGCTGTGCTGCCCCTGGTACTGGAATCCATGCTCGATAATGTTGGTGAGCGCCTCATCCACCGCCATCTGGCAGTGGTACACGGCGCGCTCATCCAGGCCGGTGTGTTCGGCATTCTCCACTACAAAATCACAGGCATGACGCACTTCTTCCAGGCGAGCTGGTACAACGAGGCGGCTCACTTCATGCATACAACACCTTCACTCATGGGCTTTCCCTCCTCCCCACCAGGGAAGAGGGCACCGCAACAATGCAACTAAAAACTCCCAACCGCTTCAACCTGGGTCGGATAAATCTCAAAAATCGTATCGAGTCCCGCCAGTTCCAACACTTCCTTGACGCGATCCGATGGATTCGCAATCCGCAGATCGCCGCCGCCGCGTTTGACGCGCTTGAGGACGCGCACCATTTCGCGCAGCCCGGCGCTGCTCATATATTCGACGCCTCCCAGGTCGAGCACGAGGTTATTTCGGCCTTCATCAACGACCTTATCCAGCGCCGCCCCCATTTCTGCCGCGTTTGTGCTGTCGATGCGCCCAATCACCTCAAACAGTTGGACACGCTTCATTTCCGAGACATTAATTTCCATCACCATAACAGTTGGCTCCTTTCGCAAGTGGCAGTCATTATATCATTTTATTGGGGAAGCGGCAGAGAAACTGTCCACGGCGTCGAGACTGCTTGTATACAGTTTCATCGCCCGATCCAGTCCGGCCAGTTGGAGAACCGTCAATACCCGATCCGAGGGGTTCGCCAGCCGTAAATCGCCGCCCACGCTCTGCGCGCGTTTGTAAATGCGCACGATTTCCCGCAGACCCGGACTGCTCATATAGTCCACCCCGTTCAGATCAAGCACGAGTTGGTGAATCGCTTTGTCCAGGGCGGCATCCATCTGTCGCCCCAGTTCCGGCGCTGTGTCGCCATCCATCCGCCCGATCACTTCAAAGATGTGTACGCCCTTGATTTGTGACTCGTTGACTGTGAACATTCGTGTTCCTTCGTGTTTGTTCATGTTTCTTTTGCTGCGTACCGGCGATTATAACACCACATGCCCCTGCCGTGTACGGCAGATGCAGGCTTGAGAGAAACTGCGAGTTCGTACTACAATAGAAAGGTCGTGCTTGCTATGGGCGCAGCCTGAGCACCGGCGGCGGATTGTTCATTGGTGCCCGAAGTGGAGTCGTAAAATGAAGCGAACAGGCATCGCCCTGTGGGTCACAGCGGGTTTAGCGGTGGCCCTCTTTATCGAACAGGCCGCACTGGCTGAAAGCGACCTGTTGACGCTGCGTTATATCGCTAATTTTGTGCAGATCGCGGCGGTATCCCTCGGTGTGATGTACCTCAAACGTTTGGCGCTCCGCGACGTGAACGGCCCGCTTCCCGATCCGATCATGCTGGTGATCAGCGGTTTGGCTGCACTCTGTTTGTGGGCGTTTGGTCTGTGGCTGATGGATGGTTTTAATCACCTGTTGGAAGAATCGGCGGGGCTGCTGTCTATGCCCGAATCGATGTTAGCCCTCTCCGATTCGATCTTGGGCCTCGATACCCAATCCGCCGTGTATGAACTGCATATCCTGTTTGCTGTTGTGCTGCTTCCGCTGGTCCAGAGTTGGCTGTTATTCGGCCTGGTTCAGCCCGATCTCGCGCTGGTGGTGGGCCGCCGCCGCGCCATGTGGCTCACCGGGCTGGTTACAGGGCTTTTCCTGACTCTCACCGCTATCCAGAATGTCCGCCCGGCGCTCCAGTCCGGGTTAGGTTCCTTCGGCGGTTATCTGCTGATTGGTGTGGCGGCGGCGCTGACCGTCTATCTCAGCGGCTCCCCCTGGACCGGATTCGCCGTCCTGACCACTTTCAACTATGCCACGCTGCGCTGGTCCGATGATCTCTTCCATGAGTTTTCCGGCAAAGGTTACTTGGACGTCTCCTGGCTGACTGTGATCGTGTTTGGATCGTTGGGCGCGGTGATCATGCTGCAAGTGCTGCGTTTTCAGATCGTCCGTCCTCCCGAACCGGCCCATTCGCGCAGCAAATTGCTGTTCCGTGTCGGCCTTCCGCTGTTAGTTTTAGCGGCGGCGCTGATCATCCTGATCCTGGTCGATTTGCAGGCGCGTTCCTAAAGCCGCCGGACCAGCGCGATCAGCAGGCCCAGCACCCCCAGCGCGGTTAGCCCCAAAATCGGCACCAGCGTCGGCACGCCCCCCAGGGTCGCCCCGGTATCCGTGCTGTCTTCCACCGGCTGCTGGATGATCGGCGGTGTGAGCGACAGCCCTGGCGGGGTAAACGTCGGCAGCGGCTGTCCCGGTATCCAGGTCGCCGTGCTGGGGTCCGCCGTTGTGATACCCGTCGGCGTGATCATCGCCTGTGCCGTCAGCGTGGCGAGTCCGCCCGGCGTGCTGGCGGCGGCGGTGCCTGTCCCCTGGATGGCAAGCACCAGCGGATCAACTGTGGCAATTTCGCTTTCCTCAAATTCTCGAATATCGTTCACATTCCCGATAACCGTCACCACGTCCGCGTACACCCACGCAATGCCGTTGGGCGCTTCAGGATACTCGATCTGGTACCAGTTGAAGTTTTTTCCCCGCACCACATACTGGTTCCCCGGCATAATTTTCCCGACGATATTGCTGGCCGTGATCTCTGGAGTAGATCGCACATTCGCTCCCACATCCGGGTCTATCGCCTCCACCAAAACCTGCGGGCCGCCTTCCTGGGTTGGTGTGCGCGTCGGTGATCCGGTTGGGGCTGGCGTTTCGGTTGGGGTTGGAAAAGTCAGTGGAATCGGCGTGTCCTGTGGCACTGCGCCTGAATGGGATACCGTTCCGCCCAATCGCGTGAACAGCATCAGTAGTCCCACTCCCAGCAGGAATATCCCTGCCCGGCGCTTGATGATCGTTTTGTCGTGCATGCTTACCAGCTTACCTTATTCATCGTGTAGTCGCGGGTTTGTTCCGCTTGACGATAACCGTCGTCCCCGGCGCGCGTCATATAACCCTGGTATTCCTGATTCGGATACCCCAACATCGTCCATTCTCCCAGCACCATCGGCGGCACCGTCACGCCCGGCGCGCACTCCTCGCAGATGGCCGGAATCCACTCGCCATTATACCGCCGCGCAAAATGCAGATGGGTGCCGTTGCTCACGCCGCCCATACATGACGGATGGCCGAGCCGATCCCCCGCCTGGACACGTTTTCCCTGCTCGATCACTTCGAAATCGTCAATATGCAGGTAAACCAGCACCCAGCCTGTGTGTTCGTTCCCATCCCCATCCAGGTCCAGAATCACATACCCATTGCCGCTCCGCGCGATGACTCCCCCCGCCACCGCCGTCACCCAGTGGGGCGAAATATAACACGAGCCTTGTGCCATAATCAGTTCTTCGGGTGGTTCGGGCGGCGCAAAGTCCACCGCGCTCCAACCCGACCCGCTGTTATACGCGCCGTGTGGCCCGCCGGTATAAACCCACTCTTCGCCCTTCGCAAAGGGCAGTGTCAGCATCGGCTGCTGAATATCCGGCGGCACAAGCGGATCAATCGCACGGGTGAATGGATCACCAAAAAACGCGAGATACGTCTGGAAGAATCCGCTTTCCGCCACATCCAACTGCCACTGCGGCGACGGGACGCTCAGACTCAGCATATACTGTACGGCAACCGTGCCCGCGTTGATGTCGGGCGCATAAAAGATTCGCACCCCGTCCACGAACGTCAGCGTAATATTCCCGCGATACTTCCACCCATAATACCCGGCGTTGAGCGCATCCGCCGCATCCAGCATCTGCCGCAGCAGTCCTTCGCGCCCCTCTTTGATGATCCCCATCGGATAATTGATCGCCTGGTCGCCGGGATACGGATTGGTAAGCCAGCCGCTCCGGTATTCCAGAATCGCCAGCAGCAGCCGAGGGTTCACGCTGTACGATTTTGCCACAAAGTCAATAATCTCGATCCCGGACCAGGGTTCCTCATCGATCAGTTCCGAATAGGCGCGCAAAAATCCCTGGCGGCCTTTTACAAAACTGGCAATGCTGAACTCGCTGGCGGTGGGACCATAGACCAGTTCGCTGTCCGGTACCAGCTTGAAGTTCGGCCCCGTCGTCGTGACGCCGCCCGGCACATTGACCGTTTGCCCGATTTCGAGCGCATTCGGATCCGCGATCTGTGGGTTGAGCGCGATAATTGCTTCGACTCCCACGCCGTAGAGCTGCGCGACACTCAGCAGCGAATCGCCCGCCTGGATGATGTATTCCCCCCCGCTTTGCGGAATAACGCGTGTGGGGTTGGGCGTTGGCTGCACCGGCGTATCGGTTGGTCCCGGTGGCGTCATCGTCGGCCAGATGATCGGATGTCCATCCCCATCGACCTGTGGCGTCGCCGTAATGTAAACTACGTTATCGACTTTTTTGTTTTCGTTGCCACCGCATGCCGCCGCGCTGGTGATCAGGAATGCCAGGATGAGTCCAACCCGCCACTTCATTTTAAAGCCTCATACAGCGCCGCCAGTGACACGTCATACCGGTAATGCGTGTGGCGGTGCCCGTCTGGATATTCTTCATACTGGTGTGGAATGTTTAATGCGGTCAGCTTGCGACTCAGCACCCGTGCGCCGACCTGAAGCTGGTATTCGTCGTATTGTCCTGCGTCGATAAAAATGTGTTTCATCTGGCGCAGCGCCGCCGCGAATGGAGGGTGATCCAGTTTGCGGATCGGATCGTGCTCCAGCCATTGCGCCCACACATCCTCGTTCAGTTCTCCTGTTTCCAGATCAATAGGGGAGTCGAAGCCGCGCGGTTCGTTCGGGTTATCCCCATACGCTGCCGCACAGCACACCGTCGTGACCACATCCCAGAACGCGCCGCCTTTAGGCCGGATGTTAGGAATATCTCGAATGAATGCATCCAATCCCCCGAAGCGCTGTAACTGTTGGTGCATCCGGCTGATCGGGGGCAGGCAGGTATATTCCCAATACAGATCGCCGCTGTGACACGCCAGCGCCCCGAACAGTTCCGGGTGGTGCATTGCCTGCACGAGTGCCCCATACCCGCCGCTGCTGCGCCCCATAATGCCCCGGTGTTCGCGGCTCGCCCTCGTGCGATAATTCCGATCCACCGCCGGGATAATCTCGTGAATCAGATAATCCTCATAGCGTCCCATGCCCCGCGAATTGATGTACTGTGATCCGCCGAACCGGGTCCACATATCCGGCAGCACGACGATCACCGGGCCAATCGTCCCCTGCTGGATTAATGCATCAAGCTGATCTTTGATCGTCACATCCCACGGACTCCAGTTCATCAGGCCGGGGCCTGTGTTCCCGTGACTGCTCAATAAGTAGATCGAGGGATAAGACCGCTCTGGAACGTCGTCATGCCCGGCGGGCAGATACACGGTCAGTTGGCGCACGTGCGGATCTCCCAGTGGGTTATCCTTCAGAATCTCGCTGTTCAGGCTCAAATATTCGACACGGCTGGCGCTCAGCGTCACGATTTTCCCTCTTTCTCCTCCTGTTATCCTCACGAATTGTAGCTAACCCCTGATAACGAGGCAATAACCGTTCTTGAACGTTAGCCGGGTGTTTGCCCGCCTCTTTGTCTACTGTGAATTAGATTGTTATAGTTAGATGGTATATGAACGCGCATTGGATAGGCAGGAGGATAAAATTACATGCCTGAAGTGACTTCTTTGGATCAGATTTTTAACCATATTGATCAGCGGTTCCAGCCCGACAAGGCCGAAGGGGTGAACGCGGTTTATCAATTTGATCTGACAGGTGCAAACAGCGGCAAATATTGGGTGAAGGTTGCCAACCAGACGGCTGAAGCGCAGGCGGGCGAACATCCCGATCCCACAATGGTCCTGACTGCTGCCGGTGACGATTTTATAGCGCTCGTCAACGGGAAGCTCAACCCGATGATGGCCTTTATGCAGGGCAAAATTAAAGTCAAAGGTGAGATGGGTCTGGCCCTCAAATTACAGGCGATTTTGGGCTTCTAAAAAAACAAAAGCGCGATCCCACCGGATCGCGCTTTTACTTTATTCTCTCCGACCCCGGCTTACGGTATCGGCACCATCAGCTTCAGTTGTTGCAGCATCCGTAATGCCAAAACATTCCGCATGGATCGCCCATATATCTGGACAATCTGCTGCGAATACAGCGTATCGTTCCCGCTGTCGCTCAACGTCAGGTCAGAATTAACCCTCTCTGGGTAGTTGCTCATTACGCGGGCCATATTGATCAGCGGTAGTTCATTGTCATCGCTGATTCGGATAATCACCGTGTTGTATTCCAGCAGCACCGGGTAGCTGTTGACATCACCGGGGATCGTGGTCAGCACCGGAATCCCGCCGCCGTCGATGATCTTGTTCACCACCGTGTTGAGATCGGTTTCAAACTGATCTACCGGTGTTCCGGCGAAGACATCATTTCGCCCCACGAACACCAGGACGACAGCCGGTTTGTTCACGCGCATTTCGCAGTCAATCGGCGTTTCACCCGGCTGGCAGATCGTGGGATCGGAATTGTTCGAGTTCAACAGATCGTTGACTGTCCAATCCCCACCGGAAGCCAGCGCGCCGCCTGCCTGGAAACTGTTTCCATTTTGCAGCGCAGCAACCGCGAAGTAGAACACCACATCCGATAGATCGCTTGCATCAGTCAGGTCCCCAAAGTCACCGGTTCCGCCTGCCAGGTCGAACAGAAAGTCTTCGGGGGGGGTGTCGCCAATGGCGCTAAAGACGCCCGGATTCGCCCCGACAGTCTTGCCCTGCTGGTAAACCGCCTGGACCATCGTCTGAACGTCCCCTTCAATGGGAGTCATGTTGGGGTAATCCTCGACATACAGAATTTCACCCGTGTCCGCTGCCGGACAGCCGTTGTTATCGGCTGGTCCCGCTTCGTTCGGGCATGCATCCTGGTTATCGGCAATCCCATCCCCATCCGTGTCCGCTGCCGGACAGCCGTTGTTATCGGCTGGTCCTGCTTCCGCCGGACACTGATCCTGATCATCGGGTACGCCATCGGCATCCGCATCCGCCGGACAACCATTATT
>CAYYNB010000126.1:0-18045 GCA_964472565.1 uncultured Anaerolineaceae bacterium
AGCACCCCGCCGCCCACCCCCTTTACCCCCGGCACCATCACCCCGGCGGGCATTGTCACCGCATCCGGTGAAATCATCCCCATCCACCGCAGCAAATGGCCCTGGATCGCGCTGATTGTCTCGGTGTTGGCAGTAGCCTGTGTCGCCATTTTTGCACTGGGCCTTATTTTTGATCGAAGCAGCGAAGACAAATCACCTTCGCATCCAACCAGCGTCGCGGTGGTGGGCAGCCCCACCCCCATCCCCTATCCAGAGGGTAATTATCTGGTGCTGGTTGCCGATTTTGAGCAAAACAGCCCCACCGAACGCCCCATCAGCCGCCTGCTGGAAAATGACCTGGAACAGCAGCTTGTGATTGATGTACCCTATTCGTGCGTCTCCGTCGAGTCCTATCCCGGCCTGATCACCTCGAATGAAGAGGCGCAGGCCGCCGCCGCCGCATCGGGCGCAGCGGTGATCGTCTGGGGCAGTTACACCCGCGCCAGCATCGACGTTCATATTGATGTCGGCCAGACAGCGGCCTTCCCCCGTATCCAGATGGAACACAGCGCCATCGAGCGCACCACCAGCATCCAGCTCGCCCTGAGCGATCCCCAGGAGGAATCGGTGGCGCGGCAGGTGCTCGCCACGCTCGCCGGGCTGCATCTCGCCAACGGCGATTTGTACAACTACATGCGCATGCTGGCCGTTATGTCCGACCTCACCCGGCCCGGCCCGGCCATCGAAGGCGCGAGTGTCGCCGCGCACTACCATCGTTATTTCGTCAGCATCTTCACCGATCCGGCGCTCGCCCAGGAAGAAATGACCACCGCCCAGACCACCGAAGCCGCGAATCCGCTGATTTACGGCCTGCGAATTATCGCGCTGCTCCGCCAGGGGAACTTTGAGGAAGCCCGCCGTGATGCGGAAACCGCCGCGCGGCTCACACTCAACTGGCCCATTCCCAGCTATCTGTTGGGGTTTGTGTCGCCCGACCAGAGCACCGACTATTTCACCAATGTGATCACCATGCAGCCCGACGACTGGTACGCTTATGCGCTGCGCGGGGCGAGTTATTACCACCAGTACAACTACGATCAGGCGCTGGCTGACTTTAACACTTCCATTCAACTGAACGCCGCGTCCAGCCTGCCCTATGCCTACGCGGGCCTGACAGCGATTGTCCAGGGCCAGATGGAACTCGCCGGAACCATGATCGAGGACCTGCTCACCCGGTTCCCCGAACCCGATCTGTACTACCGCGTGGTGGCGGCGACCTTTGGCGACCAGTTCCTCGGCCAGCCGGCGGTTGTTTCCATCTTCACCAATGTCAGCCTCGCCCGCTATAACGAAGCGCTCAAAGCCTCCGAAATCGGTCTGGCCGCGCTGGGACCGCAGGCCGATCTGTATACGCTGCAAGGATATGCCTACTGCAATCTGGGCGATTATGCCGCTGCGGATCAGGCCTATACCCGCGCCATTGAATTAGAAATCGAACATAACACCCTGCTCTTCACCTATCTGCTGCGCGCCGATTCCCGCTTGCAGATGGGCGACACCGCCGGGGCCGATGAAGATATCGCCGTTTTCACCCAGGCGTTCCCCGATGAAGGGCCGCTGCTGGCCGAAGCCATCCGTTCGGGCCTGTTCAACTGCACCAATGTTTTTGGCAACGCCACCGCCGTTGAGAGCCAGCCCGATTTCGTGACTCCCCAACCTGCCACCCCGGAGCCGATCCCCACCGCCGTTACCGCTGCGGTCGAGCCGGTTAACCCTGATGAATATATGGTCCTGGTCGCCAACCTGGAACCGGTGGGCGGGGCTGCCGAACGCGACGTGACCCGCTTCATCGTGGATGAACTCACCCAAACGCTGGAAGTCGGAGTGCCTTTTTCGAATATCCGCCTCCGCACCTTCCCCGCGATCATCCGCTCCGATGCCGAAGCCCGCGCCGCCGCCGACGCGACAGGGGCAACCGTCGTGGTGTGGGGCAACTATTCCCCGACGCTGATCGAACTCGACATTCAGATCGGCGTAACCCATCAATTTGCCTATCTCACCATGGATCGCGGCCTGTTGGAGCGCACGGCGAATGTCCGCGTACAGCTTACCGACGAACGCCAGCAGTCGATTGCCCCCTTTGTCATCGGTGTTTTGGGCATTCTGGAAATTGCCGACGGCAACGGCTACGAGTCCATGCGCACACTGGCGATCCTGGATGCCATTGATGTCACCAGCGCCGAAGTCGCAGGCCGCAGCATCGCCTCCTACACCCAGCGTTATTTCCAGTCCCTGTTAGACGACTCGCCGCAGGCCACTTCACATATCGAAGACGCCCTCGCCCTCGACGCGGGCAACCCGATCCTGTATGCCTACCGCAGCATCGCCAACCAGCGCAGCGCGCGCCCCGATGCCGCCCTGCGTGACGCCGAAACCGCCGCCCGGCTTGGCCCCACCAACTGGACGACGCCGCTGCTGCTCAAGGCCAATCTCGCGCTGGACGAAAGTATCCTCGATCTGTTTTCGCAAGCGGCAGACCTGCGCCCCGACGACTGGTTCCCGCTGTTTTTCCGTGGCGCGATGTACTACATTTACGGCCAGTTCGATCTGGCCCACGCAGACCTGGATCAGGCTATCGCGCTCAATCCGAACGCCAACTTCCCCTACATCTACCGGGCACTGCTGGCGATGCACGAAGGCCGCCTGGAAGACGCCGCCCGCGATACGCTGGTGGTTCTCACCCAGTTCCCCAACCCTTCTTTTATGACGCGGCTGATTACAGCCACCTTTGGCGAATCCCGCCAGAGTCCCCATGATGCGCTGCTGTCGTCCTATGTCAATCTCAGTCTGGGGCGCTACGACATCGCGATCAGTGAGGCGGCGCAGGGTTTATTCAACTATCCCACCCTGGTTGATCTGCATGTGATCCAGGGGGTCGCCTACTGCTCGATTGGGGCCAACGACGGGGCCGAACGCACCCTGACCAAAGCCATTGAACTTGATCCCAGCTTTATGCTAGCGTATCTGCTCCGGGCGACAGTGCGCCAGAGCGAAGGCCAGACCGCCAGCGCCGAAGAAGATTTCGCGGTGGTCGAAAACAGCCCGCTCAGCGCGAATTTTGCCAACTTCACCCGCGCAATCCGCGCCGGAACGGTCAACTGCGCCAATCTTTTTGATCCGAACAATCCCATTCTTGCCGCCCGCCTTGCCGAAATGGCGACGGCTGAGCCAACGCCCGAACCCACCGCCGAAGCAACAGAAGCCCCGTTGGTCGAGCCGGTTTCGGATGATGAGTATATGGTCCTCGTCGCCCAGTTGGATCCCCTGGGCGGTGTGGAGCCGCGCGACGTATCCCGCTTCATTGCCGCCGATCTCCAGCGTACGCTCGACGAGGACATCCCCTTCTCGAACGTCCGCATTCGCGACTATCCCGCCCTCATCCGCACTGGTGACGATGCGGCGGCGGCGGCGGCTGAAACCGGGGCGGCGGTGGTCGTCTGGGGGACATACACCGCCGACGAGATCGCGCTCGAAATCCAGGTGGGCGTCACCACGCCCTTCCCGTACATCCCCTTTGATGCGCGCCTGCTGGACCGGCTCGCCAATGTCCGCGTCACGCTGACCAGCGAACGCCTCGAATCGGTGGCCCCCCAGGTGATGAATGTGCTCAATATTCTGTCCGCCGCCGATGGGGGCGAACTGGAACTCGTCTACACGCTGGCGATCATCGATATGCTCGAAGTCACGCCCGCCAACGTGGTCGGCAATACCACCGCCGCCCATATGCACCGCGCCATCCAGAATTACACCGTTGATCCCACCGTCGCCCTGGATGAATTTTCCGCCGCGATTGATCTGGACGCCGGGAATCCCATTCCCTATCTCTACCGCGCCCTCACCTATCTCCGGCTGGAAAACGCCGAAAAAATGACAGTCGATATGCAAACGGCGGCGCGGCTGGCCCCCGACGATTGGACCATGATCGCCTATCTGATGGAGTCCACCGACATCAACCAGATTCTGCCGCAGTACCAGCACATCGCGGATTTACGCCCCGACGACTGGTTTATCCGCTTCCTGCTCGGCGCGCTTTACTACGAAATCGGCGACTTTGCGCAGGCCACCGACCAGCTTCAGCAGTCGCTGGACATCGGCCCCTACGCCAATATGCCGCATATCATCGCCATTCTCATCGCCCTGCGTGAAGGCAATATCCCGCGCGTTCAGGAACTCGCCCATACCATCATCACCCAGTTCCCCGATCCGGGCATGACCAACCGCGTCTTTGAAGCCATCTACGGCACGGGTGGGCCGAGTCTCACCGGCACAATTTTTGCAGCGGGCACCAATCTCGTGTTGGGCCAGTACAGCGCCGTCGCCAACGATGTCAAGGAAACGCTGCTCGCCATCCAGGAAAATACGTCCGACCTGTCCAATGCCGACAGCCATGAGGTAACAGATGTGATCGTTTTCCAGGGGCTGGCCCAGTGCAATCTGGGCGACCTGGGTGCCGCCGAACTCGCGTTCAGTTGGGCCATCCAGCGCGAACCCGATTATGCCCTGCTCTTTGTGCTGCGCGGCCAGATCCACCAGCTTAAGGGCGAAACCGCAGCGGCAGACAAGGACTTCGATCAGGCGCGCACCTTGGCCCCCACCCCGGACTTCCTCCCCTGGATCGAAGCGGCGGTGCGCGGCGACTGGACATGTCAAAACCTGTTCGATTACAGCCTGCCCGACTAGCTGTACGGACCTTTCGATATGTTGGGGCGCATGGCGATACGCCCCAACATCCCCCTCGCTGTAGTACTAGCGATACCCCTCATACCAGACTTTCAGGTTCCATAGCGAACAACTTTGGAATGGTTGCTCCCAGCGAATAATTGGCAATCGTTTTTTGAGCAAGTTTCTGTCCACTGTAGGGATTGAAGAGAAGGCTTGCCAGGATCAGGGTCAGCGGTAAAAGTGATGGTATATCTTGTCGAACAGGCGTCATCCCTTCCAGGCTGCCTTTATAGACATTTTTCTGGAACATCACACGATACATTTCCTGCAGCACATCCCGTCGCGAGTGACGATTGCTGGCGGCTCCCATGAGCGCCTGGATAGTGTTATGGCTTTTGAATGCCGTGTGAACAGGGGCCACAGGCTGAATCTCTCTGCCCAGAGAAAGCTGGACCTGCAAATCTGCGAGATTGATCCCGTTGACAACAGCATTCATTGGCTCGGTAATGCGCGGATTAGCGTCAATATACGAGGGCTGCTCATTTTGTTCGTCCCAGAAATAATCCGTTGACAGACTCCCGTGCCAGGCCAGGACGCGTCCCATTTTTTCAAAATGCGCTCGGACAACCGGACGATTTACCCCCATCTTGACGATAGCGCCACCACCTGCCCCCTCAGACAAGCGGCGGGTGCAATGCAGAGCAATTAAACGACCCTGGTCAAAAATAGAGTGCGCTTGTTCAAAATTCCCTGCTGCGGCGGCTTGAATGAGAAACTCGGTTTGTCCATTCAACAGTCCATGCTTATCCAGTTGCGCTTTTACTTCCGGCAGCTCGGCTTTGTGTTTGATGCACCAGACACCTGTGCTTGCCGTTCCGTAGGCTGTCTTCAGATAGAAGGAGGGCGTAAACAGTTCGGCGGTGCGTTCAATTTCGCTCCAGGTGTGTGCGATTCGGGTGGGAGGATGTGGCAAGTGGATCTCATCCAGAAACTGCATAAAAGCCGATTTGGTTTGCAGGCGGTTGAAGGCTGAAAAATCAGCGATTGCCAGGCCGACCAGAGGGGTGAGATAGGCTTTGGCCCAGGCAAATAGATACGCTTGTTCATTGGCCGGAAACAACACATCATAGGTCTGCTGCTTGAGTAAGTTGATAATGAATTTCAGATAGCCAACCGGATCGCTTCCCGACGTTGGGCAGCGATAAACTTTGCGGATATAACGTGAAAAACGCCCCAGACACATCGGATTCGGATCGCAAATATCCATTGTATAGCCTTGCAACCCTAACGCGGTGATCATTTCACGGACATTGGTGCTCGATCCTTCAGAAAGCAGGATGCGGATTTTAGAATTGGCATTCCGATCGTTAGTCACGTTTTTTTCCCTTGTAGCTAAGTGCCTGGTCGAACGTATCGTAGATAATTTGTCGAACACGATCAGGATTAATCCCCCGCTCCTGGACAAGGCTGTGCAGCATGATCCCGTCCGCCACAGCGATCAAAACAGCGGTTATGCTGGATAAATTCAAGTCAGGATTGATGCCGCCAGCGATCTGCCCTTCATGCAGTAGCCCGTAAATCAGATCGTAAAAACGCTGATAAGAATCAGCCTTGATCGTTTTCAGGCCGGGAATATTGTCGCTTTCGAGAAATCCTTCCATCGAGAGGCGGATCGAAACATGATCGTTATGACATATCAGGTTGCCAAGATGCTCCAGAATTTTCTCGAATTTTACCGGTATGGAATCTTCTGACTGGCAGGAGGTTGAAAAAATGGTGAACCGCTGTTCATAGATAGCTTGTAACACCGAAACGAACAATTCCTCTTTACTCTTAAAATAGCCATAGACAGCACCTTTGCTGAGCTGAAGGGCCTGACAGATCTGATCCATCGTGGTCGAGCGGTACCCATATTGTGCAAAAACCTGGGCGGCGCCATCGATGATCCGTTTTTTTTGAGCCTGCTCATATTCAGGGGATACACGCGGCATTTTGTCCCTCGTTAAAATAAAAAACCGACTGTTCAGTTTTTATTTTACCCCAGGGATAATAACTGTCAAATGTGCGAGAATGTGCAGTTTGAAGAACACTAATGGGGGATCTATCTATGCATGATCGCCCGGCCCGCCCTATAATTAGAGGCAGATCAGGCCAATCAGGAAAGGTCCGCCATGTCTCAGCGAATTGCCCAGCGCTACGAAATTGTCAAAACCATTGGTCAGGGCGGCATGGGCGATGTCTACGAGGGACGCGATCTGCAAACGGGCGACAGAGTAGCCATCAAACTGCTCAAACCCGATATTGTCGATTCGATGCCCAACCTTATCGAACGGTTCACCCGCGAAGGCGAAGCGCTGCGCCAGCTTAACCACCCCAACATTGTCAAGATGCTGGATGCCGTTGAAGAAGACGGCATGCACTACCTGATCATGGAATATGTCGGCGGCGGTTCGCTTGAAGACCTCTTGCAGCAGGAGCCGCAGCTTCCCGTTAATCATGTGCTCGAAATCGCGCTCGATCTGGCCGACGCCCTCACCCGCGCCCACCGTCTGAAGATCATCCACCGCGACATCAAACCCGCCAATGTACTGCTGGCCGAAGACGGCACCCCGCGCCTGACCGATTTTGGCGTGGCCCACATGGGCACCCGTACCCGTGTGACCGAAACCGGATCGCTGATCGGCACCTACAGTTATCTCAGCCCCGAAGCCGCCCGCAGCGAAGACATCGACGGGCGCGCCGACATCTGGTCCTTCGGCGTGATGCTCTATGAAATGTTAGCCGGGCGTCTGCCCTTCAAAGCCGAAGTCCCGACGGCGGTTCTGATCCAGATTCTCAACGACACCCCGCCCGATCTGGCCGAACTCCGCCCGGACACCCCGCGTCCGCTGATCAATCTGATCAATCGGATGTTAATGAAAGACCCCGCCCAGCGGATTCCGAGTGTGCGGCAGGTCGGGGCCGAACTCGAAGCCATCATCCAGGGTCTGGACACCCCGTTGATCGCGGCCAGCCCCTTGAGCGGCAGTCTGTCCGGTGGATCGCGTTTTGCCACCCCCACACCGTCCGCCCCCCCGGCATCCGCGACCCAGGTTTCGCCTGCGGCCCCGCCCACGTCCCGCAAGCGCTGGGGGCTGTTCGCGGCAGGCGCGCTCATTATGGTGGCGCTGGCCGCGCTGGGCCTCTTCCTGCTGCTGCGTCCCGACGCTGAAAAAACGGACACCCCCGCCGCCATCCATGTGGATCCGGTCCAGCCCGGCGAATATATGGTCCTCGTGGCACAGCTTGAACCGCTCCGCGACACCCCTCAACGCGACATCAGCCGTTTTATCGTGAGCGATCTCACCGAAGTTCTGGAACAGGGCGTGCCTTTTTCGAATATCCGCATCCGCCACTATCCCGCCGCCATCACCAGCGCCGCCGATGCGCGTCAAGTGGCTGAATCATACGGCGCGACGGTGATCATCTGGGGCCGCTACACGCCCGATTCCGTCGAAGTCGAAGTGCAAATCGGCGTGACCTCGGCCTTTCCCAACATCCAGTTTGACCGTACCACGCTGGAACGCACCGCCAATGTCCGCGTCAATCTGACCGATGAACAGCGCGAATCGGTAGCCACCGAAGTCCTCGGTATCATCAACATCCTGGATATGGCCGATGGCAACGGTTATGAAGTCAGCCGGACGGTAGCGATTCTGAACGAGATCCGCGTCACCGCTGGCACGATTGCCAGCAGCGGCGTATCCAATTACATTCACCTTGCCATCCGTTCCTATCTGGACGACACCCCCCAGGCCATCGATCTCTACAACGCCGCCCTGAATTTAGACCCCAATCCCCTGCTGTATGCCTACCGGGGCACCGCCTATTTGCGCGTGGGTGAATTTGACAAGGCGCTGCGCGACATCGAAACCTCGCGGCGCATCGGGCCTGACGCGTGGGCCGCGCCGTTTTACATTCTGGGCACCTACCATTCGTCGATCAAAGCCTTTGACGAGGCGCTCACCGACTATAATCAGGTCGTCGAACTGCGCCCGAATGACTGGTTTGCCTATAATTACCGGGGCGCGCTTTATTATCTGCGCCACGATTACGAGCAGGCCAAAGCCGACTATGCCCGCGCCCTGGAACTCGGCCCGAACGCCAGTTTTCCCTACGCGGTGCTTTCGGTTATCGCCATCCGCGAAGGGCGTCTGGCCGACGTGCAGCCGGTCCTGCACACGATTATGACCGAATTCAGCGATCCAACCTTCGCCCAAAAGCTCATCTCCAGCAGTTTTGGTGATCAGGTGCCGAACATCTGGGGACCGACTTTCTCGGCAATGGGCAATTTGCTGCTGGGACAGTATGATCTGGCGATCACCGATGCCCAATCCGCGCTGGCCCTTGAAGATCAGTTTGCCGATATGTATTTCATCCAGGGGCTGGCCTACTGCAACCTGGACGACTACACCGCCGCCGAAGAAGCCTACACGCGCGGCATCGAACTCGATCCCGGCTTCATCGCGCTGTATGCCCTGCGCGCCGAAGTGCGCCTGTATTTACAGGATACGGTGGGCGCGTTTGCGGATCGGGATGTGGTCGCCCAGAGCGATCAGGCTGGCACACTCATCCCGCTGATGGAGGTGGGGCTGCGCGGCGAATGGAGTTGTAAGGACTTTTTCAGCTATGACTATTCAGGACTCGAACCATGAACAGCGAAGAATTGACCTTTGAGCAGGCTTTTACCCAGTTGGAAGACATCGTAACCCGCCTCGAATCCGGCGAACTCTCCCTGGATGAATCCGTAGTCCTCTACGAACAGGGCCAAAAATTAGCCCGTTTCTGCAATACCCTGCTCGACGGAGCCGAACTCCGCATCCGTCAGCTTAGCGCGGATGGCACGCTCGAACCGCTGGAGTAAGGCCGATCCAAGAAAATAATCATCCCCTTCATCCGGTTTAACTCCCCTTCCCTGAGGGAAGGGGTAAGGGGGGAGGGGGTCAGGAAAATCTTGGCGCAACCTCAATGAAGGAACCAACACGCCTCATTAACCGTCTTACTGGCATCGTCCGTTTACAAGAGGCTGTACCAATGAAAAGCAAATTAGTTCGTTCTTTGGTGGTTTTTGCTCTTTTGCTCGGCATCGCCGTCACCGCGCAGGCCCAGGACTCCGATCCGGCGGTGCAGGTTGCCGCCGGCAATAATGCCTTTGCCTTCGATCTGTACCAGGCCATCCGTTCCCAGGACGGCAACCTGATTCTCTCGCCCTACAGCATCTCCCAGGCGCTGGCGCTGGTTTATGCCGGGGCACAGGGCACCACCGAGCAGCAGATGGCCGACACCTTGCATTTCACCCTACCCCAGGCCGAGTTCCATCCCGCTTTCGCCGCGCTCGATACCAGCATCCGCCCCGCGAATGACGCCTTCCGCCTCAACATGGCCAACGCGCTCTGGGGCCAGCAGGACTTCGCTTTCCTGCCCGCTTTTCTGACCCTGCTGGCCGACAACTACGGCGCGGGTTTGCAGCCAGTCGATTACAACGATCCCGAAGCCGCCCGCGAGACAATCAACCAGTGGGTGAGCGACCAGACCGAAGACCTCATCCCCGATCTGATCGCTAAAGGCGTCCTGACGCCGGACACGCGTCTGGTCCTCACCAACGCCATCTATTTCAAAGCCGCCTGGGCCGCCGAATTCGATCCCAACTTCACCAGCGACGCCCCCTTCACCCTGCTGGATGGCTCCACCGTCACCGTGCCCACGATGGTCCAGACCGCCAGCCAGCCGTATGCCAGCGGAGAGGGCTATCAGGCCGTGCTGCTGCCCTACGCAGGGGAACAGACCGCCATGCTGATCATCGTGCCCGACTCCGGCCAGTTTGAAGCCGTCGAAAGCGCGCTGTCGGCTGATATGTACACCGCCGTGTTAGATGCGCTCCAACCCATGACCGTCGCGCTGTGGATGCCGTCGTTTGAATACCGCTCCAGCCTGCAACTGGCCGAGACGCTCGCCAACATGGGCATGACCGACGCCTTTACCGCTAATGCTGATTTTTCCGGCATGACCGGGGAGCGTAATCTGTTCATTGATGCCGTCATCCATCAGGCTTACATCAAAACCGCCGAAGAGGGCACCGAAGCCGCCGCCGCCACCGCCATCACCATGGGGGCCACCGCCATCATGCCCGACATCAGCCTGAATATTGACCGCCCCTTCCTCTACCTGCTGATCGACCAGCCCACCCGCTCGATTCTGTTTATGGGCCGGGTGCTGAATCCCGCCGCATCTTAGGGTATACTAACCGGCGTTGTCGGTTAGTAGGGGCGTAGCGCGCTGCGCCCCCTGTTATCTTCAAAATTCGAGGCTTGTGTGAACCAACAAATCGTGGCCTTTCAAGGCGAACATGGCGCATATTCCGAAGAAGCGATTCACCAGTATTTCGGCTCCGGTGTCGTCGCTTTCCCCTGCGAATCATTTGCCGACATCTTCCGCACTATCCAGCGCGGCGACGCCGCCCACGGGATGCTCCCCGTCGAAAATTCGCTGGCGGGCACCGTCGCGCAGGCCTATGAACTGCTCATCGAGTACGATTTCCGTGTTCAGGCCGAGTTCATCCTCCCCATCCGCCATCACCTGCTCGCCCCGGCGGGCACAACGGTTCAGGATGTTCGTTTTGTGAAATCCCATCCCCAGGCGCTCGCCCAATGTACCGAACATCTCCACCGGCGCGGATGGGAACCCGTTGTCGCCTACGACACCGCAGGCGCGGCCCGCGAATTGTCGCTGCATCCCGAACCCAACACCGCCGTTGTCGCCAGCGCCATCGCCGCCGACCTCTACGGCCTGCAAATTCTGGAATCGGGGATGGAAGACGAGCCGGATAATTTCACGCGCTTTTTTGTGATCGGCGTGGAAGATGCGCCGCGCAAAGACCCCAGCAAAACGTCGCTGGTCTTCACCCTGCGCCACCAACCCAGCGCCCTCTACGAATGCCTGGGAGCCTTCGCCCGCCACAAGATCAACCTGACCAAAATCGAGTCGCGGCCCATCCGCCACCGCTCCTGGCAGTACTGGTTCTATCTCGACTTCGAAGGCCACTGGCAGGACAACAACGCCAAAGCCGCCCTGCTCGATCTGCTACGCCAGGCGTCGATGGTCAAAATGCTGGGGTCCTATCCCGCCGCCAAGCTCAACGGCGACTGATCCACTCCGGATTGAAAATTGCACCCTCCACAATCCGTCGTAGGGGCGCGCTTTCCGTCCCGCTCACGACGCGCCATTGGTAGGGGCGTGGGCTTTCCCCGCCCGCTTTGCTCCCCTTTCTCCGCGCGCGGGGAAAGGGGCCGGGGGATAGGGGTGAACTGCATACCGCTTGTTTTCCCCCCTTCCTGCCTGCGGAGAAAAAGCAGCCGGGGAGATAATCACCCCATCATCGTAAACCCGCCCCATGTCCCCGTAAACATATACCGCACCAGATCGATCAGCCCAATCACGCTGATCGCAAACACCAGCCCCGCCACCGACGGCAGCACCAGATCGCGCCACGTCCGCGCCTGCCCATCGCGTCCCGCCGCCGTAATAAACAGCACGCTCCCGATGATCATAAACATCAGCACCACGCCCGCCGCACTCACCAGCGCGAACACATATAACAGCGGCGGCCATTCCACCAGCACCGCCGCGATCACCAGCGCCGCCACCACATACACCAGCAGCAGTTCCTTAAGCTGATTCACCGGCGCATCGGGGCGCGGCGCGCTCCACAGGGTCGAATTGTAAACCGGCAGCACAATCGTCAACATCGTAATCCCCGCATACACCCCCGTGATCAGCCGGATCGTATTGTGCGGCGGGTAGATCGGATCATAAAACGGGAAAAACGTCAGATAGCTGTTCAGCCCGTCCACCGCAATCGGCACCCCGGCCAGCCCCAGCACCACCAGCAAACGCGGGCGCGGCAGCCGCTCAGACCGAAGCCGCCCGCTCCCCGCGTACACCGCCAGCGCCGTCATCACCCCCAGGTAAATCCCCGTACACCGCGCGCACAGCGGCAGCGCCCGCCCATGGATATGCCAGGTCCGTTCCGGTATCCGGTGGCAGATCGCGTACCCCACCGCATCCGCCTTCCCCAGCACGCCCCCCGGCGTTCCGAGTAACCACAGTCCCATAATCACCACCGCCAGCCCGATCACGACCAGCACCGTGATCCGCGAATACGGGCGCGGATAAAGGTTATAGCGTGAGCGAAGCGTATTGAGTTCAGTGGGCATGATCATCCTCATTCGCATTAGAATTGCGCTATAATGCCATACAGCAAAGCCCAAAGCAATTGGAAAAGGGGAAGTGTATGCAGTATCTCATCACTGGGGGGGCGGGTTTTATCGGCGCGGCACTGTCGCGTAAATTGGTCGAACTCGGTCACAGCGTCCGCGTTTTGGATGATCTGAGCGCGGGCGACGACAAACGCTTACCCGCAGAAGTGAGCTTTTCACGCGGCGATGTGAACGATGTCCCACGCTTGTGGACGCTGCTGCAAGGTGTGGAATGTGTCTACCATCTCGCGGCCCGTGTCAGTGTGCCCGAAAGCGTCCGCTACCCGCGTGAATACAACGGCGTGAACGTCGGCGGCACGGTCAGCGTGTTGGAAGCCATGCGTGATGTCGGGGTGCGGCGGCTGGTGTTTGCCTCGTCAGGAGCCATCTACGGCGATCAGATCACCCAGCCGATGAATGAATATCTGCCGCCCAACCCGCTCTCACCCTATGCCACCAGCAAACTCGCCGCCGAATACTACATCAATACCATTGGCCGCTTATGGAATGTCGAAACGGTCTGCCTGCGCATTTTTAATGCCTACGGGCCGGGCCAGCAGTTGCCCGCCTCGCACCCGCCCGTCATTCCGCACTATTTCCGCCAGATTCAAGGCGGCGGCTCCGTCGTCATTCACGGCAAGGGCACCCAGACCCGTGATTTTGTGTATGTCGATGATGTCGTTGAAGCCCTTGTGCGTGCCTCGACAGCCCCCGGCGTAGATCGCCGTGTGATCAATGTGGGCAGCGGTGAAGAGACAAAAGTTGAAGCGTTGGTGCGTATGATAGGTAGCATTGTCGAACGCGAACCCCAGCCCCTTTATGTAGCTGGGCAAAGTGGCGGTGTTTCGCGCATGTGTGCCGATCTGTCGCTCTCCAGGCATCTTTTGGACTATGAGCCGCACGTGTTTCTTGAAGAAGGGCTGCGCCGTGTCGTAGAAGAAGATGAACGCTTTGCCGTTCGTTTATCAAAGTAGGCTCATTAAGGAGAGACGTTATGAAAAAACACCCCATCAACCTGTTTTTACTACCTGTACTGCTGCTGGCCCTGCTGCTCCCAATCTTCCCGGCCCAGGCCCAATCGATCCCCGATTTTGTCACCCTGATCGACCAGGATATGGTGATGGCGCACGTCGAAGCCCTGTCCGTCGATATTGGTGCGCGCCCGATGGGGACCGAAGCGGAACTCGCCGCTGCGGATTACATCGCCGGGCAGTTTGAAGCCTGGGGCTACGCTGTCGAAGTCGAGGAATTTGAAACGATCCCTCCCGACAGTGAAGATGAAACCGTCACCTCGCGCAATGTCATCGCCACCAAAGCGGGCGGCGATCAGATTCTCGTCGTCGGCGCGCACATGGATTCCGTCACCGATGGCACAGGCGCGGGCGACAATGCAACCGGCGTCGCCGTCATTCTGGCCGCCGCCGAAGCTTTAGCCGATCAGGACCTCGCCTACACCGTGATTTTTGTCGCCTTCGGAGCCGAAGAATCCGGCGATCCGATGGGATCAGAATATTTTGTAGAAAACTGGCTGGTCGATGACATCGACAGCGTAGTTGCCATGATCAACATCGATTCCGTCGGTGTCGGCACCAACCTCAACGCCTATGCCGGGGCCGAAATCACCTGGCCCGACGACGACGAAGCCGCCCCGGAAATTGAAGGCGGTCCCGTTTGGGTCCGCGATCTCGCCCTTGATCTGGCCGCCGAGATGAATCTGCCCTTCGGCACCTCCCCCGACGATACCTGGGGCGGCTTTACGGGTGACTGGAGCGACCACTACGCCTTTGTTGAGGCCGGTATCCCGATTGTCTATTTCGAGGCGTGGCAGTGGGAAGATTCCGAAAACCCCTGGTGGGGCCAGGAAACCGCCGAAGGGGATGTCATGCATACCCCCGGTGACATCTTCGACAATGTCGTGCCCGAAAAAGTCGAAATGACGGCGGAACTTGTCGCCGCCACTGCCTATACCATTGCATCGGGTCTGGTGGCGGAGGCTTCCGCCATCCCAGTTGTATCCGAACCGGTAGTAACCGAACCGACGCCCCTGCCCGCCCAGTTCCCGACCCCCTACCAGACGCAGCTCGCCGCCGCGGAACAGGTGTTTGAGCATGGCCGCATGTTCTGGATCCGCTTCAACCGTCAGGTGTGGGTGATGGTTGCCAGCGCGGACGACCCCTACAACGGCGACTGGTATTGTTACAACGACACATTCGAAGAAGGGGACGTCGAAAGTGATCCGTCGCTCGTCCCGCCCGCCGATATGTCCCAGCCGATTCGCGGCTTCGGGAAGGTCTGGCGCGAACAGCCCGGTCTGCAAGACCTGCTCGGTTGGGCCATCACGCCGGAATTTGAACTCAACAGCACCTATGCCTATCTCGCCGGGGGTTATGTGGATCAGAATGGGCAATATGTCTCTGGTCCTGGTGAACATCGTCTCACAACCCTGTATAATGAAACTATCTCATTTTTCGAGGGCGGCGCGAACGGCGACTGCTCGCCGAGCGGAACTTGGCGCATGACACCCGCCCCATAATCTGCTATAATCATCCAGTTTTGTTCAGGTGAAAATCTCACCTGGGTTTGTGGTTTTGTTCTGCACGTTTCACGGAGGAAAATGCTATGAAACGCCTGTTAGTAGCTTTTGTGCTGCTCGCCTCACTGCTCTCGTTGGTGCCGGTGTCAGCCCAGGGCGATATTAATCTCATTGCCTACGGTGATGTCGTGACGGCTTCCCTGCCCGCCGCCTCAGCCGAAGTCAGCTATTCGTTCACCGGCGTGACTGGCGATGTCGTCGTCATCAATGCCCAGCCCGCCGAATCGGGTGCCTACATCACCCCCTCGGTCTACCTGCTCGATGCCAGCGGTGTGGCGCTGGGTACTTCCGAAGGTTTTGCTTATATCACCGTCGCCGCCGTGCTGCCTTCTGATGGCATCTACACCATCAAACTCAGCCTGCCCGCCGACGCCGACGAATTTGGCGATATGGCGATGCAGCTCATCGCGGCCCCCAAGCTCGTCCTCGACACCCCCGTGCAGGACACCATGACCAGCGAAGAAAGCCGCTTCTACGCCATTGAAGTCACCGACGCGTTCGGCCTGGCCTACGAGCGGACAGAGGGCGATTTTGGCCCCGCCATCACCGTCAATTCGATCAGAGAAGATGGTTCCCTGTCCGAAGAAGGCGCGATCTACGGCGAACGTCTCCTCAAGGGCAACATCAGCCTGGGTATTGAAAATGCGGGCACCCCCACCGTTTACGTGGTGAGTCTCGCCCCCGCGCTCTTCAGCTTCTACTTCGACGAAGTGAGCGCCGACTACACCCTGACGCTGACCGCGCCGTAAACTGAATAGGCTCATTCTGGGGCAGCCTCCGGGCTGCTCTTTTTTTTATAGGGTTTCATCGGGCCAGGTATAATTGATTTTTTCGCACCACTGGAGTGATAGGGATGACTGAAAACGCTGCCCGCGCCTTGTCTGGACGCCAGATCGCCCGTGCCGCCGGAATTGTGATGCTGGCTTTTGTCGCCACCGGAGTCCTGGGCATCGTGCGGCAGGCCGCCATCTCTGCCGCCTTTGGAGCCGGGGCGCGTCTGGATGCGTTTGTTGCCGCCCAGCGTGTCCCCGAAACCTTATTTGTGCTGGTCGCGGGCGGCGCGCTCGGCTCCGCTTTCATCCCGGTGTTTACCGGCTTCCTCGCCCACGATCAAAAAGCCGCCGCCCAACAGTTAGCCAACGGCGTGATCACGCTCCTGATCGCCGCTTCTGGACTGTTAGCCCTGGTCGCCTTTATTTTCGCCGGTCCGATTACGCGCTGGTTCCTGCTCCCCGATGCGGCATCCAGCACCCAATCCCTCGCCGTCGAACTGATGCGCATCATGTTGATCACCGTCGTGATCTTCGCCGTCAGCGGCCTGATGATGGGCATCCTGAACGCGCACCAGCGTTTTATTGCCCCGGCCCTGGCCCCCAGCCTGTACAACATCGGCATCATTTTCGGCGCGGTAGCCCTCACGTCTGCGTGGGGTGTGCATGGGCTGGCCTGGGGTACCGTCCTCGGATCGCTGCTGCACATGGCCGTTCAGATTCCTTCGCTGCTCACCGTCCAATTTCGCTACCGCCCCACCCTGAATCTGCACATCCCCGGCGAACGTGAAGTCCTGCTGCTGATGGGGCCGCGCGTCCTCGGATTGGGCATCGTCCAAGTGAATTTCTGGGTCAATACCGCGCTGGCATCTGGCATGGCCGAAGGCAGCGTCTCGGCCCTGTCTGTCTCGTTCGTGCTGCTGATGACCGTTCTGGGCGTCGTAGGCCGCAGCGTGGGCACGGCGGTTTTCCCAACGCTCTCCACCCTGACCGCCCAGCACGAAACCGAGACCTTCCGCCGCACTCTTTCCGGTGCGCTGGACAGCGTGCTGTTTCTCTCCATCCCCGCCGGGATCGGTTTAGCGGCAGCCAGCCTTCCGATTGTCACCGTGTTGTTCGAGCGCGGCGAATGGACCAGCACCGACTCGGCAGGCACGGCGTGGGCGCTGGCCCTCTTCAGTATCGGTTTAGTCGGCCATGCCGTGCTGGAAATTCTCGTCCGCGCCTTTTATGCCCTCCACGACACCTGGACGCCCGTCAAAGTGGGCACGGCGACCATGTTGCTGAATATTGCCCTCTCCCTGCTTTTGATCGCCCTGTACCCCGCTGATGCGCGTTTTGCCTATGGTCCGTTTGGGGCGCTCGCCTTTTCGATGTCCGTCGCCACCGCCCTCGAAAGCGCCACCCTCTGGATCATCTTGCAGCGCCGTATCGGGGGTATGGATGACCGCCGCCTTCTGACCAGCGCCGCCCGCACCCTGATCGCCTCGCTGTTCATGGCCGCTGCGGTAGGCGGCTTTTTGATCGCCCTGCCCGATCTGCATGCCCTCTTCCAGACCATCGGGGCCGTGAGCATCGGTGGGCTGGTGTTTGTGGTCGCCGCCTATCTGCTCCACATCGACCAGATCGCGCTGCTCACCCGTATCCGCCTCCGTATCCCGGCGCGTCTCCGCCGCTGACCCTACGC